>JAYVCD010000325.1:0-16993 GCA_043750125.1 Archangiaceae bacterium | reverse complement strand
AATTCTCCTGGTGCTGGAAACGGTAGCGACCGCCTCGAGGGTGGGCAAACCGGACGAAGCAAGCGGGGCGGACCCACAGCCAAGCGGCGTGGACCTGTTCCAGCGTTGCTGTAGGGTTCCTGCGCCCTTGTCCGGTGTGACACCCTTCGGTAGCAATTTCCCCCCTTCATCTCTGGAGCTTTCCCTTATGGCGTTGAGCCGCATCCGGCGCAGCTGTGCATCGTGGGTCTTGGGTTCGTTGTGGGTGTTCGGGTCGGGCTGCGGAATCGAAGACCCCTCGGCTCACGATCGGTCTTTGGGCTCGAGGGTTCTCGACGGGGTGGTGGTTGGGACTCCCAGTCCGTCGGATCCTGGAGCACTGGTCCGGGTGACGATGAGCAGCAGCGTTGCGGTGAATCTCGATGAGCTTCCTGCTTCGGTCCGCAACCGGGTGGCCACGGGCATTCTGCTGAAGCCCACCGCGTTCTGGGTCGCGCGGGCGAAGGCACAAGCGGAGCTCACCGGGTACCGCCTCACCTACCGCAACTTCTTCTATGGAAGTGGCAGCGGGACTTCGAGCAACAAGCAGATGATGCCGATCACCACGTCGGACCAGTGGAACATCACGCTCGGGGCCGCGGCCCAGCGCACCACGCTGCAGGGCCACGATGTGATTTCGGTGCCGTACACTCTGACGACCACGATCCTCACCGACGTGGACTCGCCGGGAACGAGCGAGCCGAAGCTGAAGGCAGCGGGCGGTCTGTGGGACGAGCCGTACCAACTGCCGATCGACCCCGAGCTGCTGTTCGCGCGCACCGGCTACGCGTGCGTGGACGAAGACGGTTACCCGCCCAACACCGCCGACTCGGAGAACTCTGGGTCGCTGTATGACCACACCTGCGGAGTCGAAGTCGCAGGCAACCAGATTTGCCACCTCACCTTCCCGCTGCCCACCGAGTCTTGCCTCGACGCGGTCACGAACCACATCGGCCGAGTCGACACCCAGCTTCACTTCGAGCGGCTGGTCTGGAACGCGACCCTCGCCAATCAGGTGCGGGTCGGCACCCCGACACAGGCCAATGCGCCGGATCTCACTCCTGTGCAGGCGGGACTGGCCGACAACCGAATCATCTACCGGTACATCGCGCCGAACTCGTGCTCGATCGCCGAGCAGTGCGTCGGCGGCTCGGGTTGGCGTCGGCTGCTGCAGTTCACGGCGAGCGTGAAGAACCAGGGCGCCAAACCCCTGGCGGTAGGCGGCACCGATGATCCCAATGCTCCGCTGCGGGTGCACAACGTCTTCGAGTTCAGCCCCTGCCACGGTCACTTTCATTTCTCGCACTACGGGGAGTTCAAGTACGGAGCGCTTCCCGGCGAAAAGCGCGCCTTCTGCCTCGAGTCGACGACCCGCTGGTTCAACAGCGAAGTGGCTCCGTTGGCCCACCCCTTCTCGTGTCACAACCAGGGAATCGCGGCGGGCTGGGGCGATGATTACATCGCCGGTACCGAGTGCCAGTGGATCGACATCACGTCCCTTCCGACGCCCAGCACCGCGGCGAGCACGTTCCCGCTGAGCTTCCAAAGCAACCCCGACCGGTTCTTGTGCGAAGGAACGCCGGTGACGGACTCGAGTGGAGCGCTTCAGTTCGAGGCCACGTCCTTCGTCACAGAGGCCGGACTCCCCGTCGATCGGCCGTTGTGCTCATTTGCCCCCAACACCCAGACCAACAACTTCGCCTCGCTCAACGTGACGGTTCCAAGAGTGGGCGGCTACACCACGGCCCCCTGCACCCGCGATCAGCAGGGTCCACTGCGCGATTGCGGCTTCAAGGAACAACCGATTCGCTCTTGCACCCCGGGCGCGCAGGTCACGCTGAGCTGCACCAAGAACAGGTCCAGCAATCCTCCCCAGGTGGTTCGAATCTGCGAAGCGAGCGCGGCGCTCGGCGGCACGTCTTGTGTCTACCGTGAGTCGATTCGCAATACGATCGTCGACGCGGCCACCACGCTGACGTTCACCTGCCCTACGTCCCGCGACGCCAACGAGCCCGGCGGAAAGTATTCGCTCTACCAGGCGCCCGTCGTGGACGGAGATCTCGATTCCCCGGTGATCTGCAATTAGCCGTTCTTGAACTGACTCCCTCGGCCCGGATCTCAGGGCTGAGGGAAGTCGTGCGGGGAGGAAAGGGAAGGCAAAGGGCTTGCCGGGTCTGGCGCGCACGTGTCTCGCGGGCAGGGAAAACAGGCGGGGGCCGTGTCTTCAGCAAACAGAGGCTTTGAGAGGAAGTGCGGGCTTGGTGCGCTCCACCGAGGCCGAACCGGCGACGTGCCGGGCCCGAAGCTCTTCCTTGCGTTGTTCCTGAGGGGCAGCGCCTTGTTTTCAGTGACCCTGTGCCTTTGACCACACCCTGAGGTGGTCGAAAGGCCAAGGTCGCGAGCAGGTCAGCGGGCGGCCGAAACACGAAGGACCTCGGCGCTAAAATGAGATGTGAGGCGACTCAAAAGATTGTTGGGGCAGGTCCGTGAACCCTCTTTCCCACCTTCAATGCAAACGGGCTCACAACTGGCTCGAACGCTGGGCAGGAGCTCAGATCAGCCAATGAAGCGCCTGAAAAGGTGGACCTGGCCCGGGGCAATCCCGCCACCCTCATCCGAAGTGCCACTGGCCTCGACGCGAACCGCTCGCCGCCCCCTCGAGAGCCCAGAGAAGCTCGGGGGTCAGGAAGCACGACAATCGGTCGCACGGTCTCGGTACGAAGCACCGGGCGCGAGAGCCGCTGAGCGCCGCCGCTGCTGCTGAGGAAGTTTCCCCCTTCCTGCCCGAAGAAGTAGTTGGCGCAGATCTCGTTGTGCCACGCGTTGTAGACGCGGTTGAAGTGCACGCTGCCGACGTCTTTCCAGGCGCCGCCCACCTGGTAGGCGATGTTGTGGACGCGGTGTATTCGGCTGAGCTGGCCGTCGGCTGGCTGTACGAGACTTCAAAACGGTACGTGCTGCCGATGGCCCAGTCATAGGGAAGGAAGCACTGGCGACCGGTGCCCTCGCCGGCAAAACCCTGGCAGGTCATCGGGCCGGCGTCGACGAGCTGCGCATTTCCGGCCGGAGCGTCACTCCGCTGTCCGTTTCGACGCCGACGGACGCATCGGCACGGTCCGCGCCGGCGTCGTAACCGGCGTCCGACCCAGGACCCTCGGGCGGGTGGCACGCGACCCCCAGCACGAACACTGCAAACACCAGCAGGAATCTCGAGGGGAAGCCCATGCGCGGCAGCCTGGCCGGGGCTTTCGGGACCCAAACCCTGCTGGGGATCAATGCTTCAACGCGGGTTGTGAGGGTGGCAATCCGCTGGTATGGCCCCCGGTCCTCTGCAGTGAAGAATGGAGCCGACACCTTGACCCACAGCCCGAACCGTTCTGACCGCGCCGCCGTGGGCTCGTGGGTTCCCGGTTCATCCGTTCCCCGCTCGAGCGCGAAAGCATTGCTGGCCGCCGTGAGCGCACTCGCCCGGCCGTTGGTGATCGTCGAGCGGGAAGGTCGTCCGGCCGTCGCGGAAGGGGGGCAGTCGTTGCTGGGCATGACGGCCAAAAATGGCGCCTTGCCATTGCTGGCCTGGGTCCCCGCGCTGCTGCCGGGGCAGTTGGGCGACGCCGGCTTTCGAGCCGACCACGCCGTGCGCCTGGCCTATGTCGCAGGCGAGATGGCGAATGGAATCGCCTCTGAGTTGCTGGTCGAAGAAATTGCCCGCGCGGGAATGCTGGGCGTGTTTGGCGCCGCGGGCCTGACTCTGGGTCGGGTGGAGCAGGCGATGGAACGGCTCGAGCGCAACCTGGTCGGGTTGCCGTGGGGAGTGAACCTGATTCATTCGCCCGACGACCCGCGCCTCGAAGCGTCGGTGGTCGACTTGTTTTTGCGGCGCGGGCTGCGGTTCGTCAGCGCTTCGGCGTACCTCGATCTCACGTTGCCGATCGTCCGCTATCGCCTGGCGGGAATTCACCGCGACAGCAGCGGAAAAATCGTGGTCCCCCACCGGGTGATGGCGAAGGTCTCTCGGGTCGAGGTGGCGCGGAAATTTCTCGAGCCGGCTCCCGAGCGTTTCCTCACCGAGCTGGTCGCCGCCGGAACCCTGACCGCAGAACAAGCCGCTCTGGCGGGTGAAATTCCGATGGCCGACGACGTGACGGCCGAGGCGGATTCCGGGGGCCACACCGACAACCGTCCGTTGGTCTTGCTGCTGCCCGCGCTTCAGGCGCTGCGAGATGAGGTGTGTGCGGCCCGTCGCTATGCCACTCGCCCGCGCATCGGTGCAGCGGGGGGCCTGGCGACCCCGGCGTCAGTAGCGTCTGCGTTTTCGATGGGCGCGGCGTACGTGGTGACGGGTTCGATCAACCAGTCGTGCCGCGAAGCGGGAACCAGCGACGCGGTTCGGCAGATGCTCGCCCAGGCGGCGACGACCGACGTGGCGATGGCTCCCGCGGCGGACATGTTCGAGATGGGCGTGAAGGTCCAGGTGCTCACGCGGGGAACCCTGTTCGCAGTGCGCGCGGGCCGGTTGTACGAGCTGTACCGAAGCCTCGACAGCCTCGCGGCGATGCCGGCAGCGGTGCGGGCCGAGCTCGAGCAGAAATATTTCCGCTGCAGCCTCGAGCAGGCCTGGGAAGGATGCCGGGCCTTCTTCGCCGCGCGAGATCCCCGTCAGCTCGAGCGTGCGACGCGTGAACCGAAGCACCAACTGGCCCTGCTGTTCCGCTCGTACCTGGGGCAGGCCTCGCACTGGGCGAACGACGGGCTCACAGATCGGAAGATCGATTTTCAAGTGTGGTGCGGCCCCGCGATGGGAGCGTTCAACGACTGGACGCGCGGCACCTTCCTCGAATCGTGGGAAGCCCGGCGAGCGGTGGTGATCGCGCGCAACCTGATGACCGGAGCCGCGGTGCTCACCCGGGTCGCGGCGCTGCGCAGCCAGGGCATCGGCGTGCCCGTTCAGCTCGAGCAGTTCGTTCCCCGAGACGAAGCGGCGCTCGATGCGCTGCTGACCGGTGCGCAAGAGCTCGAAGTCACCGAGGCCCAGACCGAGGTCAACTCGTCCCGGGAAGAGCCAATTGCGATCGTCGGGATGGGGGGCATGTTTCCGAAGGCTGAGAACCTGGCGGCCTTCTGGCGACTGCTTCGCACGGCGCAAGACGCGGTCGGCGAGGTCCCGGCGACCCACTGGTCGGTCGATGAGTACTACGACGCGGATCCGCGGGCGCCCGACAAGACTTATGCGAAGCGGGGAGCGTTCCTCGGCGCCCACCCCTTCGATCCGACCGAGTTCGGAATTCCCCCTTCCATTCTCGAGGCCACCGACACCTCTCAGCTGCTCGGGCTGGTCGCGGCCCGAATGGCGATGGAAGACGCAGGCTACGGCGAGAGCGTGGCGTGGGATCGCAGTCGCGCCAGCGTGTTGTTGGGAGTCACCGGAACTCAAGAGCTGGTGATTTCTCTGGGAGCCCGCCTCGGCCACCCGAAATGGCGAAAGGCATTGCAGGACTCGGGCGTCGACCCCCAGACCGCGGACCAGGTGGTCGAACGGATCAGCCAGTCGTACGTGGGCTGGCAGGAAAACTCGTTTCCCGGCTTGCTGGGAAACGTCGTCGCGGGGCGGATTGCAAACCGACTCGACTTCGGCGGAACCAACTGCGTCATCGATGCAGCCTGCGCGAGCTCGCTGGCCGCAGTTCACCTCGCGGTGCTCGAGCTGCGATCGCGGCGCAGCGACCTGGTGCTCACCGGCGGTGTCGACAGCTTGAACGACATCTTCATGCACATGTGTTTCAGCAAGACCCCGGCGCTCTCGACTTCGGGCGATGCGCGGCCGTTTTCGGATCGCGCCGACGGCACGTTGTTGGGCGAAGCGATCGGAATGTTGGTGCTCAAACGATTGTCCGACGCCGAGGCCGATGGCGATCGGATCTACGCGACCATTCGCGGAGTCGGGGCTTCGAGCGATGGGCGGGCGAAGAGCATCTACGCTCCGTTGGCTTCCGGCCAGGCGCGCGCGCTGCGCTCGGCGTACCGCGAGGCGGGCGTTCGACCGCGCGAGATCGATCTGCTCGAGGGCCACGGCACGGGCACCAAGGCCGGAGACCTGGCCGAGTTCGAGGCGCTGAACCTGGTGTTTCGCGAAGATTCCGCCGACCCCGCCTGGTGCGCGCTCGGCTCGGTCAAGTCGCAGATTGGGCACACCAAGGCGGCGGCAGGCGCGGCGGGAATGACCAAGGCGGCGCTCGCGCTGCATCACAAGGTGTTGCTGCCGACGCTGAAGGTCGACGCTCCCAACCCTGCGCTGAAGATCGAGAGCAGCCCGTTCTCGCTCTCAGCCCAGGCCCGCCCCTGGCTTTCCCGAAAAGGTCAGCCTCGGCGTGCGGGGGTGAGCTCGTTCGGGTTTGGGGGAAGCAACTTTCACCTGGTGCTGCAGGAGCAGGGTCCGCGTCGCGCCGAGCCCGCGTGGGACGGTTCGGTCGAGCTGTGGGCGCTGTCGGCGGCTGATCCCGCGGCGCTGCTGAAGCGGGCCCAGGAAGCAGCGCAGGTCCCGGCCGAGAAGTTTGCGGCTTTCGCTGCCGCCTCGCGCCAGAGCTTTCGGGTCAGCGACGCGCATCGACTGGTGGGGGTGGCCGGCGAAGGTTCGACGCAATGGAATCGCGCGATCGAACGACTGCAGGCCCAACCCGGGGTGGCTTTCAGTCTGCCGGACGGCGTGCACCATGGGGTCGGGCCCGCGGCTGGAAAATTGGCTTTTGTGTTCCCGGGCCAGGGCGCACAGCACGTCAACATGGTGCGCGAGCTGGCGTGCCTCTTTCCGGAAGTCCTGGAAGCCGTTGAAGCGACCGCGGTCGCCGACGCCATCTACCCGGCGTTTTCATTCGAGCCCGAGGTTCGCAAAGGCCGTGAAGAGGCGCTGACCCGAACCCAGGCGGCACAGCCGGCGATCGGAGCGGTGAGCCGCGGCCTGCTCGAATTGCTCGCGCGCTTCGCAGTGAAGCCTCAGCTCGTCGCGGGCCACAGCTACGGCGAGCTGGTCGCACTTCATGCGGCAGGAGTCCTCGGAGCCGATGAGCTGCATCGGGTCTCGGTGCTGCGCGGCGCACTGATGGACGGCAACGGGGAAGATCGGGGGACGATGTTGGCGGTGCTGGCTCCGCTCGAGCAGATCGAACGGGCGCTCGCGGAAGAGAAGCTGGACCTGGTCCTCGCCAACCGCAACGGGCCCGCCCAGGGCGTGCTGTCTGGATCGCGCGCAGAGATCGCTCGAGCCGAAACGGCGTGTGCCACGCGGGGACTTCGCACCGCCCGGCTGCCCGTCGGAGCCGCCTTTCACAGTCCGCTCGTCGCCGGTTGCGCGCAGTCCTTCCGCGAAGGGCTGGAAGAGATCGAGTTCAAGCTTCCTGCCTTGCCGGTGATCGCCGACGCGACGGCAACGCCCTACCCTGCCGACCCCGCCGCCGCGCGAGATCTGCTGGGTCGTCAGCTCGCGCTTCCGGTGAAGTTCGACGCGGTGGTCGAGCGGCTCTACGCCGACGGGGCGCGGACGTTTGTCGAAGTCGGCCCGCGCGCGGCACTGACCGGACTGGTGCATGCGATTCTCGAAGGTCGGCCGCACGTCGCAATGGCGATCGATGCGCAGGGAAAAAACGGCGGGCTGTTTGATTTTGCGCTCGTGCTCGCGCGGCTGGCAGCTGAGGGTCACGAGGTGCGGCTCGAGCAGTGGCAGCGCGTCTGTCTGCCGCCGCGCAGTCAGGCGCGGGTGGAACGCAAACCGAAGATGGTGGTCCCACTGACCGGAGCCAACTACCGGGCCCCCACCGCGACGCTGCCTGCTGTGGCCCCGCGGCCGGCCCAGAGGGCGGCTGCGCCGGTGCCTTCTTCAGCGCTGATCGAGCTGCTGCGGGCCAACCAGGACGCGGTGCGCGCGCTTCAGGCGCAGCAAGATCAGACGGCCCGGATTCACCAGACCTTCCTCGAGGGACAACTGCAGGCGCAGCAGGGCTTTCAGGCTTTGTTGGCGGGACAGCATCAGCTGGCCGGATTTTCCCCAACGTCGCCCACGCCGGTACCGTCCGTCCTACGGCAGTTGGCTCCGGAGCAGTCGCCTGTTCCCTCTGCCCCCGCTCGCCTCGCCCCCGAGCCGACCGTCGATGTCCTGGCGACCTTGCTCGCGGTCGTGGCCGAAGCGACCGGCTACCCGCAAGAGACCCTCGAGCTGAAGATGGACATGGAAGCCGACCTTGGAATCGATTCGATCAAGCGGGTCGAAATCCTCTCGATGCTCTCGAAGAGAATTCCCGGAGCGCCCTCGGTAAACCCCGAGAAGCTGGGGTCGCTGAAGACGCTGCAGCAGGTCGCCGACTTCGTGAATACCGGCGGCCCGTCGGCCCCGCCGCCTTCGGTTGCGGCGCTTCCCGTCGGGGTGGACGCGAAGGCCACGCTGCTGAACGTCGTCTGCGAGCTCACCGGCTATCCGCTCGAGACGCTGTCTGTGGAAATGGATCTCGAAGCCGACCTGGGCATCGACTCGATCAAGCGGGTCGAGATCCTCTCGATGCTGTCGAAGAAGATCCCCGGCGCGCCTTCGGTGAATCCCGAAAAGCTGGGGACCCTGAAGACCCTGCAGCAGGTGCTGGACTTCATCAGTGCGTCGCACCCGGTGAGCGCGGGGGTGCCGGCTGGCGTTCCCGCGGAAGCAAAAAAGCGCGTTCCGGCCGCTCGGCTGCACCGCCGGGTGGTCGTGCCGGTTCGCCTCGCGGCGGCCCCAGTGGCTCCGATGCGATTTCCGGAAGGCGAGATTCTGGTCTGCCTCGATGGCGCCGGGCTTTCGCACGCGCTGGTGAAGCAGTGGGCGGGCCACGGGCTGAAGGCGCGCGTGATTCAAGGGGCCGCCGAAGCGATCGGGCCGATCGGGGGGTTGGTGGTGATGGCTCCGGACACGAACGGGTGGACCGCCGCGAGTGAAGAGTCCCTGAAGCAGGCGCTAAAGCTCGCGCGCGCATTCGGCCCCCGGCTGCGTGAGGCGGCCGCGCGAGGCAAGGCAATCTTCGTCGCAATCTCGAGGCGGGACGGCGCTTTTGGCCATAGCGCCACGCCGACCTCTGGGGGCAATGCGCTGCAGGGCGGGCTGGCAGGCCTGGTCAAGACCGCGGCAGATGAATGGCCCGAGGTCAGCTGCCGTGCGCTCGACGTGTCGTCGGCGCTGACGATTGCTGAAGCTGCTGCTGCGATCGTCAATGAGCTGGGCGGCGAAGGTCCGCGCGAAGTGGGTCTGGGTCCGGCGCATCGCACCACGCTGGCGCTGCGCGAGGCTCCCGCGGTGGTGCTCGAGCAGCGCGTCGTTTCTGGAGACCTGGTGGTCGTCACCGGAGGGGCGCGAGGCGTCACCGCCGAATGCGCCCGAGCCCTGGCTCAACAACGCGGAGTGGCTTTGCTGCTGCTCGGCCGTTCCGCAGTCCCTTCCGCTGAACCTCAGTGGATGACGCTCGCGACCGATGAAGCGGCGTTGAAGCGCGCGCTGCTCGAGCACGCCGCCCCCGGCGATCGCCCCAGTCCCAAAATGCTCGGCGAGGCGTGTCGCGCCGTGCTGGCAGGCCGGGAAATCCGCACCCGACTTTCCGAGCTCGAAGCGGGCGGAGTGAAAGTCCGCTATCGGTCGGTGGACGTGCGCGACGAAGCGTCGCTGCAGGTGGTTCTCGAGGAAGCGCGGGCCGAGTTTGGCCCGGTGCGCGGCTTGATTCACGGGGCGGGCGTCCTTCGCGACAAGCGCATCGAGGACAAGCGCGACGACGACTTCGACCAGGTGCTGGACACCAAGCTTGCAGGCCTGCGCGCGCTGCTCAACGCCACCGCCCAGGACGACCTTCGGTTCGTGGCCTTCATGGCCTCAGTCAGTGGACGTTTCGGTCGACGGGGACAATCGGACTACGCCGTCGCGAACCAGGCGCTGGTCTCAATCGCTCAGGCCGAAGCGGTCAAGCGACCGGGCTGCCGGGTGGTCGCTCTCGATTGGGGTCCGTGGGACGGAGGAATGGTGACGGCTGCGCTTCGTTCGGAGTTCGAGCGTGAAGGCGTCGCGCTGATTTCCCTCACCGACGGCGCGCGTGCGTTGTGTGACGAAGTACAGACGGCACCCGGCGGCCCTACCGAGGTGGTGCTCGGCGCCGGCTTCGCGGAAGAATCGAGCGCGGCCTTCGAGCTGGCGGCTTCCTTCCGGCTCGATGCGGCGACGTTCCCGGTGTTGGCGGATCACCAACTGGCCGGGAAATCGGTGCTCCCACTGGCGATGACGCTCGAGTGGTTTGCCCAGGCGGCGGTGAAGGCGGCCGCGGGGCGAATCGTTCAAAGCATCGAGGACGTCCGCGTGCTCAAGGGCGTCACGGCTCCGGAAGACGTGGCGATCTGGGTCGGGAACTTCGAGGCGACGCCCGGTGGTTCCCGCTTCACCCTCGAGCTGCGAAACACCCGGGACCAGGTGCACGTTCGCGCGGTGGCTCGAGTGGGCGGCGCGGTTCCTGCCACGGTTGCCATTGGAGCCCCCGCAGCGATGCGGCCCTACCCTCACACCCTGCAGACCATCTACAGCGAGCAGCTGTTTCATGGAGCTCAGCTCGAGGCGATCGAGGGCATCGACGGGATCTGCGCTGAAGGAATGACGCTGCGGTTGCGGACCTACCCGATGTCTGACCGGTTGCTGCCCGCGCCGACCGTTCGTTGGGTGACCGACCCCCTGGTGGTCGACGGAGTCTTTCAGGCGCTGATCCTCTGGTGCCGAGAGCAGCGCGGGGCCCCGTCATTGCCCTCGCGGGTGGGCAGCTGGCGACAGCTCAAGGCGTTCCCCGTGGGCTCGGTTCACGCAACGGTTCGGGTGCGCGAAGTCGAAGGCGCGGCGATCACCTCGGACGTCGATCTTCTCGACGACGCGGGGGAAATCGTCGCCCAGCTCGAAGGCTGCGTTTGCACTGTAAGCCCGATGCTGGACCAGGCGTTTCACCGGGAAGCGTCCGGGGCAAAGACCGTCACCCCGACGGCATGAGCATGCGTTCGGGCCAGGGCCGGGCAATCGCGATCGTCGGCGTGGCCGGGCGTTTCCCCGGAGCCGCCGACGTGCGTGAGCTCTGGGAAAACGTGCTCGCCCGCAATTCGGCCGCGCGCGAAGTGGCGCCCGGGCGTTGGCCTGCTTCGGTTGAACAGATGGTCGACCCGAAAGGCTCGCTGGACCATGCCCGCTCGTCCCGGGCGTGCGCGTTGGATCCTTTCACCCTCGACACCCTGCCGCTGGCCTTGCCCGCGGACCTGATTGCGCGACTGAGCCCGTTGGCCCGGCTGACGTTGCAGGTGGGCTCGGACGCGTTTGCCAGCGCGCAGCTGCACGACGTCGATCGTTCTCGAATCGGAGTCGTCCTCGCGAACATTGCCTTGCCCACGGACGGAGCGTCGCAGCTGGCTGAGGATCTCTTCGCGGTCGCGCTCGACACCCACGTGCTTGGGCATTCGACCCTCTCGCGCGCGAAGGCCGACCCGCTCGAGCGTTACCCGAGCGCACTGCCGGCTGGACTGCTCGCGCGGGCGCTCGGGCTGGGCGGCGGCAGCTTCACCCTCGATGCGGCGTGCGCTTCGTCGTTGTACGCGCTGCACCTGGCCTGCGCCGAGCTCGAGGCCGGGCGGCTGGACGCGGTGGTCGCCGGCGGAGTCTGCCTGCCCCAGGCGCTCTACACCCAGGTCGGGTTCACCCAGCTGCAGGCGCTGTCTCCCAGTGGCCGCTGCGCGCCGTTCGACACGCGCGCCGACGGCCTGGTGGTGGGTGAGGGTGCGGGAATGGTGGTGCTGCGTCGGCTCGAAGACGCGCAGCGCGGGGGCGCTCACATCCGTGCGGTGATTCGGGGAATCGGGTTGTCGAACGACATCGGGGGAAGCCTGCTCTCACCCGACAGCGAGGGGCAGTTGCGCGCGACGCGTGCGGCCTACGCCGAAGCGGGGTGGCTTCCCGACGACGTGGATCTGATCGAGTGCCACGGGACGGGGACTCCGCGAGGCGACGCGGTCGAGCTGAAGACCCTGACCGCGCTGTGGGAAGGCCGGGCGGCGCGCGGCTGTGTGCTCGGGTCGGTGAAGAGCAACGTCGGCCACCTGCTGACCGCGGCCGGAGCGGCAGGGTTGTGCAAGGTGATTGCGGCGCTCGAGGCGCGCACGCTGCCTCCGTCGGCGAATTTTTCCGCAGCGACCGCGGCCGAGGCTCTCAACGCCAGCCCGTTCCGGGTGCTCGAAGCTCCCGAAGTGTGGCCCGAACGCGCGCCGGGAAAACCGCGACGCGCCGCAGTGTCCGGGTTCGGCTTCGGCGGGATCAACGCCCACCTGTTGCTCGAAGACGCGCCCGCCCCGCTCAACCCGAGAGCAGTCGAGGGAAGGCCACCGGTCGCAGTGGCGATCGTGGGCATGGCGACCCACTTCGGCCGCCTCGATTCGCTCGCAGCGTTTCAACACGCAATCCTTCGCGGCGAGCCGGTGGTGGACCCCCGCCCCCAGGGCCGCTGGCTCGGGCTCGAAGGGCCCGCACTGGCCGGGTCGTGGCTCGAGTCGATCTCGATGCCGGCGGGGCGTTTCCGGATTCCTCCGCGCGAGCTCGCCTCGTTGCTTCCGCAGCAGTTGCTGATGTTGAAGGTCGCGGCCGAAGCGCTGGACGACAGCGGAGGCTGGGGCCCTGGTCCCCACCTGCGGGCGGGGGCGGTGGTCGGGCTCGGGCTCGATCTCGACACCACTTCATTTCATTTGCGTTGGCTGGTGCGCGATCGGGTCCGCTCGTACGAGCAAGAGCTCGGGCTGAAGCTCACGGCCGAGCAGCGTGAGCAGTGGACCCAGGACCTCGCCGACGCGCTCTCTGCGGCCCTCGACTCGACCCGCACGCTGGGCGCGTTGGGAGGAATCGTCGCCAGCCGTCTGGCCCGGGAGTTCCAATTCGGAGGTCCAAGCTTCGTGGTCTCGGGCGAAGAGGGCTCGGGCCTTCGCGCGCTCGAAGTGGCGACGCGAATGCTGCAGCGGGGAGAAGTCGACGTGATGCTCGCGGGCGCGGTTGATCTCGCGGGCGACATTCGCCAGGTGCTCGCCACCGACGCGCTGCGGCCGTATTCGAAGCTCGGCACGGCCAACCCGTTCGACCGTGCAGCCGACGGCCCGACCGTTGGAGAAGGCGCCGCGGCGGTGGTGCTCAAGCGCCTCGACGACGCTCTGAAAGCCGGCGATCGAATCTACGCAGTGGTGCGCGGGTTCGGCGCAGCAGGCGGAACCGCGCTGGAAACAGGCGAAGCCCGCGTTCACGCGTATGCGAAGGCCGTCGGCCAGGCCCACCGCGAGGCGGGCGTCAGCGCGGGCCAGATTTCGCTGCTCCAGTCTCATGGCAGCGCAGACCCCGGAGAAGATCTCGACGAGGCGCGCGGCTTGTGTCGCAGCTTCGGAACTGCCGAAACCCTGCACTGCGCGCTTGCGTCTACGACCGCCGTCATTGGCCAGGCGGGAGCGGCGGGAGGCCTGGCCTCGGTGGTGGCCAGCGCGCTCTGTCTGTTCGAACAGCTGCTCCCGGCGTTACCGGGATTCAAGCAAGCGCCCGAAGGAATCGACCTCGCGCGCAGCGGCTTCCACATTCCGACCCAGCCCCAGGTGTGGCTGCGCAATCGCGCCGAAGGGCTTCGTCGGGCCGGAGTCAGCTCGATCGGTTTTGACGGCACCTGTCTGCACGCCGTGCTCGAAGGGGTCGATCGTCCCGCGCAGCCCCTGGGATCGCGGCCGTTCGGTGAACGCAACGCGGCGATCTTCGTGCTGCGCGGCGACGAAGCGATGCTGCGCTCGCTGGCGCAAGGTCATTCAGGTCCACTCGAGCCTCTGGCCGCGCGCTGGTTCCGCCGAGAACAACAGGGCCCGGTGACGCGCGCCGTGGTGGCCGGCGATGCCGCCGAGTTGCTGCGTCAGCTCGACCGGTCCCGTGCGCCCACCCCCCCGATGGCCGGGCAGCTCGCGTTCGTCTTCCCCGGTTCCGGAAACCATTACCTCGGAATGGGCCGCTCGCTCGCGATCGCGCTGCCTGAGATCTATCGGCGCCTGGACGCCGAGGTCGAACACCTGCACGGCCACCTGATGCCCCAGTGGGTTGGGCCCTGGCGCTCCGAATGGAACCCGGGGTGGGAAGCCGAAGCGGCGCACACTTTGGGCCAGGCGCCGGAACGAATGATTCTGGGCCAGGTCGCGCACGGAGTGGCGGTGAGCGATGCGGCCCGAATGTTCGGCCTGAAGCCAGACGCCTACGTCGGCTACAGCCTGGGCGAATCGGCGGCCTTGTTCGCGTCGCGCACGTGGAGAGATCGCGATCTGATGTTCCACCGGACGCTCACCTCGCCGCTGTTCCGCACCGAGCTGTCGGGGCCGTGCACCGTGGCGCGCACCGCGTGGGGAAGTGGCCCGTCGGCACAGTGGAAGGCGGTCGTCGTCAATCGGCCCGCCGACGAAGTTCGAGCTGCCCTGGTGGGAACGGCGGCACTGTTGATCGTCAATGCTCCACAAGAGTGCGTGCTCGGTGGAACAACGCAAGACGTAGAGCGGACCGTCGCGGCGTTGAAGTGCGAGGCCCTGGCACTCGAAGGCGTTCCGACCGTGCACCTGCCGCTGGTCGCCGCGGTCGCCGACGCCTACCGGGCGATTCATCAACTGCCGACGAGCCCTCCGGCCGGGGTGCGCTTCTACAGCGGCGCTTGGGCGCGATCGTACCTTCCGACCGAAGACTCCGCCGCCGCTTCGATTCTCGCCAACGCGTTGGGTGGCTTCGATTTCCGCGCGACGATCGAGCAGGCCTACGCAGACGGAGCTCGATTTTTTCTCGAGCCGGGCCCGCAGGGATCTTGCGCCCGGATGATCAGTCGAATTCTGGGCTCACGACCTCACGTTGCGGTCAGCGCTTGTCAGCGCGGCGTCGACGGATTTCGGTCGCTGCTCACGGCTCTGGCGCGCCTGGCCGAAGCCGGTTTGCCGATTTCGCTCGAAGAGCTGTACGGACTGAAAAGCGGACTGTCGATCGAGCCTCAGGCCCGCCCGGCGAGCATTTCGGTCCCCGTCGGCGGTCGGCGTCCGGCGCCTCCTTCGACGCCTTCTGCCCAGCCAACTCCCGCTCTCCCCCGCGCAGACCAGAGCCCCAATGCGACCTCGGGAACGTCGCCGACCGCGGACGCCCATCGGAAGTTTCTCGAGCTGGCCCAGAGCTCGCTTCAGCTGCAGACCCAGGCATTGCTCGAACAGCAGCGGTTGATCTCGTTGCTCGGATCCTTCGCGCCCGTGACGCGCTCCGAGCCGATCGCCTTCGATCGTTCGGCCTGTCTCGAATTCGCGGTGGGCAGCCTGGCGAAGATGCTCGGCCCGCAGTTCGCCGAGGTCGACACGTTTGCCTCGCGCGTGCGTCTGCCGGCCGAGCCGCTGATGTTGTGCGATCGGATCATGAGCGTGGAAGGAACGCGCGGCGTGCTGGGTCCCGGCCGCTGCGTGACCGAACACGACGTAGGGGCGGGCCGCTGGTACCTCGAGAACGGTCGCGCGCCAGTATGCATCAGCGTGGAAGCGGGTCAGGCCGACCTCTTTCTCTCTGCGTACCTCGGCATTGATCTTCAGACCCGCGGCGAGCGTGTGTATCGGCTGCTGGACGCGAAGATCGTCTTTCATCGCGATCTGCCCTGCGTCGGCGAGACGATTCGCTACGACATCAAGATCGATCGCTTCATCCAGCAGGGCGACACCTGGCTGTTCTTCTTCCGCTTCGATGGCACGATCGCCGGAGCTCCTTTCATTACGATGTACGACGGGTGCGCCGGCTTTTTCAGCCCCGAGCAACTGGCGACGGGCCGGGGAATCGTCACCGAGCCGAGCACCGCGACGGGTCCGCGCCGCAGCGACACCACCCCGTACTCTGCGCTGCTTCCCCTGGCGGCGGGCACCCTGGACTCCAGGCAGCTCGATGCGCTGCGTTCAGGAGACCTGGGCTCGGCCTTCGGCGGTGCGTTTGCTCACCGCGAGCTGTGCCCCGCGCTTCGACTGCCCGCGGGCCGAATGCAGTTGGTCGATCGGATCATCGAGCTCAACCCCACCGGAGGTCGCTTTGGCCTGGGGCTCGTTCACGGCGAGGCCGACGTGACCTCGGACGCCTGGTACCTCACCTGTCACTTCATCGACGACCCGGTGATGCCCGGCACGCTGATGTACGAGTGCTGCCTTCACACCTTGCGCGTGCTGCTGTTGCGGCTGGGGTGGATTGCGGAAGCAGACGCCGACGTGCGCTGTGAGCCGATCGAAGGCGTCATCAGCCAACTGCGCTGTCGCGGCCAGGTCACGGTCGACAGTCGCACCGTCAGCTATCGGGTCGAGATCAAAGAGCTGGGCTACGACCCCGAGCCCTACGTGCTGGCCACCGCCGCGATGTACGTCGACGGCCGCTACGTGGTCGAGATGGAAGGAATGTCCCTGCGCATCCGCGGGCTGACCCGGGCCCAGGTCGAAGCGACGTGGTCTGCTCCCGCCCCTGCTCTCGAGCCCAGGCGTTCGCTCTTCACCCGCTCGCAGATTGTCGCCTTTTCCGAGGGCAGCCCTTCGGAAGCGTTTGGTGAGAAGTACCGCCCGTTCGATCAAACACGGCGAATTGCCCGGCTGCCGCGGCCTCCGTTTCTCTTCATCGATCGCGTCGTCAAGTGCGAGGACCCGCCGTGGGAACTGAAGCCCGGCGGCTGGGTGGAATGTGAGCTCGAGGTGGACCCCAACGCCTGGTACTTCGCGGCCAGTCGCCAGGGCTCGATGCCGTTCGCCGTTCTCGCCGAGGCCGCGCTTCAGCCGTGCGGTTGGCTCGCCGCCTACCTCGGCTCGGCTCTGTGCAGTGAAGAAGACCTCTACTTTCGGAACCTCGACGGCTCGGGCACGGCTTTCCTCGAAGTCCGGCCCGACCCCGGCACGCTGACCTCTCGCG
>JAYVCD010000324.1:0-6332 GCA_043750125.1 Archangiaceae bacterium | reverse complement strand
ACGCACGCCGGGCTGTGCCCGGCAAGCTGTCCCCAGTTGCGAGGTGGATCAGTTTCAGACCGCCAGGTGGATCACTTTCAAGCCGCCCGGATCAGCAGCGTTGAGCCGGGTCTGACTATTCACGTGGTCCTCGACAACCTGTCGGCGCACAAATCGCCTCCGGTCCATCGCTGGCTGCTTCTGCATCCCCGCTTCGTTCTCCACTTCACGCCGACCTACGCCTCTTGGCTGAATCTGGTGGAGCGTTTCTTCGGCCTCCTGACCGGGCACGCCCTCCAGCGCGGATCGCACACGAGCATTCCGCAACTCCGCAATGCGATCGCCGAGTACGTCGAGGCGCACAACGAAACCGGCAAGCCATTCAAGTGGACGAAGAGGGCCGACGAGATCCTGGAGAAAATGCGCCGCTTCGGTATGCGCACTCAGCAGGCCCACGGCAAATGAGCCGGGTTTTGCAAGTAATCAAGGATCCAGGGGACTGGCTTTCAGCGCTGGGTCCAGACTTCATCGTACGGGCAGGTGCAGTCTGTCTCTTCGGGCTCCGGGTAGACGTAGCGCTCGTGCTTGTAGTTGCGGAACACCGTCTGGTGCTCCGTCCGCTCGAGCACGTAGTCCGGCTGCAGCGTCACCTTCCCGCCTCCTCCGGGGAGATCAACCGCAAGGTGGGGGACGGCCAAACCCGTGGTGTGGCCGCGCAGCTGCTCGAGGATCTCGACCCCGGTCGCCAGAGGCGTTCGCAGATGTTCGAGCCCCTGCGCTACGTCCATCTGATGCAAATAGTAGGGGCGCACCCGCATCGACAGACTGCGATGCGAGAGCTCTTTGATGATCCGCGCATTCGAGTTGACCCGTCGCATCAGCACCGCCTGATTCTCGACAGGAATTCCGTGATCGACCAATCGCTCACACGCTTCGCGTGCTTCAGGGGTTATTTCTTTGGGGTGATTGAAGTGCGTCACGACGAACAACGGCGCGAATTTCCGAAGCACCTTGCACAGCGAGTCGGTGATACGCATCGGCAGGCATACGGGCAGTCGGGTCCCAATTCGAATCATCTCGACGTGCGAGATCTCATGAATGGGACCCAGCAACTGCTCGAGCCTCTCATCCGACAACATCAAGGGGTCTCCACCGGAAATCAGTACGTCCCGAACCTCGGGGTGCGCGCGGACGTAATCGATGCCTTTTTGCAATTCGGTGCGCGACAGCTCTGCCTCTCCGCCTTTGGTCAGTCGGCGACGGGTACAATGTCTGCAATAAACCGAGCACGAGTCGACCGCGAGGAACAACACCCGGTCGGGGTACTTGTGAACGATGGCCTCTTCGGGTCGGGTCTTGTCCTCGCCAAGCGGATCCAGCAGTTCGCCCGGTCGCACCCGGGCCTCGGCCTTCACCGGAATGCACTGCATTCGCACTGGGCAGAAGGGGTGGTTCGGGTCGATCAGCGACAAGTAGTACGGAGTGATCCCCAGTCGGAAGATGCTCGCGGTTTCAATGCAGCCCGCCACCTCGTCGGGCGTCAACGCGATCAGGCTTCCCAGCGCGGCAGGGGTCCGAATGGAATTGCGCAGCTGCCACCGCCAGTCGGCCCACTGCGCGTCCGTCGCCTGGGGAAAGAGGGTCTGCCGCGACATCGGCTACGCAGCCCTACCCTGCTCGCGCCACCACTGCTGTCCCGACTCGGGAAGCAGGTAGAGCGGATCGTAATACTCGTACTTCCGATCGAGCGCATCGGCTTCATCTTCGATGCCGGTGCGGTAATTCTTGGTCCAGTAGCTGATGCCTTTCTCACGGTCGTATTCGGCGACCTGGTGCACCCACCGCTTTCCGACGAACGGCACATCGCACACGATGCGGGGCGTCGCAAAGCCAGGCATGTACCCCATGATGTCGTGCTGAAGTTTCTGCGCTTCCGCCACGCTCAATCGCCAGTGCTCGGCATTGGGAATCATGTCGCACATGTAGAAGTAGTACGGAAGAATCCGCGCGTGGTCGAGCAGCATGAAGGACAGCTCGAGCAGATCTTTCGAAGTCGAATTCACTCCGCGAAGCAGCACCCCCTGGTTGCGAACGTCGCGAAAGCCAAGCTCGAGCAACTTCTTCGCAGCCTTACCCAACAAGGGCGTGACCTGGTTTGCGTTGTTCACGTGGGTGTGAAGAGCCAGATCCACGTTTCGTTCGAAGGCCTTTTTCGCCAACCGTTCAAAGGCCTGCAGCACTGAATCCTGAAGGAAGTGCTGGGGAATTCCCATCAGCCCTTTCGAGGCCAACCGAATGTCGCGAACATTGGGGATATCAATCAACGCTCCGACAAAAGCTTCGAGCTGGCCAATCGGGACGTTGGCGATGTCTCCGCCCGAAACCACCACGTCGCGGACCTGAGGACTCTTTTTCAAATACTCGAGAATCTGCTGATGGCGGTCCGGCTGAGGCGTGTGGAACTTCAGCTTGTCCACCTGCGGCACGCTGTTGCCCACCAGGTCCATGCGGGTGCAGTGGCCGCAATATTGAGGGCAGGTCGACAGCAGCTCGGCCAGCACTTTGGTCGGGTAACGGTGGGTCAGCCCTTCGACCTTCCACATCTCGGCCTCGTGCAACGAGTCGCGCGACGACTTCGGATGGCTGGGAAAATCGGTTCGGCGATCCTCGAAGGCGGGCAGCATGTAGCGCCGCAGGGGATCTCCCCAGAGATCCTCGAAGTTCATGGTGTTGATCATGTGCGGCGTAATCAACATCGACATCGTCGCGCGCTCTTTGAGGTCTCGTTCCATGCTGAGCGCCAATGTCTCGGGCAGCAGATTTCCCAGCGCGCTCTTGAGCTCCTTGAGGTTCTTGACCGTGTGCTTGCGCTGCCAGAGCGCGCTTTCCCATTCCGCGGTGCTCACGCCCTGGTAGCCGGGTATTCGGTTCCAATCCGGCTCGACGAAGGCTCTCTCGAGCGGATATCGGAACGGCTGTTGAGCAGGCACCGGGTTGACCATGGCGGTCATATAACCGAAGCCTCGCGGTTTTGATCAGCCGTGAACCCGCCTTGGCCTACTGCACACCCGGTCACGCTCCGGGTATTTCGATGCCCTTGAGCACGAAGGTCTGGTCCGCCTCGATTGCAATTTCCTGGGGGGCGCTGGCCTTTCCATTGAGCTTGAAGATCACCTTGTGCTTTCCGGCCCCCAGCTCGAGAGCGCTAGAGATGGCGACCGGTGTTTTCTTCCCGGTATTCTTTCCGTCGACCCAGACCTCGGCCCCCGCAGGCTTCGAGGCGCACGCGAGCTTGCCTTTTCCCTTCGCCGCCGACGGCTTCGTCTCGGGCTCCGGCTTAGGCTTCACCTCGACCTTCGCCTTGGGCTTCTCTTCCCGAACCGGTTCTGGCCTGGGCCTGGGCTCCTGCTTGGGTTTCGGCTTCTCTTCCCTTGCCGCCGCTTCCTGCTTCGGCTTCGGATCTGGCTTGGGTTCGGGCTTTGCGTCCGTCGGCTCGCGCTCGAGCACAATGTACTTTTCCATCTCGGCTCCCCGATCCACGTTCACGAGGTCGGAAGTGAAGAGCTTGAAGCCCTCTTTTTTCGCAGTCACCTTGTGGGGCTTGTCGAAGGCCAGGTTGTCGACTTTCACCCGTGGGGTCTTGCCGTATTTTTTTCCGTCGACACTGATTTCGACGCCTGGCTCGTCACTGCTGATCATCGCAGCAAAGAACTTCGCCTCTCCCGCCCGGGCTTCTGTCGGCTTGGGTTCCGGCGGTTTGACCTCGGTCGGAGCCGGCTTTTTCTCGATCGGTTCCGGTTGCCTCGACGGCGGCCCTACCGGATTCAAGACGACGGGAGGAAGCGCCAACATCTGATTGCCACCGAGGTGAACTTTCAGACGTTTTCGTTGGAAAGCTTTTGACGCCGGGACCACGTCGACGAAGTAGTCACCGGGGTCGAGCTCGATCGCCTGCGCTCCGTCATACGTCTTGCCCTCGCCGTCGGCCGTCTTCGAGACCGTCACCTTGAATGGGCCTTCGGGAATGGTCTGGATCACCAGCCGCGCCGGGTTGGTGCTGAGCAAGATCACCGCGATCACCGCGAGGATGATCGCGATCCCGACTCCAACGCTCACGAAGAGAATCGTCTTTCGCCGGTCCTCGGGCAGGGCGGCCGGACCGGTGGTTTCCCCCGGGGTCGAAGCCAGACTCCTTCGCACCTGGCGCAGCTTGGTCGGTTGGGCCGAGCTCGGATTGGTCTCCTCGGTCTCTTCCCCAGCCAGGGGGTGGCCCTGACCATCGGTGTCGTCGGCCGAGCTCACGTCGCCGAGCTCATCGCCCCCGGTCGGTTGGTCATCGACTTCCGGCCCGCGCTCTTTGAACAACCGGGTGGTGGGATCGACGGAAGAAGAAACCGGCGAGGGCCCGACCATCGTCTGCCCGATGTATTCCGGGCCGTCTCCGATCACGATCTTCGGCTTGATGCCACTCTTGCCGGGCCGTTCGATCGTCTCGATGAACTTTTGCTTCTCGCCCGTCTGCCCCTCTTCGTCCTCGTGCTCCACCGCGGGGCGAAACCCAGTCTGGTCCAGGGGCTGAATGTCGTCGGCATCCGAGCTGCCATTGGCAAAGCCGTTGGGCTTGCTCGAACCATTCTTCCGTTTGGGAGGAAGGGTGGCCTCGCTGCCCGGGCTCGCGAAGCTGCCCGTCGGAAGGTCTTCATGCAGGAGGCTCGACGCCGAACCATGCTCGCCGGGCACAAAGGGTGAGCTGCCCACGCTGGTTTTGAGGTTTTCCCGCATCGCTTCGGCATCGACGATCTGGGTGCGGTCGCCCGCTCCGTCCATTTCCGCAAGCTCTTCCGCCGTGGGAAGCGGAATGTTGACCGTGTCGTTCCCGATCCCGACGGCCAGGGACACGGCCGCCCCGCCATTGCCGACCGCGCTGAGGGGAATGGGTTGAAGCTGGGGTGAGGAAAATTTAGGGCGAGGCGAAGGAATGGGCGCCGACGGGACTGCTGCCGCGGTGGGCGAAGTCATCGCCATCGGCTGCACGGTGTTCCGGCGTTTCGGGGGAGGCGGCTGGGCCAGCACTCCCGACTGCTCGATTTCGTCGGGCTTGGTGATCGAAGCGAACCGATGCATCTTTTCGTCTTCACGAAACAGGTCTTCGGCGAACGCTTCCTTCATGAACGAAGCGAGGTGTTTGGCCGAATAGATGGCATCCCCGGCAAGCAGGAAACGCATCAGGTCTTCTTGAAGGTCAGAGGCCCACTGGTAGCGATCCTCTGCTTCCCGGGCGAGCGACTTCATCAAGACCTTCTCGAGGCCGGCCGGGATGTTTGGATTAAACTGTCGGGGCGTGGGGACGTCTGCGTTGCGAACCTTCTCGAGAGTCGAGAAGTCAGACTCGCCGACGAACAGTTTTTCGCCGGTCAACATCTCGTAGAGGATCACCCCCAGCGCAAAGATGTCGCTGCGGCGGTCGATGGGCAGTCCGCGGACCTGCTCGGGCGACATGTACCCGAACTTCCCCTTTAGAATTCCAGCCTGGGTCTTCTGACTTCGATTCGCTGCCTTCGCGATTCCGAAATCGATGATCTTGACCTCGCCTTCGTAGCTGCAAAGGATGTTCTGCGGCGAGACGTCCCGGTGAATGATGTGCAGTTCCTGGCCGCGGGCATCCTTCTTTCGATGGGCGTAGTCGAGCCCTTCGCAGATCTTCGAGCCCACGTAGACCGCCTGGGCGGTGGGCATGATCTCTTTTCGCCGACGGTACCGCTCGAGCATCGTTCGCAGATCGCGACCCGACACGTACTCCATCGCAATGAAGAACGCTTCGTCGTGCTTTCCCAGCTCATGAATGTGAACGACGTTCGCATGGTTCAGCTGAACGCTGATCCGTGCCTCGTCGATGAACATCGTGATGAACTCTTCATCCTCCGCCATCGTGGGTAGGATTTTTTTGATCGCGAGGATTCGTTCGAACCCTTCAACGCCAAAAGCCTTCGCGATGAACACCTCGGCCATCCCGCCGACGTTCACCCGCTCCAGCAGAAGGTACTTGCCGAAGAGAGTGGGTTTACGCATGGCGGAAGGCAACTCTCAAAGAGGGCTCGAAGCGGAAAAAGCCTCAGCTTTTCGCGCGCTTGGAATTCAAAGTGCGAGGAGCTTAGTTCGGTTCAGCACCATCTGGCAACGCGCAAGGGAGCGTCGAATTTCCAATTCCCCAATAGCGAAAACCCCGACCGCCACTAGGGCGATCGGGGTTTTCATTCAAAAAAGGATGCGGCAGCGACCTACTCTCCCACGCGGTCTCCCGCGGAGTACCATCGGCTCTGGAGGGCTTAACTTCCGTGTTCGAGATGGGAACG
>JAYVCD010000323.1:0-11494 GCA_043750125.1 Archangiaceae bacterium | reverse complement strand
CGACAACCCGATGTGCCCCGGCACCGGCCATCGAATCTGCAACGACTGCATGAAGGCCTGCATCTTCCAGAAGCAGGACCCGGTGAACATTCCGCAGATTGAAACCAGCGCGCTGACCGATGTGCTGGCGTTGTCCTATGGCTTTGAAATCTACGGCCTGTTGACGCGCTGGAACCCGCTCAACCTCGCCCGCCCGTACGCGCTTCCGTACAACGGGAAGAACGTGATGGTGGTGGGGCTGGGGCCTGCCGGCTACACGCTGAGCCACTACCTGCTGAACGAAGGGTTCGCGGTCGCGGGCATCGACGGGTTGAAGGTCGAGCCGTTCGAAGACGCCTTGACCGGAAAGAACGGTGCCCGGCTGCAGCCCTTGAAGGACTTCAAGCAGCTGGCGGTCTCGCTGGATCAGCGGGTGCTCGCCGGCTTCGGCGGCGTCTCTGAGTACGGAATCACGGTGCGGTGGGACAAGACGTTCCTCACGTTGATCCACCTGACGCTGGCTCGGCGCGAGCACTTGAACATGTACGGCGGCATTCGCTTCGGCGGCACGCTGACCATCGAGGACGCGTGGGCGCTGGGCTTTGATCACATCGCGATCGCGGCGGGCGCGGGAAGTCCGACGCTGCTCAACATCAAGAACAACCTGCTGCGCGGAATGCGGGCGGCGAGCGACTTCCTGATGGCGCTGCAGCTCACCGGGGCGGCGAAGAAAGACTCACTGGCCAACCTGCAGGTGCAGCTTCCGGCGCTGGTGATTGGCGGAGGCCTGACGGGCATCGACACCGCGACCGAGCTGTTCGCCTATTACCCGGTGCAGGTGGAAAAAGTGCTGGGGCGGCACGAGAAGTTGGTGGCGGACATCGGCGAAGAGAAGGTGTTGGCGAAGCTGGACGGGGAAGAGAAGCAGACCTACCTGACGTTCCTCGAGCACGGCCGCGCGATTCGAGCCGAGCGCGCGCGGGCGGCGAAGGTGGACGAGAAGCCGAACTTCATTCCTCTGGTGCGTGCCTGGGGAGGCGTCAGCCTCTGTTACCGCCGGTCGCTGATCGAATCGCCGGCATATCGGCTCAACCACGAAGAAGTCGCTGAGGCGCTGGAAGAGGGAATCCGGATCATCGAACGGGTGGCGCCGATCGAAGCGGTGCCGGACGAATTCGGGGCGCTGAAGGCGATGAAGTTCGAGCGGATGTCGACGATCGACGGAAAGCTCAAGGGCACGGGCACCTATTACGAGCTTCCGGCGAAGACGGTCTGCGTCGCGGCGGGCACCAAGCCCAACGTGACCTACGAGCACGAGTACCCGAACACGTTCCTGCTCGACAACGAGCGCAGCTTTTTCCGCGGGTACGATCTGACGGACGGGCCCGACGGCTGGCAGCTGCACGAGGTCCACCCGCATGAGGACATCGGGAAGGACACGGGCTTCTTCACCTCGTACGCCAAAGACCACCGGTTCATCAGCTTCTACGGGGACAACCACCCAACCTATGCGGGCAACGTGGTGAAGGCGATGGCGTCGGCGAAAGACGGGTACCCGCAGGTGGCCAAGCTGTTTGCAAAAGAGATTGCGGCGGCTTCAGACGCGACCCGTTCGAGTGCCGAGCTGTTCAAGCGGCTGGACGACGCGTTCCTTGCGACGGTGGTGGCGGTGAATCGGCTGACTCCGACGATTGTCGAGGTGGTGGTGCGGGCGCCGTTCGCGGCGAAACACTTTCAACCGGGCCAGTTCTATCGGCTGCAGAACTTCGAACGGCGAGTCCCGCGGGTCGAAGAGACGACGTTGTCGATGGAAGGCCTGGCGCTGACGGGGGCCTGGGTCGACAAAGAGAAGGGGTTGATGAGCACGATCGTGCTCGAGATGGGGGGCAGCTCGCGGCTGTGCGCAGCGCTGAAGCCGGGTGAACCGGTGGTGTTGATGGGGCCGACGGGAACGCCGACGGACATTCCGAACAACGAGACGGTGTTGTTGGTGGGAGGAGGGCTGGGAAACGCAGTGTTGTTTTCGATTGGCCAGGCGCTCGAGGCAGCGGGCTGCGCGGTGATCTACTTCGCCGGTTACCGGACGAGGGAAGACAGCTTCAAGATGGACGACGTAGAGAAAGGCACGGATCAGGTGATCTGGTCGGTGGACTCGGGCGAGCTGATCAAGCCGAGGCGCGAGCAAGACCGTTCCTTCCACGGCAACGTGGTGCAGGCGATGGTGGCGTACGCGAAGGGTGAGCTGGGAAGACAAATCGTCCCGTTGCGCACGGTCGATCGGCTGATTGTGATTGGCAGCGATCGAATGATGAAGGCGGTGAAAGACGCCCGACACGGAGTGCTGCAGCCGTACCTGAAGCCGGCGCACACGGCGGTGGGAAGCATCAACTCTCCGATGCAGTGCATGATGAAAGAGATCTGCGCGCAGTGTCTTCAGCGCCATGTGGATCCAAAAACAGGAAAAGAATCGTTCGTCTTCTCGTGCTCGAACCAGGATCAACATCTGGACGAGGTGGACTTCGTGCACCTGAACTCGCGGCTGAGGGCGAACACGGTGCTCGAGAAGCAATCAAACCTGTGGCTGGATCACCTGATCAAGAAGACGCCGGGGCTGATTCGGGTCTGAAGCCTGGGCTTGGCCTTCCGACCACATCAGGGTGTGGTTGGAGGGACAAGGTCGGGAAAAAAACGCGGGAGGGTGCGCAGAGCCCCAGAAAATCTGATTCCGCCAATGCCCAAATGGATCAGCGGCGAGAACCCGGGGTGAGGGCATGCCGGGGTGGTCCTTCAATCGATGGTGGAAGAGCCCTGGGCGAAGGGCGGGAGCAAGGTCCCTGGTTTCCGACCGGTGAGGAGCGCTCCCGTTACCGGCTGGCGACGGACCCGGACTTCTTGGATTTGGCGGCCTTCTTCGGAGCGCCCTTCTTGGAAGTCTTATCTGGGGAATTGGCGGCGCTGAGCTTGGTGATTTTAGAGGGGGTGGCGACTTTGCCGGGCGGGGTGGCGACTTTGCCGGGCGGCTTGGCGCCGACTTTGCCCGGTGGCTTGATGACTTTGGCGGGCGCCTTATCGGCGGTGCGAGAAGCGGCCTTGACGGCCTTGGGCTTGGCGGAAGTCTTCTTGACCTTCTTGGGTTTCTTCCCGCCGCCGGAAGCGATGTATTCGCGGCGGAGCTCCATCAGCTCATAGGCGCGTTCGGCGGTGAGATCGGCGACCTCGTCTCCGCGGCGCAGGGACGCGTTGGTCTCGCCGTCGGTGACATAGAACCCGAAGCGGCCTTCCTTGAGGACGACGGGTTTTCCAGAGACGGGGTCGGGAGGGTACGAGGCAAGGGGGGGCTTGGCCTGACCGCGGCCCTTGAACTGCTTGGGCTCGCGAAGAATGACCATGGCCTCATCGAGGCTGATGGTGAAGAGCCGGGCCTCGTTGTCGACGCCCATGTTGCGGGTTTCGGTGTCCCACTTCAGATACGGGCCATAGCGACCGTTGGCGGCGACGACTTCCTTCTCATCGACGACGCCGAGCGAGCGGGGCAGCTCGAGGAGCTTGAGAGCGTCTTCGAGCTTGAGCCCGTCGAGCTTCATGTCTTTGAAGAGCGAAGCGGTCTTGGGTTTGTCTTCCTGGGCGATCTTCCCTTTGCCCTTCACTTCGGGCATCTCGCCCAGCTGGACGTAGGCGCCGAAGCGACCGTTCTTGGCGTAGACGTTCTTCCCGCTGACGGGGTCGACGCCGATGGGAACATCGCCGCGGGGAGCAGACAGCAGCTCCATCGCGCGGGCGACGGTCATTTCATCGGGAGCGAGATTCTCAGGAACGGACACGGTGTCTTCGCCGCGCTTCAAATACGGGCCGTAGCGACCGGGCTTGACGATGATGTCGACGCCTGAAGGGTCCTTCCCGATCGGAATCGAATTGACGGCGGCGGCGTCGATGTCGGCGATGTTTTCGGTGACCTGCTGGTGCAGCCCGACCAGGCCGATCTTCGGTTTTCCCCAGTAGAATTCTTTGAGGTAGGGGACTTTGTCCTGCTCGCCGGCGGCGATCTCATCGAGATCGTCTTCCATGCGAGCGGTGAACTTGTAATCGACGAGTCCGCCGAAGTGCTGTTCCATCACGTTGACGACGGCGAAGGCGACCCAGGCGGGGATGAGGGCCTGGCCTTTCTTCCAGACGTACTTGGCCTGGAGAGTGCCCATGATCGACGCGTAGGTAGAAGGACGGCCGATGCCGAGCTCTTCGAGCTTCTTGACCAGGGACGCTTCGGTGTAGCGGGCGGGGGCGGTGGTGGTGTGACCGCGGGCCTCGATGCCTTCGGTCGGAACGGCCTCGCCTTCTTTGAGGACCGGCAGCGCGGTCTCGCGGTCTTCGAGCTCCGAGTCGGGGTCATCGCTGCCTTCGACGTACGCGCGCAGGTAGCCGGGGAAAGTCAGGGTCCGCCCGGACGCGGAGAAGACGACGTCTTCCTTCGCGGTCTTGACGCCCATGCGGGCGGAAACCGAGACGCCGATCGCGTCGTTCATCTGGCAAGCGAGAGTCCGCTTCCAGATCAAGTCATAAAGCTTGAGCTCGGCGCCGTTGAGCTCGGCCTTCAGCTCTTCGGTAGAACGGAAATTCACGACGCCGGCGTCGTCGGCTTCCGCGGCAGGGCGAATGGCCTCGTGTGCTTCCTGAGCGTTCTTCTGTTTCTTGAGGTAGGTGCGCGGCTCGGCGGGCAGGAACTCTGCGCCGAACAGGGCCTGAACCTGGGCGCGGGCCGCGGTGACGGCGGTCTCGGACAAGTTGGTCGAGTCGGTGCGCATGTAGGTGATGAAGCCCTTCTCATACAGACCCTGGGCGATGCGCATCACCTGCTGGGCGCTCATGTTGAGCTTGCGGCCGGCTTCCTGCTGCAGGGTGGACGTCATGAACGGCGGCTTGGGCGATGAGCGCGAGGGGCGCTCTTCGACGCTGCGCACGACGAACGGAAGCCCCACCAGCCGCTCGGCCAGCTGTCGGGCCAGGGCCTCGTCGAGCAGGACCACGTCGCGGGTGGCCTTCCCGAGCTGATCGAAGTCTTTGCCGGCGGCGACCCGCTTCCCGTCGATCTCGAGCAAGGACGAAGTGAAGGCCGGGGGGGTGGGGTGCCTGGCGCCGAGGTCCCAATAGGCGATCGAACGAAACGCCATTCGCTCGCGCTCGCGCTCGACAATCAAGCGAATGCTGGGCGACTGAACGCGGCCGGCAGACAGCCCGCCCTTCACCTTGCGCCACAGCACCGGCGAGACCTCGTAGCCAAAGAGCCGGTCGAGAGTGCGGCGGGTTTCCTGGGCGTCGACGAGGCTGCGGTCGATGTCGCGGCTCACCTCGAGCGCATGCTTGATCGCCGCCTTGGTGATTTCGTGAAACACCATCCGCTTCACGGGCACTTTGGGCTTCAGCTGCTCGTTGAGGTGAAAGGCGATCGCTTCCCCTTCTCTGTCTTCGTCGGTCGCGAGGTACAGGGCGCTGGCCTTCTTCAACGCTTCCTTCAGATCGCGGACGACGTCCTTCTTCGTCACCTCGTAGGTGAGCTCGAAGTTGTTCTCGGTATCGACACACAAACCAGAGGAAGGAAGGTCCACCACGTGGCCGATGCTGGCCATCACGGTGAAGTCGGATCCCAGGAACTGGCCGATGGTTTTCGCCTTAGCGGGCGATTCGACGATCACGAGCGACTTGGCCATTGGCGCGGTCGATAGATGGAACGCACGGGGTCCGTCAAGGACGCGTCTTCGACCGGATCTCTCGAAAGCTCATTTCCTGCTCTTGAATCCGTCGGTTGCAAGCACCAGCGCGTGAACGTTTCCAGGCTCGTGTGCCGAATGTCCCGCGTCGGCGACGACGTTCAATTCCGCCGACGGCCAGGCGCGATGAAGCGCCCACGCCGATTCCATCGGGCACACCACGTCGTAGCGGCCTTGCACGATCACGCAGGGCAGGTGGCGAATCTGCTCGATGTTGTCGAGCAGTGCGCGGCCCTGGGTGAGCCAGCCGTCGTTCAAGAAGTAGTGGCACTCGATCCGCGCGAAGGCGAGCGCGAACTCGTCTTCCCCGGTGCGCTGAATCATCTCGGCGTTCGAATGCAGGTAGCTGGTGCTGCCTTCCCACACGCTCCACGCGCGCGCGGCGGCGAGCCGAACTTCGCGATCATCGCTGGTGAGCCGGCGGTGGTACGCGCGCATCAGATCGCCGCGCTCGGCTTGCGGAATGTGGTTGAAGTACGGTTCCCAGGCGTCTGGCCAGATTGCACTGCAACCCCGTTGGTAGAACCAGTCGATCTCCTGCTTTCGCAACAGAAAGATTCCGCGCAGCACCAGCTCGGTGACGCTGGCGGGGTGGGTCTGGGCGTAGGCCAGCGACAGGGTGCTGCCCCACGAGCCCCCGAAGAGCTGCCACCGGTCGATCTTCAAGTGCAGCCGCAGCGCCTCGATGTCGGCGACCAGGTCCCAGGTGGTGTTGTTCTCGATCGAAGCGAAGGGGGTCGACTTGCCGCAGCCGCGCTGGTCGAACAGAACGATGCGGTAGGCGGTGGGATCAAAGAAGCGGCGCTGCTTCGGCTCACTGCCTCCGCCGGGGCCGCCGTGAAGGAAGACGACCGGCTTTCCCTTCGGGTTGCCGCTCTCTTCGAAGTACAGCTCGTGCCCACCCGAGACCGGCAGGCGCCCGGTGCGGTACGGCTCGATCGGCGGGTAATAGCTGCGGCGCTGGTTCATGAACCGCCTCTAGCAGAGCCTTCACCACGCCCCGAAGCGCTGCCTCACCTTTTCCACCAACAGCCCGCCGATTCGATTTCCATCGAGGCGAAGGGCCTGCAGTCCCTTGAGCCGGGGCGAATCGAGCAGCGCCTGCACTCCGGCCGGCCCGAGGTGATCTCGCTGAAGAGACAAGCGCTTCAACGACCCGAGCCGCTCATGGGCGGCGATCACCCGGGCGCCCGCGTCGCCGACCAGGTTGGCATCGAGGTCGAGCTCTTCCCAGGCGCCGGCTCCGGGGGCGAAGGCCAGCGCCTCGATTCCGACTTCGCGCAGGGCGTTGGCGGCGAACGAGACGCGCCGCAGCCGCCGGAACCACTTGGTCTCGCACAGATTTTCGACTCCCACCGCAGTGACCGAATCAGCGCTCAGCTGCAAGGTGTGCAGCGCCGGAAGCGCCCCCGGGCCCGCCTTGGCCAGGACGATCGCACCCAGATCATCGACGTGTTGTCCTTCCAGAACCAGGCAGCCCAGGGCGCCGACGTGGCGGGACGACAGCAGCGCGCCCAGCCCTTCGAGCCCGATCCCCCGCTCATAGGCGCCGGTCGAGTTCGACAATCTCAAGCCCGAAAGCTTACGAAGCGACGGACAGGCAGCGAGCTGAACGGCGCCCTTCTCGGCCGCATCGACGATGCGCGCGGTCGTCACCGGCTCACGCGCGAAGATCTTCTCGGCCTGATCGACGAACGTCGAGGCGTAGAGCGTCAGCTCGTCGACGAAGCCGCGCCGGAACTTGAGGCTCAACACGTCCGGAGCCAGCTCTTTGCGCCACGTCTCTTCATGCAGCGACAACAGCGTCCACTCGCGCTCCTCCAGCGCCCGCTGTTCGACCGCGTCGTCCGGAAGGCGGGCCCGGGCACACTGGACGGCGATCAGCTCTCCGCGGGGGTCGCCCTGGTCGGCCAGCCAGTCGGAATAGACGAGCCGGGGCGCATCATCGTCCGGGTGAGCGAGCACCGCCTCGAGCAGAACGGCCCCGTCGGCGGTGGCCCGTCGGGGCTGTTCGGATTGCACGCTCAGACCCAGCCGGTCGTCTCTTTGCCGCTCGCCCCACGCGGCGCACCGCGACGCATTCTGAGCGGGGACCCTCGAAACCCAGGGTCGCAATTCGGGCCACCCCTTGCCGGGATCCGGATCGAGCGCGCGGACCCCCGCCAACCCGATGGTGACCCCGCCACGGGCATGCACCGCCAGGCACACCGTCGTGCTCGCCCGGGCGTCCACGTGATCGCCCGCGTGCCGCCAGCTGAAGCCGAGCTTCGAATCGACCGCTTCGCGAGCGACTTCGAGCACGGCTTCGAGCTCGAGAATCCGGACCCTACGCCCAGCATTGGCCTGCGCGACCAGCGTTCGCAGTTGGGCCAACTGCTCGTACGTCGGGTTCAACCTCACCGCCGGGAGATCTAACAGTGTCCTCGGGAAGATCCACTTGTGCTCAACGGTTGGAAACCGATTGACCGACGCGAATCTGGACTGGCATTGCGAGGGCAGTAGCCGCGTCGAAAGGAACGAAGTGACGAACCCCATGGTGTTGTTGAAGCCGGAACCCACGCCCCTCGATTCGACGCTGCGCAACGAGAGAGAAATCTTGAGGCACCGTCGGCTCTATTGCAGCCACTACGATGAATGCCTCAACGAGTCGATTCTGCGCGGCTGGCAGAGCTTCTCTTGCACCCGTTGCCCGTTGAGCGACTCCGCGGACACCGCGCCCAGGCCCGGTCCGTTCGCTCAGGAACGTCGTCCCGATTCTTGGCGGTAGTGCAGCCCGCCGGTCTTCTCGTAGGTGCCCACCAGCTCGGCGCGCGCGATCACCCGGCCTTCCATCGCTTTTTCAACGTCCTTCTTGGTGGCGTTTTTCATTCGGGGAAGCTCGAAATCGAGCGCGTACAACTTGAAGAAGTAGCGGTGGCGACCGATGGGGGGACAGGGGCACCCCCGACCACTGCAACGGAGGCGAGACGTTGGGCCCTTCGCAGGTGTACCGGGTGGGAATCGGCCCGAAAGACTTGAAAGCGGGTGACATGAGGATCATCGGCATGGCGGCTCCGGGCTGAAGGAACCTGCAGTCGGTGAGCCACTTCTTCCGCGCCGATTTGACCCGCCCGGCGCGCAGGATTATCTCCACGGGTCTCCATGAAAACCCTGACTGATCGGGCGCCGTTCGTTGCGCTGTTGCTGTTCGTCGGCTGTGGCCCGGACATCCCCACGGTGATTCGGCCGCCGGTGATCAACGTGGTTTACGATCCGGCGAAGGGCAACCTGCCCACCCCCAATGACCTCGCGCTCGATGCCAACGGCAAAGTCGCGATTGTCCCCAACCCCGAGCTGTCGGACGCAGAGAACGCGCTCAAGGCGGGCTTCAACGGACACGACGGGTTCTCCACGGCGAGCTCAGGCCGGGTGCAGTTCTCAGGCGCGCTGGCACCGGACAGCATCACCAACGCCACCGCCCTGGTCTTTGATCTGGGAGATCACGGCAAAGGCCCGCTGGCCGAAGTGGCGCTCGATCGCACCTGGGCGGACTGCGATCTTTCACTGAGCTTCAGCGCGCCCACCGGGTTCGTCCCCGGCCACGTGTATGTCTTTGCGCTGCGAGGAGGAAAAGACGGGCTGAAGGGCTCGCACGGGGAAGAAGTGGTCGAGTCGCCCGCTTTTCATTTTCTGCGCGCGGGCAAAGACCTGACCACCCACCTCGACGCCTTGCCGGGGCTCACCCGCGCAGAAAAGCTCACCACCGCTCGGCGCCTCGAGGGGGTTCGCGCCCGGCTCGAGCCCCACTTCGCGATGCTCGAATCGAAAGGAGTCCCCCGCCGGGAAGTAATCGCGCTCTGGCACTTCACCGCCCTGACCCAGGGCGAGGCGCTGTTCGACCCCAACAGCAAGCGCATTCCCTTCCCCAACCAGCTGCTGATCGACCCCGCAACCGGAAGGGTGACGCTGCCTTTCGCCGCGACCGACAAGCCCGAGCAGATCGAGCTGAAGAAGGGCTTCAACCAGCTGGACGGCTTCTCGACCACCGCGGCGCTGTCGATCGAAGCCACGCAGCCCATCGATCTCAGCTCGGTGACCCCGACCCACGTCCGGCTGTTCGCGCGGGACAGCAAAGTGGAATTCACCGAGGTGGACCGAACGCTGAGCGCCGACGGGAAGAAGCTGGTGCTGCAGCCCCGGGTGCCGCTGCTGCCGGGGACTGCCTACGTGGTGGTGCTCTCGAACGTGAAGGACGCCCAGGGCAACCCCTTGGCGCTGATGCCGTTGCCTTCGGTGCTCACCCTGGGCCAGAGCCTGCTCGATGGGCAGGGGCAATCCACCTTGTCGTCGATGTGCACCGCCACCGCGAGCAAGCTCGAGCCGCTGCGCGCCGGAATTTCGGGCGTCCTCAGTGGCGCGAAGATCCCTCGAGACAGCGTCGGCGCCGCGTGGGTTTTCACCACCCAGGACATTCTGGGCCGCGCGCGAGAGCTGTGGATGACCCCGTATGAGAAGAACCTGCCTTTAACGGTGATCGACACCAAGGTGTCGGCCGCCACGATCTTGCAGCCCAACGTCGGCAAGTACATCACCGGAAAAATCACCACCTTCGACCGGCTCGACCCGACGACGCGGGCTTTTCGCGAGAACGGCGCGGGAGAACCCCGAGCGATCGAGTTCTTCCTCACCCTGCCCAGGACCGCGGTCGTGGGCAGCAACGTGAAGGTGCTGGTCTTTGGACACGCCCTGACCACCGAACGCCGGCTCGCCTTCCTGGTCGCCGACCGCCTCTCGCGCGCCGGCTTCGCAGTAATGGCCATCGATCTTCCGTTTCACGGCGAACGCTCGGCCTGCCTGCAGGACAACCAATGTTCGTCGGGTGCGACCTGCGCCAAAAACGGAAGCTGCGTCAAAGGCGGCCTGCCCGCCGAGCCCGCGCGGGGCCCCGCCTACCTCGGCAGCCCGGGCACGCCCACCTCGACCGGGGCCGCGTATGTCGATGTGGCGAACCTCTTTGGAACCCGCGACCACTTTCGTCAGGGGATCATCGACCTCTCGGCCCAGGTCCGCCTGATTCGGCAGATGGACTGGAAGCCAATCACCGGAGGCATCGGGCTCGATCCGAACCAGGTGTCCTATGCCGGGATCAGCCTGGGAGGAATCGTCGGCGCCGAGGTGTCCGGCATCGAGCCCGTCTTCAATTCGATGCTGCTCAACGTGGCCGGCGCGGGAATGGTCGACCTGATGCGCGAGTCGGCGACCTTTGGCCCGACGCTGAAGCAGGGCTTGATGGACAAGGGGATTGCGGAAGGCACGCCGGCGTACGAGCAGTTCGTCAACGCGGCGCGGTGGTGCCTGGACGAAATCGACCCGATCAACCTCTCGCCGTACGCGCTGAGCCGCCCGCTGAAGTACGTCGACCCGAAGACCAGGCTCGAAGTCACGGCGAAGCCCAAGCGGCTGCGACTGCAGATGGCAATCGGAGACACCGTCGTTCCCAATACGGCGACCCGCCGGCTGATCAAATCGAGCGGCATCGACGAAGCGACGCAGTTCCGCACGTTCATCGGCAGCCACGGGTTCCTCGCCGACCCCGCCGAGCTCTCGTGCTACCCGGGCCAGGACGACATGGCGAACTTCCTCGAGGGGATCTGATGCGAGCCGCTCTGTTTTCGGCGCTGCTGTTCTGTCTTCCCGCATCGGCCGGTGGCTTCGCCGTCGCCGAGCAGGACGCCGCGGCTTCGGGGCGGGCTGGAACCGCCACCGCCATCGCG
>JAYVCD010000322.1:0-8445 GCA_043750125.1 Archangiaceae bacterium | reverse complement strand
GCGGTGCGCGCGCGATCGGAGGCAAGGCCACCCGCCGGGTCGAGACCACCGTCGCGGGAATCGGCTTCGAGCCTGGCCCGGCAGAAAGAGGACCCGAGGGCCGGCGAACCGGCGCGGCGGGTTCAGGACCACCAAACAACGCGGCCAGCTCGGGTGGAGGGGCCAGCTTGTTTGCCGGTTTCTGCGCCAGCACCCGCACCTTCAGTGAGAACGGGCCGATCGCGACCTCGTCCACCGGCCTCACCTCACACGCGGTGACGCGGTGGCCGTTGACGAAGACTCCCAGCACGCTGCCCTGGTCCTGCACCGCCGCTTTTCCGTTCTGAAAGTAGAGCGTCGCGTGCGCGGCTCCGACCGAGGGGTCATCGAGCTTGAGATCCGATTGAGCGCCTGAGCCGAGCGTGTATTGGCCGGGCACGAAGACCTCGGTGCCCACCAGCAGCCCGTCACGCAGGATCACGACCTGAAGCACCGTGGGTTGTGCGCTCACTTCAGAAAACTCCGCTCACGCTGCCGCTGTGCTGGCAGGGCAGCAAAATTACAGCCCGTCGTACAGTGAGCCCACGATCTCGTCGCGAAAGCTCTCGCGCTTCTTGATCATCGAGCGTGTCTTCAATTCTTTGCGGTCGTAGAGGTAGACGGCTCCTGACTTGTTGGTCTGCCCCTGGATCAACCGATCATCGAAGTCGATGCGCGTCGGCCCTCGGGTGGGAGCGCTGCCTGCGCTCGCTTCCGATTGGGCGTCAGGCGTTCCCGCAGGAGGGCGGCTGTTCAGCGTCACGGTCGGAGCTTCCTTCTTCACCGCCGCAGCCGGAGAAGCAGACGGACGCCCCGGTTTCTTCTTGCCGGCCGCGAACGCACTGAAGCCACTCAACAGCGCCAGCGCAGTGATCAACATGAGTGACGTGCGCATGCGAGTCCGCAGACTAAAACGAACCGAGGTCCGGGACATCAACAAATCCTTTTCTCGCGCCCTCGCACCCACATTCACGCACGAGGGGCGCGGACGCCGCGTGCTAGGTCGAGCCCGTGCGCTTGCCTCTCTTCACCTGTCTCGTAGCGTTGGGTTGTTCCCCGAAGTCCGCACCGATCGGGGACGCAGGGGGCGCGCCGCCCGCGGCGGTTCCTCGGCTGTTGGCGGTCGGGCCGCGGTTGGTCTCGAACCAGACTTCGCAGCCGATCTCGGTGTGGGGCTCGAACCTGAAAGAGGGAATGAAGCTGCAGCTGTCCGGGGCGGTCACCCTTCAGCTGCCGCTGACCGTGGTGGACTCGACGCACGCGTTCACCCGCCTGCCCAAAGATCTTCAGAGCGGCGATGGGCGGGCCGAAGCGTTGATCCAGGTGCAGCTGAGTGGCGCGGAAGGCAAGGCGGCGCTGACGCTGATCAACGACACCCATTTCCCCGACCTCACCGCGCTGGTGGCTTCCCCCGACGGAGCCTGGCTGTACGCGCTCTCGGGCCCGGACGATTGCGTCTACGCGCTGCAGCTCGAGACGAAGAAGGTGACGCGGCTGCAGACCCCCGATGGCCCGAGCGCGATTGCGGTGTGGACCGACGCACAGAAGAAGAGCTGGCTGGTCGTCGCGCACCGCTTCTCGGCCACCCTCGATCTCTTCCCCGTCGCAGGGGGAGCCCCGAAGCGATTTGCGGCCCTCTCTTCCGCGACCAGCATCCTGGTGAACGGCGACCTGCTGTTCCTCGCCGAGCACGCCCGCGACACCGTCTCGGCCTTGTCGTTGGCCGAGGGCGCCAAAGAAAAATGGCGCACCCCGGTGGGACCCAACCCCGAGAGGCTGGCGCTCACCCCCGCGGGCCTGGCGGTCGGCTGCTCGCAGTCCGGAGACCTCGAGTGGCTGGATCCTTTGACCGGCGCTTCGAAAGGCAGCACGGCTCCCGGCCCGGGTACGCCGATCATCGGTGGACACACCGCGCCATTCTCGAAGTACGTGATGAACGGATCGGCGCCGCGCGCGTTGGCCTGGAGCCCGAAGCTCTCGCGGTTGTTCCTCGCGTCGATCGGCCCGAACATCGGGCCCAACCCCGAGAAGATGGAAGTCAGCATGAACGGCGGGGTGGGCGTCGTCGCAGCGCAGAAGTTCGTTCGTCACCTGGGCTTCGGTGCGGGCGTGACCCAGGCGCTCGCGCTCGACGAGGCGCGGGGGCTGCTCTACGCGGCCGACGTTTCACTGGGTCTGGTGCGGGTTCTCGATGCGAAGAAGCTCACTGCCAGCGATGCGACCGCCAGCGCGGCGCTGCTTCAAGAAGTGGCGATGCCGCCCCCGGCTGATTTCCCGCTGATCCGGGTGGCCGAAGACTTCGCGGTGAAAAACCGGGCGGGCTCAGCACTTCACTCAGGCCCGCAGGCGCTGGTGTTGTCCGCCGACGGCTTCACCCTGTGGGTCCTCAACCGATTCACGGGGATGATCGCGAGGCTCGACGTTTCGAACGCCAACAAGGGCCGGGCGGTGTGGAAGGAGCAGCTGCCGATCGTCTCGGGGCAGCTGGAACAAAGAGAACGTCGATTGGGGGAAGTGCTGTTTTTCGCCGACCTCGGCCGCACCGCGATGAGCTGCGATGCCTGTCACCTCGAAGGGCACACCGGGGGAATTCTGTTCGAGAAGACGAACCCGCTGCGGGTCTACCGGTCGCCGACCGTGCGGGGAACGCGAACGTCGGCCCCGTACTTCACTCCGGCTTCCACCCAGAGCATGGGCGAGACCGCGAAGGTCGTCGGAGGCCGCAACCGGTTCCACAACCCGGACCCCACGGTGAACGAAATCGAGCAACTCACCCTCTACGCCTCGCTGTTGACCCCTTTCCCCAATCCGTTCGTGGGGGACGACGGGGCCCCGCTCGAAGCGCTCGAGCTTCCCGACGGGAAGAGAGGAAACCCCCGAGCGGGAATGCTGCTGTTCGAAGGCAAGGCCCAGTGCAGCAGCTGCCACCCCGGCCCCCAGTTCACCACCGACCAGGATTTTTCCACCCGCGGAAAGTTCCTCGACGTAGGCACCCCGCACCTGCTTCCGCTGCGCGAGAGCCTGCAGAACCCCCACTTCTCGGGCTTTGCTCCGCCTTCCCTGGTGGGCAGCTGGGACGTCTTTCCGATGCTCACCACTGGGCTTGCCGGGTTGGGCGTCAGCGACGACGGCCGGGTGTCGGTGGATCAGCGCTTCGCTCTGCGCCGCGCGGTCGAAGGGTGGGCGGGAAAGCACGGCCACGCCGACGCGCTCAGTGAGCAAGAGAAGAACGACCTGCTGGCCTACGTGATGTCCCTGTAAGCTTCGAGGCAATGCGCACCGCTTCCTGCTTTCTCGTCGCAGCGGTCGGCTTGAGTTGCACCGACGCCGGGCTGTACGCCACCGACGGGAACGGCCCTTCTGGGCCCGACCGGGTGGAAATCACCGGCAGCGCGTGCGTGCCCCTGGCCACCGGTGAAAATTTTCCAGTGAAGGTCTTGTTCGCCGTGCAGGGCGGGGTGGGCATCGACCGGCTCGCGATCGGGCAGATCGCCGATGGAATTACTTCGGTGATCGAGCGCTTTTCGACTCCGTACATCACGTTCGGTTTTGTCGCGTACCACTCGGTCGCCAGCGGCTTTCAGGGAAAGTTCGTCGACGCGACCCAGATGACGACCGCGATCGCCAAGTACGCCGCGTACCAGGAAGCGGGGCCCATCTCAGTGCGCGCTCCGTTGCGGTTGGCCAACTCGCTGATCGCGGGCGACATGCAGACCGGCTGTCGCGGCCAGGTCGCGCGCGCGCGCTACGTGGTGGTGCTGATCATCGCGAACCCCGACGATTCTTGTAACAACACCGTCTACAACGCCGGCATCGACTTGAAGTGCGCCGCGTACCCCGATGCAACGCGCTGCACCTCGTGCGAGCTCAGCCGCGTCACCGAAGAGCTCAAGGCGCTGGCGACCCGCTACAACGCAGGCGAGGTCTCGGTGCAGCCGGTCTACGTCCGCACCACGCCCGACATCCTCGCCCGCTTCCAGGCCGCGGCGATCGCGGCCGCCGGCGGCACCGAGCTGATCGAGACCGACCCCGGCGGGGTGAAGAATGCGCTCAACTCGATCAACTACGCCTCGCTGCAGCGCTCAATGAAGCTGAAGCGGTTGATTGGCTTCAACCGCAACGCGATTTCCCGAAATGGGGTGACGCTGGTCGACTCGGACGGCGACGGCCTCAGCGACGAGGACGAGATCAACGTCATCGGCACCGACCCGTTGTTGGCCGACACCGACAACGATGGGCTGATGGACGGGGTCGAAGTGAAGATGGGGCTCGATCCGCTCACCATCAACGTGATCAACGGCTGCAACGTCACGTCTGACACCGACGGCGATCGCCTCAACGATTGCGAAGAACGCGTGCTCGGCACCGACAGCTGCATTTCGGATTCTGACGGCGATGGCATTCCGGATCTCGTCGAGGTCCTCGGCGGGACCAACCCGCTCATCCCCGAAGACCTCGATGACGACGATCGCGACGGGTTGACCAACATCGGCGAGATCCTCGCACACAGTGACCCCCGGTCGGCGGACCTCGGCTACCAGACCGAGCGGGGGTACGGCTACTCGATCAAAGACGCTGCGCCCACCGACGACGGACGCAGCTGCTACGACCTCAGCGCCTACAACATCACCTTGGTGCCTACGCTCGCCCGGCCCAACCCGCCGTACGCGAACATTCCCAAGGGGACCAACGACATCTACCTCTACTTCCAGGTCGGCCGAGACAACGACCCCCGCGGCACCGGCATCGGCTCGCTCTTCGTCGTCCCGGTTCAGTACCTGCCGCCCTCGAAGAAGAAGGTGGGCGGAGTCATCCTCAAGGGGGCGGTGAAGGTGACGCCCGATGATTTTGCCCTCGGCAATTGAGAGTTCTGATCGGGGGGTTCAGCCCTCAGATCTTCTGGGGAGTCCTCTCTACAGTTCTGCTTCGAAGGACCGAGAGGCCGGGAAAAAAGGTCGGGACTCCAAGCAGTTGGAAGGGCAGTCGAAGTGGATCGCACCTTGCTTAAGCGTACCTCCGTCAGTTCCTAGAAAGGAGAAGTCATGAACAGCGCAACGAGGCAGGGTTGGTTGGTGGCGGTGGTGGTGCTCGGTTCAGCGACGCCCGCATTTGCCCAGCTGATGAACGGGACGAATCCCGAGTGCCTCGGGTCGAGCTGCGGCACGCCCAAAGAAGAAGGAGGCGGCTGTGGCTGCGGCTGTGGTTGCTCCGTCTGGGTCGCCTACACCGACGACGGGAAGACCCTGGCCTACACCGATGACGCCGACGGGGACGGCAAGTCCGACGACAAGGACAACTGCCCCTTCGCGGCGAACCGCGATCAGATCGATTCCGACGGAGACCAGGTCGGCGACGCCTGCGACAACTGCCCCAACACGTCCAACTACGCCCAGCTCGACAGCGATGGCGATGGGAAGGGAGACCTCTGCGACCCCGACATCGACGGGGACACCATTCCCAACGCCGTCGACAACTGCCCCTCGATTCCCAACCTCGACCAGAAGCGCACTCTGGGTGGGGCCGGCCCCGGCGATGTCTGCAACGACGACGATGACGGCGACACGATCAAAGACGCGCTCGACAACTGCCCGTTGATTGCCAACACCGACCAGGTGATGCCGACCGGCGCAGTCTGCAAGCTCGACAGCGATGGGGACGACGTGAGCGACAACTACGACAACTGCCCGAACAACAAGAACCCGGACCAGAAGGACACCGACGGCGACGGCATCGGCGACGTGTGTGACCTCGACCTCGACAACGACGGGGTGCTCAACAAGGCCGACAACTGCCCGGCCGTGGCCAACCGGAACCAGCTCAACGACGACGGCGATTTGCTCGGCGATGCGTGCGACCCGAAGTTCTGCCTGGTCGTCGACGCGGCGAACCCCAACGACTGCCTCGACCCCAACAGCCCGTTCAAGGTTCACGGCGGTGGCTCGGTGATGCTCAAGCGCGGTGAGAAGTTCCGCCTGCCCTTGTTCGCCAACCGCAACGGCGCCGCGATCGAGTACGTGTGGACCGTGGCCAAGGGCGGCCGTCCTTCAGGCTCTACCGCCGCGGTCGAGAATCCGATTGGCGCCGTCACGATGAGCCGCCACTGGGAATACGCGTACCCCGACGGGCCGGACGGCAAGGCCCACGTCCCCAGCTTCACCGCCGATGTGGAAGGCCAGTACGTCATTCAGGTCACCGGCACCCTGGTGTTCCCCGACCGCGCGTACCCGGACCAGACCACCTCGAGGTCCGAGCTGAAGATCTCGACGCTTCCGGGCAGCGGCACGAAGTCCTGCAGCGCGATTGGGTTCGACCCCGCGCTGATGGGGCTGGGTCTGGCGCTGCTGACGATGCTCCGCCGCCGCAAAGGGTAACGAAAAGTATCCGCTCCATCGGCGCCCCTCGTCGGCTTACGCTGACGGGGGGTTGCCGCGTTCAAGGACCTCACGGTGTTTTGCTTTCAGGAGCCTGCCGATGACGCGATTGATGGCTCTGCTCACCGCGGTGATGGCACTCGCCGCGTGCTCCGATGCATTCATCGAGCCCAGGCCGACCGAGCTCGACAACGTCGACAACCGGCTCACCCTCACCGGGCGGGTCTGCACCGATCCTCCCAATCCGAGCGGCTTTCCGGTGAAGGTCGTGCTGGTCGTCGATCAATCGGGCTCGATGTGCGTCTCTGATCCTCCCGGCGCTCAGGAAGTCGGCGGCTTCTGCCAGCAGATTGCGTCCCTGGTCGTTCCTCCCGGAGTCACCGAGCCCGCCCGGGTGCGCGCGCTGAAGAAGCTGCTGGCGCAGTTTGCGACCCAGCCCAACGTCCTCGTCTCGCTGGTGCCCTTCGAGACGAACGTGAAGAACCCCTACCCCCCGTCGACCGCGACGATGACCTCGCGCTTCACTCCGGCCAACAACCCGGGCCTGCTGACCGCGTTGGCCAACCTGCAGTCGCAGCTGGGTAAGGGCACCGACTACCAGGGCGCGCTGAGCTACGCGTACACGTTGATCGCCGACGACATCGCGCTCACCAACCAGTCCAACCCCGAGCAGCTTCCCCGGACCCGCTACGTGGTCGTCTTTCTCACCGACGGAACGCCGTACCCGCGCTGCGCCGGCAACGACTCGCTGTCGACCTACGCCTCGCCCGACAGCCCCGAGCTGCTGTGGGCCGACTCTTCGGGCAGTGGCGACTTCTGCAATCAGATTGATCCTCCGGGGATGCCGGCGATCGTCACCGGCTTCGTCAAGGGCACCGACCGCAACCAGAACTACCAGCTGTTCAGCTACGTCGACCAGCTGATGCAGCTGCGCGACGCCTACAACATCGGCGACATCCGGCTGCACACCGTGCTGCTCTTCAACGAAGACGCGGTGCGAAACTGCGGGCCGATTTGCCAGGACATCTACGGGACCTACCCCGGGGTGACTCCCGCGGCGTACCCCGCGGCGGCGAAGAAGATCGCCTCGTGGACCCTGCAGCAGCTCGCGCAGCGCGGCAACGGCGTCTACCAGGAGTTCGTCAACGGCAACATTCAGGCGCTGGGCCTGGGCGCGCTCGACTACTCGTCGCTGGCCTCGCGGAACGTGATGAAGCAGCTGCTGGTGAGGTCGATGTCGTCCGCGCCCGGCGATCAAGACCGCGAAGTGGACACCGACGGCGACGGGCTGATCGACGCGCTCGACCAGCCTTACAAGTACAAGACGAACAACTTCTTTGCCGACAGCGATGGCGACTGCTTCGACGACGACTTCGAAGTTCGCCACTACGACGAAGGCTTTCGTCCCGACGTGAAGGACAGCCGGGGGTGTGACCCGATGTCCCCGCTCACTCCCGGGTGCACCTGCGCCGACACCGACGGCGATGGGCTGTCGTACCAGGTCGAGGCCTACCTGAAGACGAAGGACACCTTGATGGACACCGACGGCGACGGAATTCCCGACGGAATCGAGGTCCGCTACGGGTTGAACCCGCTCAAGCGCGACGCCAATGGCCTCGACACCGACGGCGATGGACTTCCCGATTTGCTCGAGATCCGCTCGGAGAGCAACCCGATCAAGCGGGACAAGACCTTCTTCGACAAAGAGGGCTACCAGTACGAAACCAAGGCGGTCGAGCAGCCGGACCAGAGCATCTGTTACGACTTCTCGGTCAGCAACTTGAAGCTGGTGACGCCTCCGAAGCAGGCCGGTCTCACCCAGGGGTACAACCTCTTCAAGGTCTACTTCGCCCAGGCCCCAGAGTCCGGCATCGCCACCGACTACGGAATTTGGAGCGTCGGCTGTGCGTGGGCGCAGTACGATCCTCCGACCGTTCGGGTCCCGGCCGCCCCCGACCTTCATTTCGAGAACAGCGATTTTCGTCAGCCCCGCATGCTCGCCAACCCCGCCCAGTACAAGAACGGCTGCATCGGGATTTCACCGTGACGCGGCAGG
>JAYVCD010000321.1:0-13612 GCA_043750125.1 Archangiaceae bacterium | reverse complement strand
CGCGGTGGCCGTGCCGCCCGACGGTGCGCACCCGGCCCACAGCACGGCGAAGACCGGCACCACAAGTTTGAAACGCGCCATTGAGCACCCCTTGGGGTTTGAGTCTCTGCCACTGCAGGCCTCACCAGCGCAACACCACGTCGTAACGGTGTACCGACTCGGTCTCGACCTGCGCCTGCAGCTCGAAGCCCCCGTGGCGGTAGAGGAACCTTCGAAAACAACCGACGTACAGCGCAATCGGCAGCGGCTCGTCTTTGAAGAGGACGCGGGCGAATCGAGGTCGCACCGCCTCGAGCCTGCGTTCGCCCGGGCTCACCAGCCCCTGCAGCAGCTCGACCAGCATCGGCCAGAGCGCTTGTGCCGACTCGTCCCGGCCTCGCTTCAAGGTCCGGCCCTGGGCGGTGTTTTCCACCGCATCGAAGAGCGCCGCGCCCACCGCCTCGAGCGCAGCCTCCGAGTCGCTTCCCGCCAGGCCCAGCACCGACAGCGCCGCTTCGAGCAGTCGGCTGACCTCTCGGGTCGGCATTCGGCGGGTGACATCGATTTCCAGCGGCCCCCCAAACGACTGTTGGAGCTTTTGAAGGCCCGGGCCCTGCGCGGCGGCCTCGCACGCCTGGATCACCGCTTTGAAGACCAGCCCGCTGCTGCTGATGCGCGGCTCGAGCGAGCGTCCCGATTCGAAGATCTGCCGCAGGTCGGTCGAGATCGACTGGGTCCACGTCGGCTGGCGTGACTCGTCGGTCAACGTCACGTCGGTGCTGTCTTTGAGCAGCGTCCCCCGGGGGGTCGTCGCGTCGACTTCGCCGACATTGAGCGGGCTCATCGCCTCGTGTGGAAACAGGGTGGTGACGCAGTGCACCACGTGAGCGCGGGTCGCCGGCAGTCGCCGCTGGACAATCAGCCCCTCGAGCGCCTGCTTGAATTTCCGCTGCCGACGCGCAGCGGGCTGAAGATGCACCGGGGACAAAGCCTGGTGCTCTGGTCGTTGTGCCTGCTGGTGCTGAGCCTGTTCGTGTTCATGAACCTGTCGCTCGCGCACCGGACGCGCGAGCGGATGCGAATGCAGGAACTGGCCGACGCCTCGGCCTACAACCAGGCGGTGATCACGGCGCGCTATTTCAACGCCCTGTCGGTGATCAACCGCGCTGCCGCCGCCGACGGAGCCGCGCTGGCCGGACACCACGCGGGGGTCGCCTACGCCAGCTTCGTGCGCTCGGCCCTCTTCAACGTTCGCACCGGCATCAGTGACATCAAGGGCAACTTCGATGGCTGCTGCAGCAACGTCCTTTGCAGACAGCGCTCGTGCGCGTGCGGCGAAGCCCGGCAGATTCAGACTGCGCTCGACGGGCTCAACGACTTCAGGGCCCTCAACTATCCGACCCCGCTCTGGACGAGCCTGGACCTGGCCGCGGCGGCCAAATTTTATCAGATGCAGCGGCACGCCCGAGATCTGTCGTCGACGAGCAACCGGCTCAAAAATGCGGTCGAGGCCCGCGGAGGGTTGATCGACCAGACCACCACCCGGGTGCTGGAAACGGCCGCCCCGGGCGAAGTGGGCAGCGGGAAAATCCGGCTGCCGTTCGAACAGCAGTCGCCGAGCAGCGCGCGGTTCAGACCCTACGAGCGATCGATGAAGGTGCTCGGCAATCAATGGCTGCCGCGCGAGTACGCGGGAACGAGCGCGTTTGGGGTCGAGCGGGAAACGGCGAACACCGATTACGGCGCGAAGAACAAACAAATGATGTCGCACGACCACACCCTGGTGCCTGCGTGGTCCTGGCCCTGTTGGGAATCCGGCTGGTCCTGCGCAACCCGGGAGACCTCGGGCTGACGGCCCACCCACCACCGGTCTCGTTTCGACAGTTGCTGGATCGGGCAAAAGCGCAGAGCCTTCGGACCCGCCGCATGACCACCCTTCAGATCCTTCGCGACTCGCCCCCTGCCAACCGATGAGTGAAAAGACGCGCGTACCGCAAGAATCGCCGACCTCCGTCACCGAGAAGCTGCTCGCCCCCACCCAGTCCACCGCGGTGCCGTTGCGACTGGCGGTGGTGACCGGCACCGACCTGGGCAAGAGCATCGAGCTCAAGGGCGGCCGCTACCGGGTGGGCAAAGACGAATCGTGCGAGCTGGTCGTCGTCGACGGTTCGGTCTCGCGCGAGCACCTGATGATCGAGGTGACGGCCGCCGGAGTTCAGCTCACGGATCTCGGCTCTACCAATGGCTCGTTTTGCGACAACGTTCGCTTCGATCGGGTCAGCGCCCAAAGCGGAGCCATCATTCGCCTCGGCCGGGTGATGCTCAAGCTGCTGCCCGCCTTCGTGGGGTACGGCCGCTCAGAGCTCTCACAATCCACGAGCTTCGGAGGAATGCTGGGCAAAAGCGTCGCGATGCGGCAGCTGTTTGCGCTCGCCGAACGGGTCTCGGTCACCGACGCCGCGGTGCTGATCACCGGCGAGACCGGAACCGGCAAAGAGGTCTGCGCCCGCGCGATTCACGATGCCAGCCCACGGGCCAAAGGGCCGCTGTTGGTGGCGGACCTCTCGACGGTGACTGCGAGCCTGATCGAGTCTGAGCTGTTCGGTCACCGAAAAGGAGCGCTCACCGGCGCCGTCGCCGACCGGGTCGGGCTCATCGAGCAGGGACACAAGGGCACGCTCTTCTTCGACGAGGTCGCCGAGCTTCCTCTCGAGCTGCAGCCTCGACTGCTGCGCGCGCTCGAGCGAAAAGAAGTCCGCCCCCTGGGCTCTTCGGACTTCAAGACGATCGACTTCCGGATCATCGCGGCCACTCACCGAGACTTGAAGGCCGAAGTAAAGGCGGGCCGGTTCCGCGAAGATCTGTACCACCGGCTGTTCACCGTACAGCTGGTGCTGCCGCCCCTGCGCGAACGCCGCGAAGATCTCGACCTGCTGATCGACTCGTTTACCCGGAAGCAGGGGAAGTCTCCCTCGCTGATCGGCCCCGAGCTTCGCGCCGCGCTAAGCGCGTACCATTTCCCCGGCAACGTCCGCGAGCTGAAGAACCTGGTCGAACGGATGCTCGCGTTGGGCTCGATGGCCGAGCTTCCTTCGCTCGAGACCCTGGCGCCGAACCAGCGAGCGCCCGGTGCCGAAAAGGGACCCAGCCATCGGCCGTTCAAAGAATCTAAAAACGAGCTGGTCGACGACTTCGAGCGGCGTTACCTCGACGATCTGTTGGTGCGCTTCTCAGGCAACGTGACCGCGGCCGCGAAGGAAGCGGGCCTCGATCGCGTCTACCTGCATCGCCTGGTGCGGAAGCATGGCCTGGGAAAAGACGAGAGCGAGGACGAATAGCCCGATGCCGGTTTTTGAACGCAGTGAAGTCCGGGGCAGTGCGCTCGCGTTGGCCTCCGCGGCTCTGTTCGGGGCCAGCGCTCCGCTTTCGAAATTGCTGCTGCCGGGCTCGAGCCCGCTGGCGCTCGCCAGTCTTCTCTACCTGGGAGCGGGGCTCGGGCTGACCGCCGTCCGAATGATTTCTCGCAGGCCCGGGCCTTCAGCAGAGGCCCCTCTTCGCTGGGCTGACGCGCCGCTCCTGGCCGGAATCGTCGGTTTCGGAGGGGTCCTGGGCCCGATTCTCTTGTTGGTGGGGCTGCAGCGACTGACCGGCCTGACCTCGACGCTGCTGCTCAATCTGGAAGCACCGTTGACCATCATCCTCGCGGTCGGGCTCTTCCACGAGCATCTGGGTCGGCGCGAGTTGGCTGCGGTCGGGTTGATTCTTCTCGGCGCGGGGCTGCTCGCCTACCGCCCCGGGACGCTGGCACCCGATGGGCTCGGGATCGCCGCCGTGGTGGGGGCCTGTGCCTGCTGGGCGCTGGACAACAACCTCACCCAACGCCTCTCGCTGCGAGATCCCGTCGCGAGCGCCCGGTTCAAGTCCCTGGCGGCCGGCTGCGTTTCACTGGGCCTGGCGAGGGTGACCCATCAGGCCTTCCCGCCCCTGCAGCAGATCGGGGCTGCGCTTTTGGTGGGCAGCCTGGGCTACGGCCTGAGCATCGTGCTGGCGACCCGGGCCCTGCGGCTGCTGGGGGCGGCGCGCCAGGCGGCATTGTTTGCCACGGCTCCTTACGTCGGGGCGCTGCTGGCCATTCCCCTGCTCGGGGAACGCCCTTCGTGGCCGGAAGCCGCCGCGGCCGCGCTGATGATCCTGGGCGTCGTCGTACTGGTGCGGACCCGCCACCAACACCCGCACCTTCACGAGGCGCTGGAACACGACCACCTGCACACCCACGATGAACACCATCCACACGGCCCCGCGGGCCCTGCGCACTCGCACCTTCACCGGCACGAAGCGTTGAGCCACGAGCATCCGCACGCCTCAGACGTCCATCACCGGCATCCGCACCCGTAGCGCTGCCGCGGCAGGCTTAGATCGGAACGAAGATCTTCAGGCCCGATCGGCCGGTGTTGTGGGTGTTGCGCTCGATGAAGTCGCTGGACGACGAATGACCATCACCCAGGGTGATCGCGGTGTGTCCGTAGATGCTGCCTGCCGCGCTCGAGGTCTTTTCCCAGGTCAGAACCAACCCGGGGATCTTCAGCGCTTCGGCCAACGAGATGTTCACCTGCTTGAACTTGTTCTTTGGCAGGTTGTTGTCGATCTGGTTCCCGTTGCCGTGAACCGAAAGCCCCAACGCCGACTGGATCGCGCGACTCACTCCGGTCGCACACAACCCCTGGCTGTTGTACCCACCCATGCCCATCGCGGCGCGCCTGCCCGCTTCAGCAAGGCGCTTCATCGCAGCGGTGGCGTGAATCGAGCCGCCGACAATCGCAGACGGCCCCGGGCCGCTGGCCTTCGAGGGCGCGCCCTTGCGCGGGGCGGCCGGCTTGCCCGCCTTGCCCGGCGAACGATCAAATCCGTCGACCACCCGCAGGTTCGCGCCGGCCCGGATCAGGTTGAGTCACCCTGCCCTTCGTGCCTCCGTGGGCGGACCCCGAGGTTTTCGAAGATCCCGACATCCTCGCGCTGGTCGAACGCCTGGTCGGAGAGGACACCCAGAGGTGTCAGCTGGCAACCGACCCGGCCCGACTCGCAGCTGCGGCTGGGCCCGTCGAACGCCGTGGCGTGGAACCCTTCGCTGCCTGGGGCGAAGATCGAGGACACCGCAGTGGTGAGTGCCCAGGGAATCGAAATTCTGACCTTCGATTCGAAGTGGCCGAACTTCACCTTCGACGGGCGGGCCCGACCGGACCTGCTGGTGAAGTAGGCCGCGAGTTCGCCGGCCAAAGCGGCATCGTCTCGGTCGCGCTCGTCGGTCAGCCGATTCAACCGGGGTAGCTTCTTTCCGGCACCGCTTCCGCCAGCCGCATTCGCAGGTAACTGAACAGGCACCCGACCGTGATGTCGGGCTGGGTGGGGCCGGTGCCGTATTGCAGACATCTCCTTCGGTCTGACAGTCGCTGTTCGCAGTACAACCGTCCTGACAACTCAGTGAACCGTTGCAGCTGCAAAAGATTGGCTTGCAGATTTTTCCGGTCGTCGAAGGGCTGCAATCAGAGTCGATGGCGCACGAGCTCGTTGCAGGAAAGCAGGCGCCACACCCCAGCGGCGCGCCCGGTGGAATGCAGGTCTGACTGCCGGTGCAATCGGCCTGCTTCGAGCAGCACTGCGGTTGGGGACAGCCGAGGGCGGGAAGAGCGAACGACCACACCCGACCCAGAGGCAGGAAATCAGAAGCAGCGACAAACGGGGCTTCATGGGCGCCGTCCCGAGCAAGAGGCTTGCCGCGGGCAGGCGGAGAAGTTGCAGCGCGTTACGAGCAGAGGGCCCACGGACAACTGTGACTTTACTTCTTCCGCTCGCCACTGAGGCGGTACTGCAGCTGGCACGAGTAGCAGGCCGGGTCGCAGAAGCCTTCACCGGTGATCGACACTTTGAGCTCTCCGCAGGCACGCACGGCATCGAAGCCCGCATCGGTCGTCCCCGGCAGCGCGATGCCCGCGTCCTCGTTCAGGCCCGGCACCCCACCGTCCAAAGCATGGGTCGGGCAGACGTCACCCAGGGCTTTGCTTTGCGATTCCGACAACAGGGCCAACGTGCCCGTCTGCACCAACCTCATCTCGCATGAGTTGCAATTGCCCCCGTCGGCCAGGTCGAAGCCTCGATTTTCCGTTTCACCGTACGAGGCAAACTGCCCATCGAACCCCGCGTCGAACTGAATTCCCTGGACGGTGAAGAAGACGCGCCCCCCATCGGTGAAGCGCGAGAAGGTCCCTTCGAAATCGTAGTTCGCCGGAAAGCCGGGCAGGCCACACGCGGCGTAGATCCCCTTGCTGTGCAGCACGAAGGTGCCCATCACTTGATCGCCGGGAGGTTTGACGGAATCGGGGGAACAGCCGCCGCAACCGGACATCAGCAGGCACGTCAGCAGCCATGAGCACCGATTCATGCCCGCCGACCTACCACTGTTTTTTACAACCCGGCGATTCGACGTCTTCGAAGCGAAGCTGCGAGCGCCGCCCCGCCCATCACCAAAGCCAACAGCGCGCTGCGAACCGGGTTCATCGCGAAGCGGGTGTACAGACTGTGCCGCAGAACCCGGCCGGTGTAGTCGCCGCGCACCCGACCATCACTTCCCGGCGCGTACAGGGCGCCGTCCCCATCGCGCTGCCGGGGCTGGTGCTTTTTCTGCCCGTTGAACATCGTGCGCTTCATCACCGCGTCGGTGGTCCGCGGAGCAAAGGTCCCCGAGATCGCCGTCACCTTGGCAAAACCTCCGGCGTAGATCTCGCGAACCGGGTGGGTCGCGGCATGCAGGATCGCTCTGACGACCACCTGGGGCTCGTAGACCGGCGGAAGGTTCGTCGGTTCGACTGCGAGGGAATTCTTCGAGTGCTCGACGTACGGAGTGTTCAGGGCGATTTTCATGCGCGCTCCTTTGCAATCGAGCCGATGCAGACCTCAGGTGCAAACCGACCGCCACCTCACAGAAACTGCGGCAACCCCTGGACCCTGGCGACTGCGGCCGCGCGCGCGTCGACTTCGGTCGAGACATCGGACGGAAAGGCTGCCGAAGACCGCCCCAATCGCTGCAGCCAGCGCGCGTCGAGAGGAGCCGTCAGCGTCTGGTGATGGGTCGAGGCAATGGTCGTCTCGTCCCGGTTGCCGGTGCCCACGCTTCGCCCGACGGCAAAACCGCCGAGCAACATCGCGGTGCGGGCCGAGGTCGAGGCGCTGGTGGTGTGAAGCGTCGCTCCGTCTCGGCAGGCCCGCCGCAGCTGCGCAAACATCGTCACCGTCCACAGCACGGGGTTGGTGCGTGCCGAGTAGAGGTCCCAGAACACGATGTCGGCGCGAGCCTGGCCTTCGAGCGCCAGGCACTGCGGGAAGTCGCCCAGCGCCAGGCGCCACACCGTTCGCGCGGTTTCAAAACGGCCTACCGCGAACAGCGCACGGGCGGCGGCCTGGGCCGCGGGGTCGGCCAGCCCGAAGGACTCTGCGTTCTCTGGCAGCAGCGCCAGCTCGAGCGGCAGCAGGTCGTGATCGAAGCTGACGATCTCGAGCTTGCGTGATCCCGGTGGAGCTCCTTCCGAAACCCGCCACGCGGCCAGGGCATTGGACGCGGCGCCCAGCCCCACGTCGAAGAGGACCAGCCCCTCGCCCCCTTCCCCCAACCGGGCCTCCAGGCGCGAAGGAGTCACATAGATTTCGCCCGGCTCGACCGAAGGGCCCGTGCCGCAATGCATCACCTGCCCGCTCGCCCGGTCTTTGATCGCCCGCGCGCCGCCCGGAAGGGTGACCACGGCACAGGTCGCGCGGGCTGCAGTGGGGTCGGTCAAGGCCGATGCGCTCATACCCGAATCGCAGCCTTCACGCCCCGTTGATCAAACGGCCCCGCTCACCCCATCGGGCTGCCCGCTACTTACACTTCACCGCGTCGCAGTTCGCCGCCCTGTACGAGCCGGCGTTGTACTCGGCGCAGGTCGCATTCGCGGTGTCCGAGATGCACGCCGGGACCTTCGACAAGTCCTGCGTCTTCCCAGTGGGGCAGCCCGCCGCGGCAAGCTGGCAAAGGCTGTCGTACGAGGTGATGCAGCTGGCTTCGTCATTGCCGATCTTCACCGGGCTGTTGCAGCTCCACATTTTCTTACATTCCTGAGCGCCCTGGTCTTTGCACGCCTGCAGCGGAGTGGTTCCACCTCCTCCGCAGCCGGCCAACATGCCCAACGCCAAAAGCCCAGCGAGAAGAACCTTCATGATGATGCTCCGCGAGTCGCCAGCACTGAATGTGCTTTTGCATGTCATCAGTCGTCCCACCCAATCTTTTGGGGACAACAAAATAAAAGGCCCGCGCGACGGATCCCGCGCGACCCATATTCATGAACTGCTCGGTGCCCGACGCTGCGCTTTGGGATGTTAGAAGCCCAGCGGTGGCCGCCGACGCAGAAAAGCTGAAGAGTTTGTACAGCCAGTATGCCCCCGCGATTTTTCGGCGCGCGCGCAAGCTGCTCGACGATGAAGCGGAAGCCGCCGACGTAACCCAGGAAGTCTTCCTCGATTACCTGCGCCAGAGCAGCCGATGGACCGGCGCCGCTGCGCCGTTCACCGTGCTGTACCAGATGGCGACCTATCAATCGTTCGACCGGCTGCGGAAGCGGGCCCGCTGGAGCGGTCAACTTCGGGCGATCGAATTCGACGAGGGTGCCGAAGATCCTGCCTTCGAGGTGGCCTCGCCGGTCGAGCCGATGGCCAGGGTCGAGGCCGCCAAAGATCTGGCGCTGCTCACTTCAGGCGAAGACGAGCAGACGATGACGATCGCAGTGCTGTACTTCGTCGAGGGTCATTCGACCCTCGAGATTGCCGATGCTCTGGACCTGTCGCGCAAGACGGTGGGCCGGGTGCTGAAAGCCTTTTCCGAGCGCGGTCGAAAACGCGCGACCCGGTTGTCGATGGAAGGTGCCGCGTGAGTCCCCATCGTCCGATTGCCGACGCCTTGCTCGAGCGGTACCTCGCCGGAGATCTCAAGCCCGAGCAACGACAAGCGATCGAGGCCGCGCTCCAGGCATCGGCGACCGAGCGGGCACGCCTTGAAGATCTCCGGGCCGACAACCGCGCCTTCTTCATCAAGCATCCCGTCGGGCCGGTGGTCGCAAAGCTCGAAGCGCCGCCGCAATCGCGGTGGATCTTGCGGTGGCTTCCGGCATTCGTCGCGGCGGCAGCGATGGTGCTGGCAGGCGTGTTCGCGCTCAATGCCAAAGAGAGCGATTGGACCGCAAAGGGAACCATCGCCCTCACCGTTCATCGCAAGACGGCCAGCGGCAGCGAAAAGCTGGCCGACGGCGCCGTGACCCACCCCGGCGACGAGGTGCGCTTCGAGCTGCGGGTTCCCACCGAGGGCTTCGTCGCCATCCTTTCCAAAGATGGCATCGGCCAGGTCTCGGTCTACTACCCGGTGGGCGGGCAGATCGCGGCCGCCTACCGTCCGAACCAGTCGATGTTGCCGGCAGCCACCCAGCTCGACTCGGCCCTGGGTCGCGAGCGGGTCTTCGCCGTTTACGGCGCTTCCGAATTCGCGCTCCAGCCCCTGCTCGAGGCCGTGCGTGCAAACCAGCCCTTTCCGTCTGGGTTGGTGGTGAGCGAACTGCAGTGGATCAAGCAGTGAGCTTTTAGAAAAACCAGCTCATCGCGAAGTTCGGCCAGGGCATGAACGCCACGCCGCCATTGTGCAAGTCCATGTGCATCTGGACCCCGATGCCGCCCTCGATGACGAAGCCCAACGTGCCGAAGTACTGCACCCCGATGTCGGCATGACCGCCGGTGTTCCAGCTGTCGATGAACGGGCTCGGTTGGCCGTTGATGGTGGCCACCGGACCTTTGTTGGGGTTCCACAGCTGGCTCAAGTTGTAATAGCCGCCCAACTGAATCCAGGGCGACACCCGCCACCCCAGCGGCACCCACTTGACGCTCAAGTCCATGCCCGGCCCGAACGCCGAAATGCTCAGCGAAGTAACCAGCTGCGAAAAGAACATCACTTGAAACATCGCGCAGATGTTGCCCCGGGTGCCGAACAGCTCGATGCCCAGCCCCCACCGCTTCTTCAGCCTTGGATTTTGCGAGATCTCAACGTCGACGTTCTTTTTGATTTCGATGTCCCGCTTCTGCTCGGCTTCGGCCTCGACCATCCGCCGGTACCAACGGGTGAAGTCCGGGTCTTCGGCGAGCGTGGGCTCGAGCCCCAATGCTCCTTGCAGACTCACCAGCTCGCGCGCGTGGTCCCCGACCCGTTCCCAGGTCTCTGCTTCCCGGACGTAGGCCCGGGCTTTGCCCCGAACGCTGCCCACGTCGCCGGGCCAGTCGGCGAGAATTCCCTCGAAGACCGCGCGCGCCGCGCCCGTTTCGCCCATCGCCAACAACCTCAGCCCCTCGGCCCGCCGGTACTCGCGCAGCATGATCGGGTCGACGGCTTCCGGGCGCCCTTTGACGAATCCGACGGACAGGGGCTCGCGGGTGAACGTCAACGAAGCCGTTGAAACGGGAATCCGTTCGATGTGGACGCTGGCCACCTCGAGGGCATCGGGCGTCACCCGCTTCACCCGATAGTCGCCTGCGCCCAGAAACAGCACCACTTCCGATTCCGGTCGGCTGACGCCTTCGGCCACCAGCTTCCATTCGCGCGAATCGACGATCACGTATCGCTGTCGCGGACCCGCGGGCAGCACGAGGCCGGGGCCGGCCCTGGTCACCTCACTCAAGGTCAGCTCACCCTGGCCTTTGAGCTCCATTCGAAATGCCGGGCGCTGGGGCACTGCAGTGGCCGCGGTGTCCGCCTCGGTGCGCTCGTAGCTGTAGCGATAGGCCTCGCCGAGCGTGACCCGACCGTCGTGATTGAAGTCGGCGGCGCCGCGCAACCCCGAGACGAAGTGGTGGGTGAAGACGCTGCCCTGCATCGCGCGCGTCTCTTGAGACAACTCGTCGGCGCCCGAGGACGTAATCAATGCCATCCCCTGAACGGGCTCCTCGGCCTTGGCTTCGAAGAGCGCCGTCGGAGCTCCCCCCTTGGTCGCCAGCACGCTTCCCGAACGACACGCATCGAACAACCCGATTCGCACCCGGGCCGGCATGTCCCGAAGCGCCGCGACGAGCTCGTCCCACCCCAACGGCATTCCGCGCAGGTGGAGGTACTTCTGGTCGGCGTGACCGGAGTAGTAGAAAAAAACGATCGCGCCCTCAGGGCTCGCGCGGGCGCGATCTGAGAGTCGACGCAGCCGGGCGCGGACCTCAGAGCCGTCGGGGTCCCGCAGCAGCTCGATGCGCTCGGGCTTGAATCCTCCGACTTCGATCAGGGCCTGCTGCACCCGTTCGGCATCGGATTCCGCATGGGCCAGCGGCCGATCGTCTGACCAGCCGGCATTGGCTCCGACCAGCAAGGCGTATCGCTCTTGCCCGAAAGCGTTGGCGCTCAAGCTGAGCGCGACAAAAACAAAGCGTGCCAGGCGGGTGCGACTCACTTCAACGCGCTCGAGGAAAGCGCTCTGTTCGATGCGGTCAGCGGCATGAAGGGCAACCAGTTTATCCCGCATTGCCTCACCGGTTGGGAAGGCGACGAGCTGAAAATGCTTCCCGGCCTGACCGCTCGGGCCGCGGCTACTTCTTCAGCGAATACCGACCGACGACGGCGTTCGGCGCGGTCTTCGATAATCCTGGTCTCCTCGCAGTAGCCATGGTGGGCGACGGGGAAGCAGAGACCGCGCCTCTTGAAGGCTTGCGGGCCGATCCAAAACAATTGTCGATGTTCGAGACGTGGATGCGCAGCCACCAGCCAGAGCGCCTCTTCGATGAGCGCGGACGCCTGGCAAGACACTTGAAAGAGCTCGCTCCGAAGGGAGACCGGCCCATGGGCAAGAATCCTCACGCAAACGGCGGGAAGCTCACCGTGCCCCTCGATATCCCCGACTTCGCGGCGTACGCGGTTTCTGTGCCCGAGCACGACTCCGTTCACCACGAGTCGACGCGAGCGCTCGAGGGAATGCTGCGCGACATCTACTACTCCCGCAACCCCAAGACCTTTCGCCTTTTTTGCCCAGACGAAACCAATTCGAATCGGCTTGGTGCGGTGTTCGACGTCGAGACGCGCTGCTTCCAGGAGCCAACCATTGCCATCGACGACCACGTGTCCGCGGAAGGACGGGTGATGGATGTGTTGAGCGAGCACAACTGCGAAGGGTGGCTGGAAGGCTATGTGCTCACCGGCCGCCACGGCCTCTTTGCGAACTACGAGGCGTTTGCCCTCATCGTCGCTTCGATGGCGACTCAACATGCCAAATGGCTCGCAACCTGCGCTTCCCTGCCTTGGCGAGAGCCTGTTCCGTCGCTCACCGGTAGGGCGATGTCGATTCTTCGCCCTCGAACGCCATACCCAATCGCCATCGCGGCCTCCTCGGCGGGGACGCCCTTTAGGCCAAGGACGAGTTCGGGCGTCTTCCCCCGCACCACATCTGCAAACGACCAGAAGCCGGGGTCCAGGATCAAAGCCGCAAGTCTGTGCTCGAACGCTGCAGCGCGGGCACCAAGGTACCCGCCGCAGCGAACGTCTCGCGGCTGCGCTGTGCTGCCTTTTTTCGCGCGGGGGTCATCGGGGAAAAGGGCAACCAGGAAGAACTCGGCGGCACGGTAATAGTTGGAGGCGCGAAGCCACGCCTCGCGTGCGCTGATGTCTCGGCCGCACTCGTGGCACGTTTCCCCAATCGCTGCGATACGCTCGGACGTCTGGAACCATTCGCGGGACCAACTGTCCATGTCGCCGTCGTGTATGGCACTCGCGGTTTCGAGGCACTCACCAATGTCGGCTCCGGTGTAGACGGCGTACCCGAGGGTGCGGATCAATCCCCTTGTTTCAAGCTACAAAACCCTCTGTCAGCCTCGCGATCTGCAATCGGGGTTGGTCAGGCCAGACCCGCGGGGCGGAACTAAGCAGCCGTTATGCCACCCAATCGCAGGGGAATGGATACAGGCGGGAACACAAGCGGTACGCCCGCTGCACTCTAGCCGCCCGCTCTTGCGGAGGTGGCCTGATGACCGAATCGAACGCGGCCTTGTTGGTGGCAGTTCTCTTCAGCCTGACCCGGTGCGCACACACTGAACTGACAGGCGACGAGCACCGGAAAGCGGCCGCCGTCGAGATTGCCGCGGCCGAGCGCTCGACCTCGTACGAGCCGAGCGATGCAAACCTCGCCGAGGCCGACCGTAAGATGGCCTCGGCCTTCAAACACCTCAACGCAGCCAGGCAGCTCGAGAACTTCCAGGACGACGCTTGCTGGGGAATCTCGGATCCCGAGCGGACCTCTTGTCCGCTGCTCGCGCCGCACCTCGACAGGGTCGAAGAACGCGCCGACGGCGTCGTGCTGCATTTCAAGTCGGCCCCGACGACAAGGACGATCGCGACTCAGATGCGCTGCCACCTCGCGTTCGCGATGGCCAACAACTTCGAGCGCATCCCCTGCCCGCTGTATCTGAAGGGCGTGGCGATCACCGTCGTCGGCGAACACGCGATCGCGGTCACCTCGGCCGATCCGAGTGTGGCGCGCGCGCTGCGAGAAGAAGCCCGCAGGATGTTTGGCGAGCCGCTGAGCACGGTAACCGTTGTCGG
>JAYVCD010000320.1:0-5756 GCA_043750125.1 Archangiaceae bacterium | reverse complement strand
CGCGAGATCAAGACCGCCCTGTTCAACGCCGCCCAGAGCGTCGAGTTCGAAGGGCTTCACCCGCTGGCGGTCCTCAAAGAGCTCACCGCGCTGTGCAAGGACAAGAGCGTCTACGAGTTTCTCCAGCAGGAAGTCGTCGAGGGGTACCACGATCAAGAAGAGTTCGTTTCCGCCGTCGAAGCCGAATACCTCGAGCTCGTCGATCACGAGGTGCGCGACTCGATGGGGCTCGTCAGCGAGGCCCAATACAAAGACCTGTTCGAGAAGTACGTCCAGCTGGTCTCGGCCTGGGTGAAAGGCGAGAAGATTCAGAACAAGGTCACCGGCGCCCAGGAAAAGCCGGACGAAGCGCGCATGGTCGAGTTCGAGACGATCATCATGCCCAAGGTCGAAGACGCCTCGGAATTCCGAAAAGGGCTCATTTCCAACATCGGCGCCCACAAGATCGACAACCCCACCGGCGAGCTCGAGTGGTCCCGAATCTTTCCCGATCACTTCAAGCGGCTGCGCGACCACTTCTTCGAAGAGCGCAAAAAGCTGCTGCGCCGCAATGTCGAAAACACCCTCAAGTTCCTCTCGGGCGAGCAGAGCAGCCTGATGGCGCGGGAACAGGTCGCAGTGCGCCAGATGCTCGACACGATGTGCCAGCGCTACGGCTACAACGACTCCTCGGCCCGCGACGCGATCGTGTTTCTGATCCGCAAACGGTACGCCTGAGACGTTTGGGGGGAATAACGCAGTGCGCCCAACAGTTACGCCGCCTTGGGTGGGGCGGTGTGGGTTTCTACCAAAACGCCCGTAGTATCTTGACTTTTTGGTCGCGATTTGATGAATTCCGCGCCCCTGAATCTGCTCGGACCCGGCCGCAAACAAACCCGCAGCGAGTCAAGCGGGCTTTCTACGCAAAGGCAACAACAAATGATCGACGGACAGCTGCTGCACTTCTTTGGCGGTAAGGGAGGCGCTGGCAAGACGACGCTGTCGGCCGCTTTCGCTCTCAATCTTGTCGAGAAGCGAAGTGGGGACAAGGTGCTGCTGGTGAGCATCGAGCCCAACGGCGGACTGTCAGACCTCTTCAACAAGCCGCTCACCCACAAGCCGACCAAGCTGCTGGCAGGCAAGGGCCCCGGCGGGCTGTGGGCCTCCGAGCTCAACCCGAAGGAAGTCGTCGAACCGTTCACCAAGGCCTACCGCACCGCGCTGCTCGCTTCGGCCACCAAGGGCGTGATCATCAACGCCGACGACGTTCAGAAGCTGCTCGACGTGTCGACCGCCAACCTGGGTGAGCCCGCGTCGCTCTTCCACCTCTTCGATCTGCTCGAGAGCAAAGAGTTCGATCGGATCGTGGTCGACGGCCTGGGCGCCGCGCACTGCATTCGGCTGCTCGATCACGCCACCAACCTTCGCCGTTTCGTCGCGCTGGTTCGGGGCGAGAAGGCGGGCAAGCCTACCAAGGCCGCCGCTGCGCTTCCGAAAGCAGCCTCACCGCTCGATGGGTTCGCCGCCACCTGCGACAAGGTGATCGCCTTCCTCAAAGATCCGACCCGCTTCGCCTTCCACCTCGTCGCCCTCGCCGAGCCGGTGCCCGAGGCGCAGACCCGCTTCCTCTTCAACGCCCTCAAAGAGCGCCTGACGCCAGTGGTGGAAATCATCACCGACCAGATCGAAGACGGAAAAGACAGCCGCGAAGTCGCCAACCGCCGCGGGCTGCAGGCGCCCCACGTTCGCAGGTACCAGACCCTGGGCGTCCCGGTCGAGCTGCTGCATCGGCGCATCGTCGGCCCTCGGGGCCAGGAAGAAGTGAAGGCGTTCGCCAAAGAATGGATGAGCGGCAAAGAGACCAAGGCGCTGCAGTTCTCGGCCGCCGAAGGTCCTCCGGCGCTGGTCCGTGCGCCGTCGATGCCTCCGATCGCTGCGCCTCCGCTGCCTCCCACCCGCTTCATCTTCTTCGTCGGAGGAGGAGGCGTCGGGAAGTCCAGCTGCGCCGCCGCCGCCGCCGTCACCCTGACCGAGAAAGAAGGCCCCGTCCTTTTGATCTCGACCGACTTTGCCCACTCGCTGTCCGACGTGCTGCAGAGCCGGCTGACCGACACCGAGACCCAGGTGAAGGGGACCAAGGGTCTTTACGCGCGGGAAATCGACTTCGCGACCTGGTTCGGAAACCTGCGCAAGAAGTTCCGCGATCGCGCCGAAGGTGCGTTTGGGCCCGAGGTGAAGGGCCAGGAATTCGCGCTCGACCGCGAGCTGATTCGCAACCTGTTCGAGACCGCCCCGGTGGGAATGGACGAGTTCGCCGCGATGAGCGCGCTGACCGATGCGCTGGTGCAGGAACGCTTCAAGCGAATCGTGATTGACCCCGCGCCCGCAGGCGACACCTTGCGGATCCTCGAGCTGCCCGCGATCGCCAAGGACTGGCTGACCCAGACCCAGGCGGTGATTTCCAAGTACCGCAACCGCGGGCTGGGGCCGCTGGCCGATGATCTCGCCGCGCTGCTCAAGCACGTCGCTCGCTTCGAATCGGCGATCGTCAATCCGTCCGAGTGCCGGTTCGTCGTCGTCACCCGCGGCGAAGAGATGGCGGTCGGCCCGGTCGAACGCCTGGTCGAGTACCTCAAGGCGAAGAAGCTTCCGGTCGAGCGCGTGCTCGTCAACCGGGTGCTGCCGAAGACCACCTGCGTGGTGACCGAAGAGCGCCGCAAGAACGAGCTCGAAGTCGCCAAGGTCTTCGAGAAGAAGATCGGCCTTCCAGTCACCGTGGCTCCCGCGCTCGGCCGTCACCCGGCCGGGCTTCGCGAGCTCAAGGCTTTCCGGACCTCGTGGTACGCGCTGTCTGCCGCGCCGGCCAAGATCAAAGCCGCATAACTCTTCGGCTTCTTGAAGCACTCCAGTCGGGGCTTTTGGTGTATTTCGTTCCCCGCTCATGGCCATTCAGATTACCCACGCGCTCGACTTCGAGCGGCCTCTGCTCGAGCTCGAGAAGAAGATCACCGAGCTCAAGTCGCTTTCCACCCACGGGGCCCACGACTTCACCGCCGAAATCGGGAAGCTCGAGAAGAAGGCCAAGCGGCTGCAGCAGGAAATCTTCAGTGACCTGAGCCGGTGGCAGGTCGTCCAGCTCTCGCGCCACAGCGCCCGACCGTACTTCCTCGACTACATCGGCTTTCTGTTCACCGACTTCAACGAGCTGGCGGGCGATCGCCACTTCGGAGAAGATCCGTCGATCGTCGGGGGCTTCGCGCGCTTCGATGGCCAGCCGGTGATGGTGATCGGCCATCAGAAGGGCCGCAGCACCAAAGAGAACATGGCGCGCAACTTCGGAATGCCGCGCCCCGAGGGCTACCGCAAAGCCCGCCGGCTGATGGAACTGGCGGCCCGGTTCAATCGCCCGCTGCTGACCTTCATCGACACCCCCGGCGCCTACCCGGGCATCGGAGCCGAGGAACGCGGCCAGGCCGAGGCGATCGCCGTCAACCTCGAGGTGATGGCCAGCTTGCCCGTGCCGGTAATCTCGACGGTGATCGGCGAAGGCGGCAGCGGAGGAGCGCTCGCGATTGGCGTCGGAAATCGGGTGCTGATGCTGCAGAACAGCATCTACAGCGTGATCAGCCCCGAGGCCTGCTCCTCGATTCTCTACCGCGACGCGTCGATGGCCGAGAAGGCCGCCGACTCGCTCAAGGTCACGGCCCGCGACCTGTTTCAGATGAAGGTCGTCGACGAGCTGATTGAAGAGCCACCGGGTGGTGCTCACCGGGATCCCGCCCAGACCGCAGAGTCGCTGGGGAAGACGCTGCGCAAGCACCTGGCGGCCCTGGGCGGAATGACTCCCGAGAAACTGATCGAAGATCGCTATCGAAGATTCCGGGCGCTCGGTCCTTTCACCGGTCATTGAAGAGGACCCATGCGCCCCCTCGTTCCCGAATACATCGAGACCCTCAAGCCGTACGTGCCCGGTAAGCCGATCGAAGAGACCGAGCGCGAATACAACGTCAAACACGTCATCAAGCTGGCGTCGAACGAGAACCCTCTGGGTCCTTCTCCGATGGCGGTCGAAGCGATCGAGGCCGCGGCACGAAAGGTCCACCTCTACCCGGACGGGGCCTCGTATTACCTCGTGCGGCGGTTGGCTGCGCACCTCGAAGTCGAGCCGAACGAGGTGTTCGTCGCCAGCGGCAGCAACGAGATCATCGAGCTGATCATTCGCACCTTCACCGCGCCGGACGACGTGGCGCTGCTCAGCGCGGGCAGCTTCATGATGTACAAGGTCGCGCTTCAGTCCCACGGTCGCCGCTTCGTCGAAGTCCCGATGAAGGCCGGCTACCAGTACGACTTGAAGGCGATGGCCGCGGCGCTGACCCGGCACACCCGCCTGGTTTTTCTCGCCAACCCCGACAACCCGACCAGCACCGCGTTCAGCAAGACCGAGCTCGACGCCTTCCTCGCCGTCGTCCCCGAGGACGTGCTGGTGATCCTCGACGAGGCGTACTTCGAGTACGTCGACTGGTCCGAGTACCCCAACGGGCTCGAGTACTTTCGCAAGCTGCCCAACCTGCTCGTCCTGCGCACCTACTCGAAGATCTACGGGCTGGCGGGAGTGCGCCTGGGCTACGGGGTGATGCAGCCGAAGCTCGCCACCTACCTCAATCGCACCCGCATGCCGTTCAACCTCACTTCGTTGGCCCAGGCCGCGGGCATCGCCGCGCTCGACGACGTAGAGCACCTGCGCACGACCCAACTGACGACCTGGCGCGAGCTGCGCTACCTCGAGACCCACCTTCGCGAACTGGGAATTCCGGTTCCGACCAGCCGGGCCAATTTCGTTTTCGCCGATCTCGGCCGCCCTTCGGGGCCGGTCTACGAGGCCTTGCTGCGACGAGGCATCATCACCCGCCCCGTCACCGGCAGCGGCTGGCCGAATGCGTTGCGCATCTCGGCGGGGCTGCATTCGCAGAATGAGCGCCTGGTGAAGGCCCTGCGCGAGATCCTCGAGGCGTGAACCCAGCCCGTCCTTTGATCGTCGCGATCGATGGCCCGGCCGGCGCGGGCAAGTCGACCGTCTCGAAGATCCTCGCCCGTCGACTCGACTTCGCGCTCGTCGACACCGGAGCGATCTACCGCTGCGTCGCGCTCGCCGCTCGGACCCAGAAGATTCGTTTCGATGACGATCAGCGGCTGGGGCAGCTGCTCGAGACCTTGACGATTTCCTTCAAGGTCGAAGGCGAGAACAACGAGGTCTTCCTCGATTCGCTCGACGTGAGCGAGGCGATTCGTTCGCCCGAGATTTCCATCGCCGCCAGCCAGGTCAGCAGCCGCCCCGTCGTTCGCGCGGGGCTGCTCGAGCTGCAGCGGCGCCTGGCGCTGGCAGCCCGGACCGGCGCGATCCTCGAAGGTCGGGACATCGGCACCGTCGTTTTCCCGGACGCGGACCTGAAGTTCTTTCTCTTCGCCGACCCGACCATTCGCGCGCGCAGGCGGTACGAAGAGCTGTTTGAGAAGGGCACCGAAAATTCGTTGGAAGCGGTGCTCAAGGAACAGACCCGGCGCGACAAGGAAGACAGCGAACGGGAAGCCGCACCCCTGAAGGCCGCCGACGATGCGATGCACATCGATTCGTCGTCGATGCCGCTGTCCGAGGTCGTTCGCCAGTTGGAAGAGACGGTTCGCTTAGCCCTTTCTCGACGCGCGTAGACTGACCCGTACGTGTTTGACCCAGCCACAGAACGGGCGATTGAAGAAGAGCGCGAACGGATGGCGGGCCT
>JAYVCD010000319.1:0-17949 GCA_043750125.1 Archangiaceae bacterium | reverse complement strand
CGGACGGGACTTTCACCCGCTGGAAAAGTGCAGCGTGGCTCCGCCCCTTCGGTCGCTCGCGCTTCCGCTGGCTCTGAACCTTCACGACGCACCATCCGCCGCACACTACTCGCTATGGTGCCGCACCTTGAGCACTGAACTGTTGTCGATGTCTGCACTGGAACAGGCCCGCCTGATTCGCGAACGAAAGCTCTCTTCGTCCGAGCTGGTGAGGCTGTACCTCACGCGGATCGCACGCCACGACTCTGCGTTGAGCTCGTTCGTCCAGGTCCTGGAACAGAGCGCTCTGGCAACGGCCCGCCGCATGGATGCCGCGCCGTTGGAAGGGCGGGGTGCGTTTCACGGCGTGCCCACCGGGATCAAAGATTTGAACTTCGCTCGGGGGACGTTCACCCGCATGGGCGCCCGGTCGTTTCGGTATTTCTTTTCGCCCGTCGACGATGTGACCACCGCCGCGATTCGGCGCGCGGGGTTCGTCATCATGGGAAAGCTGTCCACGTCCGAGTTGGGGGCGATGCCGGTCACCGAGCCTTCCACCCACCTGCCGACGCGCAACCCCTGGGACCGGGCCCACACCCCGGGAGGATCCAGCGGGGGCTCAGGCGCGGCGGTGGCGGCCGGTCTGCTGCCGATCGCGCAAGCCAGCGATGGGGCAGGGTCGATTCGAATTCCAGCAGCGCTCTGCGGGCTCGTCGGCCACAAGGCTTCGCGCAACGCCGTGCCCAACGACTACGGGCGCATTGATCCGGTGAACATGATCACCATCGGGCCCCTGGGCCGTTCCGTAGACGATGTCGCGGCGATGCTCGATGTGCTCGTCGGACACCAGAGGGGGACTTCCTTCCTCGCCTCTTCGCAGCGCGTTCTGTCGGGCCTGAAGGTTCGCTTCACCACGACGTCGCCGCTGGGCCAGTGCACTCCGGAGATCGCCGCGACGGTGCTCGACGTGGTCAAGCGGCTCGAAGAGCTGGGACACCACGTCGAAGAAGGCCCGCCGCCCGAAGGAAACGTCGACGAGGTGCTTCCCATCTGGCAGCGGCAGATTGCACGCATTCCATTCGTGCGCGACAGCTCGCTTCAGCCGGTCACGCGGTGGTTGCGCGAGACCGGGCGCCACGTTCGCGACGACGAAGTGTTTCGACGAGCGGCGCGGTTGTCGGATCGGGTGAGGGCGTGGTTCGGCGATGTGGATCTGTGGGTGACGCCGACGCTGCCGATCGCGGCTCCGCGCATCGGTCAGTGGCAGGGCCTGGGTCCGGAAGAAACTTTCCGAGCCGCCGCGGTGATGGGCGCCTTCACTGCGCTCTTCAACCTCACCGGTCAGCCCGCGATCAGCGTGCCCGCGGGGATCTCGACCGAACGCCACCCGATCGGAGTTCAGCTCATCGGTCGGGTCGGAGCCGATGGCCTCGTGCTCTCAGTCGCGCGCCAGCTGGAAGAAGAGCTGAAGTGGACCACCCGCCACATCCGCGGCAGCTACGCCTGAAGAGCAGATCAAAAGCCGTGGGTATCTCCGGGATAGCCGGGCCCTCGCCAGACTCCGTTGATTCCAGCATGGTTGAAGAGCACTCCGACGTAGGGGTCGGAAGCTTCGAGGTCCATCACCATCACCCCCAGATCTCCGAACGCGGCATCGGTGAGGTCCTGGGTTGTTCCCGGACCGCTGACCGGCGTGGGCACCCGGTAGAGCTTTGCCGCCAGGTCTGACTGGGTCCACTTCATCCGAACGGCGACCAGGTCTCCGGTGAGCTCTTCGGTGGTGAGCGCGAAGCGTCCGGTGGCGGTGAAGGGACCGAAGGCGAGCTTCGCCGCACCTGCCGGAGCACCCGTGCCGGACCCTGCGGCCGCGCCCGGGTCGACCTGCCACACCCCGTCGGGGCCGAACGAGGCGAAGAGGCGACCCACTCCTTCGCTGCTGAACGCCAGGTAGGGAAACGCCTGCCGGTCGTAGCCGCTGACCGACTTGTTCCACCACAGCGTGAAGGTGTCGAAGTTGGGCCCGGTGGCGCGGTAGACGCCGTCGTCGGGCAGAGCGAGGAAGATGTACTCGGCGGCTCCTTTCTTCACGTAGCGCAGGGTGACGTGGTCATCGATCCCGTAGCTGGCGGCGAGCGTCTTGGCCGTCGTCCACGAAGTGAAAGCGGATCCAGACCCGTGGACCAGTGCGTTTCCGGCCACTGCGTAGACGTGCTGAATGTTGGCGGCATCGGTGAACGCGAGCAACTGCGCGGTCGAGCCCGTCGCCCCCGTTCCGTTCGGGAGGTTGGCGAAGTTGCCGGCAGTCGGGCCCGCCCAGGCGTTGTCAGAAAAGTCCCCTCCATGGGGAGCCGAGGCAGCGCTTCCCACGAACAGGCGCATCGTCTTGCTGTTGAGCGCGACTCCCACGCCCGTGCCGGTGACGCCTGATGCCGGTCGTCCGACGCACAGAGTGTTCCGGGTGGTGGCGGTGGGCGCAGCGAACTGGCCGACGTATGCGGTGCGATCGGTGTCCGTGAAGGCCCACTTGCCCGCGTGCGCTGCGTTGGGTCCCCGGTACATCGCCAGCCGGTGGTTGGACGTGTTGCCCAGGCCAGAGTTGAGCGCGTACCAGCGCACTGCAGACAGCGGGCCGAAGGGAGCGTCGCAAAGGTACGCCCCCGCGCGGCCCGTGGCGATCAGCTTCGTTCCGTCGGGGCTGATCCGCATCGAGCCGGACGTCCAGGCGCTGGCGCCGGGGCGGGCGTTCTCCAGGCCGTCATCGCCGCTGATGCTGGGGAACCAGTCGTCTCCGGTGCCGAAGTTGCGCAGCGGGGTGCCCGCGGCGGCCGAACCGGCGACTCCTCAAGAAGTGCCGGGCGCGGGAGCCGCGGCCCACCCCAGAGTGATTGCGTCGAGCAGGGATTGCCAGGCCGCGCTGGCCGTGGCGGTGTTCGCCGACAACAACCGCATCTGGGTATTGAGAATGTTCTTCGAGGTCCGCGTGCCCGAGACGCCCATGGCGTAGTAGCTGCCCGCCGCCGGTTTGCAGTTGCTGCCGGCCCACGCGGTTGCGACCAGGTGGGTGGCGGCGCCCGAGACAAAGGCCTCGAGATCGTTCCACTTGCCGTCGGTGGCCGCGAGCGTGCTCGCCGGGCTGATGTCGACCCACGTCTGCGACAAGGGCGCGAAGGCTGCGCTGAAGGTGAAGGTCGAGCGCCACACCAACGAGTTGGCACGCGCACTATTGGAGGACAGCGCCGCGTAGACCTCGATCGCCGTGCCCCGCTCGACCGCGGTCATCGCGAACCAGGGCTCTCCACCGGGGTTGCCTCCGCCCGCGTCGTCGAGACGAACCAGCCTGGCGCCGACATTCGCGGCAGTGGCCGTCGAGGCGCTCTTCAGCAGCCAGACGCCGGCAGCGAAGCCGCTCTGGAAGGCAGGCACATTCGAGCTGCTCGCCGAAGCGACGCTCTTTTCGCCCGAAGAGGCGATCAGCAGCACGTCATTGCCCGGCAGGTACCGCATCGACACCACCCGCTGGGTCGCGCTCCAGCCGGCGACGGTCGTCGAGCCGAGCAGCTCGGTCCACGTCTGTCCGTGATTCGCCGAGACGGCGATTCCATAGTCTGCCGTCGAGCCCGGCATGAGGTGGACTGCAGCCCATCGCACGCCGGTCCCCGGCGCGTACTCCAGCGTGCGGCCGGTTTCACGGGTCGAAGCGGCCGCGTTTTGCGGTCCTTCGGCGTCAATCCAGAAGGTCGAGCTGCGCAGCGTCCATTGGCCCACGACCGTGCTCGCGCTCACATCTCGGGAGAAGATCCCTCCGCCCGTGTTCGCGCCGACCGCGGCGATCAGCACGTCGTCGTCGGGCCAGAGCAGGCCGTTGCCGCGGTTGAGCTTGGTGTCGAACCCGGTGTTGTCGTTCAGTCCCGCGAAGTAGCCGCGAAAGCGTCCCAGGGGCGATCCGAAGAGTCCGTCCGAGATGTAGATGCCGCCCACGTCCGCGCCCAGCAGGGCCTTGGTCCCGTCGGGCGACCAGGCCACCGCTGCGAAGTAGCCCGTGCCTTCGAGCTGGCTCGGGTGCGAGCGCAGGGTTCCGGCTCCACCACCGACGCCACTGCCACCACCGACGCCGCTGCCACCCCCGACGCCACTGCCACCCCCGACGCCACTGCCACCGCGCCCACCACCGGCCCCCACGCCCACGGATGTGTTTCCGCAGCCCAGGGCAACCCAACAAATGGCAAACATCAGAACGCAGGAACGCATGTGAAACCTCATCCGCCGGCTCACTGCAGCATTTGAACCACGCGAGTCTCCCGAGGGAGAAAATGCCGACTGTCCGCTGGGGGTGGACAGTCCGCGTGCGCCCCGCCACTCCGAGCCTCAGCTCAAAAGTAAGGGCAAATTCAAAACGTAAAACCGCAGCTCAACCGCGGCAACCTAGAGCACAGGACCTTGAAGATCGCGGTGCGGCCGTTCGATGATCTCGGTCGTCACCAGCAGGTGCGGTTCGATCGACGCCCCGGCTCCTTCGAGCGCAGCTTCGACGTCGGCCTGGGATCCCGAGATCGTGAAATAGCCCTTTCCGCCAATGCCTTTGGCCAGGTGCAGTCGGGTGATCCGGATGTTGGCCCGCTTGGCCGCCGTGTCCGCCGCCTTGATTGCCGCAGCGACAGTGTGCGTCTCGACGATTCCCACCGCCTCGCCCGGCCTCATCAGGTCGGGCTTTCCATCCAGCGCCCGCGCCACTCCACCCGCCAGCTGCGCCAACAACAGGCGATCGATCACCATCGCCCCGCCCGCAAGCTCCGCGGCCTTGAACGACTCTTCGACTTCCCCCAGCGGCCCCGAAAAAATCAGCAGGTACTTTCCCGGAGTCACCGCTTCGGCGAATGAAATTCGGACCGCCGCCTTCTTCACCAACGCGTCGGCGACCACCATTCCGCGGGCGATCGACTCGAGCTCGATGAGGCCGAGCGCTGGACCGGGGAGCTCCACTTAGACGATGCGGAACGAGTCCTTCAGCGTGCAGCGGCGCTCGCGGGTAAAGCTCACCGCGGTCGTGAGGCCTTCTCCCGTCGGCGAGGCGATGGTGAAGCTGGTGTAGCCCTCGCCCCGCATCCCCAGCCCCGCGAACGAGGGGCCGTTCTTGACGAAGATCGAGGTGTTGATCACCTTCGCCATCTCGTGAAGGTTGTTGATGTTCGTCGAGTGCATCGTCGCGGTGTGCCCGAAGCCGTGCTCGGCCTGAACCGCCGCCGCAATGCAGTCTTCCACCGTCTTCAGCCGCGAGAATCCAATCACCGGCATCAACAGCTCGGCCTGGATGAAGGCGTGCGTCGGGTCCACTTCGGCAAACAACAGCCGAGTGCCGGAAGGAACACGAATCCCCGCGGCCTCGGCAATCTTCGTCGCGTCCCGGCCCACCCAGTCTTTCGCCGGGTGCCCGTCGTCGACCACCATCTTCTCGAGCTTGTTGATCGCCGCACCGATCACTTCAAAAGCGCCGACCTTCGCCATCTGCGCCTTGAGGTCATCGGCGATCGACGCGACCGCGAAGATCTCTTTCTCCACGATGCAGACGATGTTGTTGTCCAGCGAAGCGCCGTCGACGATGTCGCTGGCCGCCTGGGCCAGATCGGCCGTCTCGTCCACCACCGCCGGAGGGTTGCCCGGCCCCGCTCCAATCGCGCGCTTGCCCGACGTCATCGCCGCCTTCACCACCGCCGGGCCGCCCGTCACGCACAGCAATCGAACGCCCTTGTGCTTCATCAACAGTCCGGCGGACTCGATCGTCGGCTCAGCCATGCTGCAGATCAGATTGGGAGGACCGCCCGCCGCGACGATCGCCTCGTTGATCAACACCACGAAATGGTTCGAGACCCCCTTCGCGCTGGGGTGCACGTTGAAGACGACCGCGTTGCCGCCCGAGATCATGCTGATGCTGTTGTTGATGATCGTCTCAGTCGGATTGGTGGTCGGCGTGATCGCGCCAATCACTCCGAACGGTGCCCGCTCGATCAGCGCCAGCCCGTAGTCTCCCGAGAACGCGGTGGGCCGAAGAATGTCCGGGCCCGGCGTCTTGTTCGCGCACAACAGGTTCTTCACGATCTTGTCTTTGACGTTGCCGAGCTTCGTCTCGGTCACCGCCATCTGCGCCAGCTCTGCCGCCGCCCGTCGCGTCGCCTCGCGCATCGCCTCGACGACCTTCAACCGGGTCTCAATCGCGGTGTGACCCCAGGCTTCGAACGCCTTTCGCGCCGCCGCGACAGCCGAGTCCATGTCGTCGAAGACGCCGGTGCGACCGCGATGAAAGGCCGGAACCCCGCGCGGAACAGCCACTGCGGTGTTCGACGGAAGCGCGCCAAGCTCACTCGACAGGCGGCGCACCACCTGCTCGACGATCGCGTTGATCTGGGTCTCGTTCATGACGGCAGCCCTGACTTCAAAGGAGGGGCGGGCTGCTCACAAAACACGCTCGCCGCGTTGTCGCCGTAGACCACCAGCACCGGCTCAGTGTGGTTCTCGACCTTGAACGCCTCGACCGTCTTCGCAGTCGCATTCATCAGCGCGTTGTAGGTCTTGGCGCGGACAGTGACGACGCAGCCCGCGGGGGGAGTGGTGGGGCGGGGCTTCACTTGACGTACTTGAGCGTCCCTTCGACTTCGAGTTGATCGACGATCGCCATGATCGTCGCGTCCACTGGGCGATCTTTGGTCCGCTCGGTCTGCCGGGCCGACGAGCCCGACGCGTAGAGCACCACTTCGCCCACGCCGGCTCCGACCGCATCGACCGCGACCACCAACGTCGACGTCGGTTTGGCGTCCAGATCCAGCCCCCGCACGAGCAGCAGCGTGCTGCCCTCGAGCGTCGGCTCTTTTCGGGTGGCGACCACCGTCCCCACCACTTTGCCCAGAAGCATCGATCAGCCTCTTAGCTCTGACCGCTTTCTGTCTTCGCGACCGACAGCCGGCCCAAAGGCAGCGCCAGGTCGATGTTGTTGTGCGGACGCGGAATGACATGGGTCGAGACCAACTCGCCCACGCGCTCAGCTCCACGCGCGCCTGCCTCGACGGCCGCCTTCACCGCCGCGACATCGCCCCGCACGATGCAGGTCACGTAGCCACCGCCGATTTTCTCGTAGCCGATCAACTCGACCTTGGCCGCCTTCACCATCGCGTCCGCAGCTTCGACCATGCCCACGAAACCCTTACACTCGATCATTCCCAGCGCGTCAGCCATCCGTTACCTCTGTGCTTGTTGTGAAAGTGTCGTTGAAGAAGTTGGAAGATTACTTTTCCTTGCCCGCAGCCGGCTCTTTGCCCGTAATTCCCTGGAGCGCTGCGACCGCCGCTGCCGCCGCCGAGTCGACTTCGGACTCGCTGCCGCACATGTACAACCGGCCGTAGGCACCAAACGGAGTCACGTCGACCAGGCGAACATCGGCCGCTTTTTCTGCCTCGTTCGCCGCCAACGCCGCGTAGGCCGCAGGCTCGCACTCGAGGATGAACAGCGACTGGCCCGGCTCGATCATCGACCCGAATCGAATCCGGTCGAGGATCATCGCGTGCATCGGCTCGATCGCCCGGATGATCGTGTTCGAGACCAGCTTGGGCTTGATTCGATCGTTCTCGGTGCAGCCGAGCGCTTTCAAGATCTCATCGCCCGCGCTGCGCACTTCCCCTTTGTCCTCGCTGTGCACTTCGAGCATTCCGTAGGCGCGCTCGACGACCAGGGTCGCCGGCTGCACCTTCGTCTGCTTGAGCGCTACGTCGATCAGCCCGTGAATCGCCATTCCAGGCGCGATTTCAACGAACAGCGATGCGACGTAGGGGACAGGGTAGTAGCCGCGGCAAGTCGTGCAGATGTGCGCGGCAAGTTGAGGCTGAAGCGAATCGAGAAAGACGTACGTCCGAAGCGACGTTGCCAATGTGGTACTTCCTCCAGAGGGACGCAGGTCTTAGGGGTTCGCAGCAGCGTTGACAAGCACGCGTTTCCTATCGGCATATAGCCCTGTGACGCGCGCCTTCACCGATCTCCATCTTCACCTCATTCCCGCGGTCGACGACGGCTGTCGCACGATGGAAGACTCGTTGGCGATGGCCAAAGCCCTGGTCGCCCTCGGCTTCGTTCGCGCCGCTCCCAGTCCCCATCACCGGCCCGAGTACGCGACCGCCGAAGTGGCGCTGCAGCGGCTGACCGAATTGAAGGCCGCGCTCGCGCTCCACGCGATCCCCCTCGAGTTGTTCGTCAACGCCGAGCACTTCTTCCTCGACGAGACGCTGATGTCCGGGCTGCCCACCGCTCGCAAGCTTGGAAACAATACGTTGTTGGTCGAGGCGCCCTACACCTCTGCGCTTCCGATGCTCACCGAGATCATTTTTCGGATGAAGGTCAAAGGAGTCACTGCGCTGATCGCCCACCCCGAGCGCTGTCTCGAGTTCGAGAAGAAGGGCAGCGCCCAGGCCGCGGTGCATGCCGGCGCGCTGCTCCAGCTCGACATCGGGGCGATCACCGGTCGCTATGGCCGGGTCGCCCAGAAACTCGCCAAGACCTTCCTCGATGACGACCTGTACGCCATCGCCGCGACCGATCTCCATTCGCCCGTGGGCGCCGAAGATTGGGTCGCAGCTGCCATTGCCGCCCTCGCAAAAGGGTGGGGGGCTTCGAGAGTCAAAAAGCTGTTCGACGACAATCCTGCTGCGTTGCTGCGCGGCGAACCGTTGCTTTGATATAGGCCCTTCGCCCGTGAAGAAGTTCCTCAAGTTCTCGATAAGCCTGGCCATCACCCTCGGCTGCTTCTGGTGGACCTTCAAGGACACCCGTTGGGACGAGATGTGGGCTTCGGTCAAGTCGGCCAACTATTGGATGTTGGTCCCGTACCTCGTGATCCTCACCGGGGTACATCTGGCCCGGACCCTGCGCTGGGGCCACCTGCTGTCGGGCATCGAGAAGGTCCGCTTTCGCCCGCTGAACGAAGCCTCCGGAATCGGCTTCATGATGCTGATCGTTCTGCCTTTTCGAATGGGAGAATTCGCCCGGCCCTTCTTGATCGCCGAACGCAGCAGCATTCGACGCAGCGCCGCGATGGCCTCGGTGGTCTTCGAGCGAATCGTCGACGGGATGATCGTCGCCGTGGTGCTGCGGGTGCTGCTGTTCTTCGTCTCGAACGATCACGGGCAGATCGACCGGATCCTGGTCGGCGCGAACCTGATGTTCGCCGTCTTCGGAGGGGGCCTGGTCTTCTTGCTCTTCGCCCGCTGGCAGCACGATCGCGCGGTGCGGCTGATCGCAGCCACCGCCGGGCGCATTTCTCCGAAGCTCGGCGAGAAGGTCGCGCACGTCGTCGACGGTTTCGTCGGGGCGATGAAGCAGCTTCCCGACGCGAAGAACCTGTTCGCCTTCTTCTTCTGGACGGCGCTGTATTGGGGCCTCAACGGGGTCGGGATTTCATTGTTGTCCCGGGCCTTCAACTGCGACAGCACCGTCCTGGGCTGCGTCCCGATGTCCCTAACGACCTTCCAGTCGTTCGTCGTCCTGGGCGTGCTGATCATCGGCCTGATGATCCCCGCAGCTCCCGGAAGCGCGGGCACCTTCCAGGCGTTCATCGTGCTGGGGATCTCCGTTTTCCTCCCCCACGAGGTAGTGAACTCGAGCGGGATCGCGTTCGCCAACCTGCTGTGGGTCACCCAGATTTCGCAGCAGGTCCTATTCGGCTTGGCGCTGATGACCCTGTCGCAACGCAGCTTCCGCGGCATCACCGGCAAGCTCGAAGCTGAGCAGGCCTCGAACGCCTGAAATGAGGACTGACCTTCGATGAATGTGGGTATCGACTTCGTGGCGCTGTGCGTGATCGGGGTGGCGATGGTGATTGGACAGATCCGTCAGGTCCCCGGAGCCGTCCGCCACTTCGTCATGGCCGCAGCGTTTGCGATCGTCGCCGTCTACCGGCTCAACCAGGGCTTTCGCGACAACTTCAACCTCGCCGTCGTCGCCCTCTGCGTAATCTTTTGTGTCAGCTACCTGGTCAAGGGGCTGCGCTACCGACACCCCGGTACGTAGGCGCAGCGTCCAACGCGGAATCTCCGGATCGCTGGTAGGCCTCGAGCAGCGCTTGCGCGTCGGCGTAGATCGCCACCGCTCCTGCTTCCCGCAACGCGCTCTCTGGAAACCCGCCCGAGAGCAACCCCACCGTTCGCAGGTGCGCTTTTTTTGCAGCCGTCACGTCGTAGGGCGTGTCGCCGATCACCACGCAGCTCTTTGGCACCGGGTCTTCCAGCTTCTTCAGCGCCACTTCGAAGATGTCCGGGTGCGGCTTCGACTTCTCGGCCTCGTTCTCCCGCCCCCGCGCAGTCGTTGCGCAACCTCGCCGCACGACCGAGTAATGCCGGCCACGGTATAGGTTCGGATGCTCGTTGGGCATTGGCGGGAACAGGGGGTTCCCTCTCGTCGCCCTTGCAACGGTCGGCGTCGATCTAAAGCCACTGGTCCAGGTCAATCAGGGCCCGCGCGATCACTCCTTGCGTTCGAGAGCGACCTTGGCCCTTTCACCACAGCAGGGTGTGGTGAGCGGGACACGGTCGCGCCCCCGCTCCCATTTTTCAGCCGCCGTCACCCTTACCGGCGCTTTAGAGGTCCGCTCGGACGTACTCGAATTCCAGCGGCTTGCTGTTGATTCCTCGAGGCGGCGCGGCGACCCAGTTCGCCATTTTTCCAGGCTCGGTCACCGCCGTGTTCTGCAGGCTCTTCACGAATGTGCGATCAGCAGCCGAAGGCAAAAGGCTGTCTTTTTTCGCTTCCCACTGCGCGGCCGACAGCGGCGTGCCATCGAAATCGAAGTGGCTGCCCGCGAAGATTCCCTGCTGCCGGTGGAACCTTCGGTTGGGCAAGGTGAACTTGAACGACATGCCACGGTCGGTCAGGACCTTGTTCCAGCGATCCACTCCGCGCTGACAGTCTTCGACGTACCCGTCGCGCAGCACCTCGTTCATCGCCGAGCGCAGCGGAACTTCCTCGTGCCGGAAGGCGCCGTTGTCCCAGACTTCCATCGGGTACACGCCTTCCATCGCGACGTGATCTTCGAACTTCTCTTCCTTCGCCCGCCCCTTCAGACCCGAGGCGAAGAAGCTCGCCGCATTCGTCGAGATCTCCGAGCCGAAGAGATCGAGCGACAGCGAATACCAGAGGTTCAGATACTTCTGGATCGTCGGCAGATCCACGCCGCCCTGCTTGCGCGCGTCCTCGTTGGGGTCGAGCTTCATCAGCTCGGCCGTGCGCTGCACGACGCGCTGAATGCCGGACTCACCGACGAACATGTGGTGCGCTTCCTCGGTCAGCATGAACCGGGTCGTGCGTGAGAGGGGATCAAAGCCCGACTCTGCCAGCGCCAGCAGCTGAAACTTGCCATCGCGATCCGTGAACATCGTGAACATGAAGAAGCTCAGCCAGTCGTCGATCGGCTCGTTGAACGCTCCGAGAATTCGCGGCTTGTCGACGTTTCCACTGCGCCGCTCGAGCAGCCCGTCGGCTTCCTCGCGACCGTCGCGCCCGAAGTAGCGCTGCAGCAGGTAGACCATCGCCCACAAGTGGCGGCCTTCTTCGACGTTCACCTGAAACAGGTTTCGCATGTCGTACATCGAAGGGCAGGTGGTGCCCAAAGAGCGCTGCTGCTCGACCGATGCCGGCTCAGTGTCCCCCTGAGTCACGATCAGCCTCCGCAGCGTGTTGCGGTGCTCGCCCGGAACGTCTTGCCAGACCGGCTGGCCCATCAGATCGCCAAAGCCAATCTTTCGATCCGGCACAGCGTCAGAGAGGAAGATCCCCCAGCGGTACTCAGGCATCTTCACGAAGTCGAAGTGCGCCCAGCCGTCTGCGTGGGTGCTGACCGCCGTGCGCAGGTAGACATCGCGGCCCTGAAACCCTTCGGGCCCCATCGTCTTCCACCAGTCGATGAAGTTCGGCTGCCACTGCTCGAGGGCCCGCTGGAGCTTCAAATCCGAGCCCAGGTTCACGTTGTTCGGAATCTTTTCGCTGTTGATGTCGCTCATCGAGGGCTCCAGTTTGAAAAAGGGTTTTCTAAGTCCGCCGCATGTCGAAGGTGGGACGAACGCCCGCTTGGCCATACAGAGAGAGAGCGCCCTTCTCGCCCACCGCATTGGGGCGCTGGAAGATCCAGTTCTGCCAGGCGGTCAGCCGGCCGAAGATCTTGGTTTCCATCGTCTCGGGGCCCGCGAAGCGCAGGTTGGCTTCCATTCCCGTCAGCGCGTCAGGTGACATCGCCGCCCGCTCTTCAATCGCCACCCGCAGCTCGTCTTCCCAGTCCAGCTCGTCTGGAGTGAACGTGACCAACCCCTCCGCCAGCGCGGCTTCCGGGCTGAAGGGGCCCGAGTGGGCGAGGATCTCTTTAACTCGCGCCGGAGTCGCGAGCATCCGCGCGTCCAGCCGAGAGAGGCCATTGCTCATCGGAAAAGAGCCGGCGTTCAACGGGCCCAGCGCGATCGTCGTCGGGCGCGACGCATCGTCGAGCATGTAGCTGCGGTCCGAGGCGAGCGCCAACTCGGCCAGAGAGCCAGCAAAGCAGCTGCCGGGCTCGATGAACGCGTAGAGCGTCTTCGCAGTCAGATCGAGTCGCTTCAGCACCCGCTTCTGCAAATGAAGCACTTCGCGCACCAGCCAATGTTTCGAGGCGTTGCTCGCGATGAAGTGGTCCCACGCCAGCACTGCCTTCGCATCGCCCGTGGTCTTCATCACCAGCGTTCCGATGTCGAGGTGGTTGATTCTCAGTCGCAGCAGCGCATCGTCCAGCTCTCGAAACGCACGCACCGCCCACGCATCGCAGCCCAGCGCCTGCAGGGCCTCGCCATTCTCAGGAGGCGCCCCGTCTGGTCCCCGCACCGTCAACTCGGCGACCCGGGGCGAGGTGTTCAGCTTGACCGTCACGTACTTGTACTCGAGCGCAGTCGCGCTCAGCTTTGGCTGCAGCGCCGTCAAGATCAGACCCTTCGCATCTTTCGGTCGATCGCTTTGGGCCGCGAGCGCTTTTGTCCGCTCGGCCACCGCCTGGGCAAACCGGCTCTTGGGGACCACCTGGTCCACCAGCCGCCAGTCGACCGCCCGCTTGCCTTTGATTCCTTCGGCGGTGGTGCTGAAGAAGTCCGCCTGGTCCCGGCGCACCTTGCGCTTGTCGACGACCCGGGTGAGGCCTCCGGTGCCGGGCAACACTCCGAGCAGCGGAACTTCGGGCAGGGAAACCGCGGAATTCCCATCGTCGATCAGCAAGATTTCATCGCACGCCAGGGCCAACTCGTAGCCGCCGCCCGACGCAGTTCCATTCAAGGCCGCGATCGTCTTCAGCCCCGAGTGGGCCGATGCGTCCTCGAGGTAGAGCCGGGTCTCATTGGTGAACTTGCAGAAGTTGACCTTCCACGGGTGGCTGCTGCTGCCCAGCATGAAGATGTTCGCCCCCGCGCAGAAGATCTTGTCCTTCAGCGAGGTCACCACGATCACCCGCACTTCCGGGTGCTCGAACCGGATGCGTTGCACCGCGTCCGCCAACTCCACGTCGACGCCCAGATCGTAGCTGTTCAGCTTCAGCACGTAGTCGTCTGCCCTCAAGCCGGCGTTCTCGTTCACGTCCATCGACAGCCGGGCGACCTCTCCTTCGAACTGCAGCTTCCAATGTTTGTACTTCGACGGGTCCGTCTCGAAGGACGCCAGCGTCTCAACCACATTGTCGTGAGCCATGAACTCGATCTCGCATAGTCGGCCCTTCCCCTGCAAGCAACATAGTGCGTGCGACGGCGCTATAAACGCAGTATAGTGCGCAAATGGTGCGTGAGGAACCGCTGCTGCGAGACGTGGGACGAAAGGTGCGGGCCCACCGTCAACAGCTGGGCTTGACGATGAAGGGCCTGGCGAAAGCGGCCGGGCTGTCCGAGCGTTTCCTGGGTGAGCTCGAAGCGGGCAGGGCGAACATCTCGGTGCTCAATCTGGCCCAGGTGGCGCAGGCGCTGCGAATGCCCCTGGTGGGCTTTTTCGAGCCCTCGACCCAGGCGCCTTCCCCCGGAGTCATCGCCTTGCTCGGGCTGCGCGGCGCCGGGAAGAGCAGCATCGGCAAGGCGCTGGCCGATCGACTGGGGGTCGGGTTCTACGAGCTGGACCAAATGGTCGAGAGCGCAGCAGGAATGAGGCTGCCCGAGCTGTTTTCGATTCACGGGGAAGAATACTTTCGCCAGCTCGAGCTCAACGCGCTCACCCGGTTCCTCGAGTCCCACCCTCGCGGCGTTCTCGCCACCGGCGGAGGACTGGTGACTTCTCCTCAGGCCTTCAATTTGTTGTTGGCCCGCACCCAGACGGTGTGGCTCAAGGCGACCCCCGAAGAACACTGGACCCGGGTGGTGAAGCAGGGAGACCTGCGGCCGATGCAGAACCGGCCCCACGCGATGAGCGAGCTCAAGCGGCGGTTGAAGGAACGCGAGCCGCTGTACTCCAAGGCCCGCCGCCAATGCGTCACGTCGAGTCGAACCGTGAACGCAGTCGTCCAAGAATTGCTCGAAGCGCTCTAGGCTGGGGATTCCATGGCCAATGACACGACCGACCTGCTTGCTGCGGGTCTGATCCACGAGATCCGCCACCCCCTGATGGGGATCAAGCTCGGACTGCAGCTGGTTCAAAAGGCGATGGGCGAAGAGCTGATTCGGCAGGCCGAGTGGCCGATGGTGCTGGGCCAGGTCAAGCGGCTCGAAGATCTGCTCGCGTCGTACCAACTGCTGCTGTCGCCCGACCAGGATCCTCCGACCCGCTTCGAGGTCGGCCCGATCGTCGCGCAGGCGATCGACCTGTGCATGTTGCGGCTTCAGAAGCTGGGCAAGCAGTTCACCGCAGCGCCGCTGTCGGAAAAAGTCTTCGCCTTTGGGACTCCCAGCACGTTGCTTCATGCGCTGATCAACGTGGTCCACAATGCCCTCGACGCGCTCGAGGATCTGGGCAGCACGGGCCGGCTTGGGGTGCGGGTGATGACCAACGTCCGGGGCGACGGGCGGGTCGACGTTCGGGTCAGCGACGAGGGCTCGGGAATCACGCCCGAGGCCGCCGAGCGCGTCTTCGAACCGCGCTTCACCACCAAACCGCGCGAGAAGGGCAGTGGGCTTGGGCTGGCCATCGCCCGGCGGATGATGGAATCGGTCGGCGGCGAAGTGATGATCGTCGACGCCAGAGATCCCGGCCGATTGCCCTGGGCAAAGACCGAGCTGCGCATCACGCTGGGGGTTCAGCCTGCAGCCGAAAAGCCCGCCCCCGCCCCCGCCCCCGCGTCACGCCGGATTCTTCTCGTCGAGGACGACGTTGCGATTCGCACCATTCTCACCCGCGGCTTGCAGGGGTACGGCTACCACGTGGTCTCAGCCGCTTCGGCGGAAGAGGCGCTGATGATGATCGGGAGCGCGACATTCGATGCAGTCGTGACCGACAAAAATCTTCCCGGAAAAAGTGGCGTCGAGGTGGCCCGTGCCGTTCGAGCCCAGAGCCAGGACGTAGTTCTGGTGATGATGACCGGCTACTCGTCGCGCGAGTCCGCCAAAGAGATGCATCACCTCGGCGCCGACGCGTACGTCACCAAGCCCTTCGACACTGCCGACCTGGCCACCCTGATCGAGCAACTGGTGCTGCGCCGTGTCGCCCGCAACACGCTGCTGCAGCGCCTGGCGGGAGGCGAAGCCCCGGGAGTGATCAACCGAATCGTCGTGATCGAGCCGGACCCGGCTGATCGCGTTCGGCTCGCGCGGCTGATCGACGCGCGAAAGCTCACTGCCCTGGTTCGCCAGAATGTGATCGCTGCGCTCGACGAGGTGCCGGCTCCCCACGCGCTGGTGGTCGACAGCGCGAGCCTCACCGACGCAGCCAAGCTGCGCATCGCCGCAATGCAGGCCCAGCGGCCGGACTTCAAGGTCGTGCTGCTGTCGCCGGTGGACAACACCACCGAGTTCCTGGTCGGCATCTTGCTCAATGCCTCGGCGCAGTTGTTCCGTCCGTGGACCGATGAGGCTTTTGCCGATGCGCTGCGACGTTCTCTGGAAACGAAGCAACCCCTGCCGTGAGCTGCCTCTTCTGGTGATCGATCCGGGCTAGGTTGGCCGTCATGTCGCGCTCGCAGCTTCCGACCGAACGCCTTCAGAGCAAGTCCGTCTCCTTGCGTCCCAATCGGTGGCGACTGGTCGTCGTGTCAGAAGAGGGCAGCTCGTCTCACGCACTGCCCAAGACCGGCTCGGTCACTCTCGGGCGCGATGACGCCGCAGACATTCGCCTCGACGACATCTCGGCTTCGCGGCGGCACGCCACCCTTCACCTCTCAGAGCAGGTCACCGTTCAAGACCTCGGAGGAGCGAACGGCACCGTCGTCCGCGGGCGAAGGCTGGCGGCAAACGAGACCGTGACCCTCAGCGCCGGCGACACCATCGAGCTGGGCAAGACCCTGGTGGTCTTGCAGCACGACGAGCTGTCTGATCGCAGCCGGCCCTGGACGCTGATTACCCATGCCCACTTCATCGAGGCGATCGGCCGGGCCAGTCCCCCGTTCGCGCTGTTTCGAATTCAAGTCGTGGCCGCACCGGGAATTGCCCAGGACGTGCTGTCAGCCGAGCTCGCCGCGACCGACGTGGTCGCAAGCTTCGGCCCCGGGCAGTTCGAGGTGCTGGTCCCGGGCAAATCGGGCGACGAGGGCCAGCAACTGCTCGAGAAGGTTTCGGCGAAGTTGGTCGCTGCCGGGGCTCGGGTCCGCGCAGGCTCAGCGGCCGCGCCCCGCGATGGCTCGACCGCCGACGAGCTGCTCGCCGCCTGTGTCAGACCGGCCGCCGCACCGGCTCCCGGCTTCGTGGTTCGCGATGATGCGATGGCCGCGATCTATCGACTGCTCGACCGGATCGCGCCCAGCACGATCAACGTGCTTCTGCTGGGCGAGACGGGCAGCGGAAAGGAAGTGCTCTCGGCCGAAGTCCATCGCCGCAGCAAGCGCGCCGCCGGGCCGTTCGTGAAGCTCAACTGCACCACGCTCAGCGAATCGTTGCTCGAAAGCGAGCTGTTCGGTCACGAGAAAGGCAGCTTCACCGGTGCGATCAAGACCAAGCCGGGGCTGCTCGAGACGGCCAAAGGCGGCACCGTGCTGCTCGATGAGATCGGGGAAATCTCTCCCGCGATTCAGGCCAAGCTGCTTCGGGTGCTCGAGGACCGCGCGGTGATGCGGGTGGGGGGCTTGAAGAGCGAGCCCATCGACGTGCGCTTTGTCTTCGCCACCAACCGGGACCTCGAAGCCGAAGTCGCCCGCGGAGCCTTTCGGGCCGACCTCTATTTTCGGGTCAATGGAATCTCGGTCCTGATCCCTCCGCTGCGCGACCGCGTGGCTGAGATCGAGCCCCTCGCCCGTGCCTTCGCTGCAGAGTCCGCCGCCCGTGACGGACGACCGGTGCCGGAATTTCTCGCCGAAGCGCTCAGCGCCTTGAAGGCCTGGCCGTGGCCCGGAAACATTCGCGAGCTTCGCAACGTGATCATCCGCGCCGAGTTGCTGTGTGGTGAAGGGCCCATCAACGCGGCCGCGCTCGCGCTCGGAAAATCGGGCGCGGTCACTTCCGCGGCTGCCCCGACCGCTTCCTCAGGCAGCAACTTGCGCGACGAGCGCGAGGCCACCGAGAAGCGGGTCGTCCTCGAGGCCCTCGAAAAATGCGAGGGCAATCAGACCCGTGCCGCAGAGCTGCTGGGCGTCTCGCGTCGCACCCTGGTCACCCGTTTGTCGCAGTACGGCTTGACCCGGGCCCGAAAGAAAGACGAGGCGTGAGCAGGAAAGGGCCCAGCCGCCCACGTGGTAGGTTCAGTGGAACATGGCCCGAATGGCGATTCTGGGTGCGAGCGGAAAGCTGGGCGATCTTCTGATCGCGCGTGCTCTGGATCTCGGTCACGAGGTCAAAGCGCTGGCTCGGGATCCCCGGGGGATCAAACGAC
>JAYVCD010000318.1:0-7878 GCA_043750125.1 Archangiaceae bacterium | reverse complement strand
CGGACGGGACTTTCACCCGCTGGAAAAGTGCAGCGTGGCTCCGCCCCTTCGGTCGCTCGCGCTTCCGCTGGCTCTGAACCTTCACGACGCACCATCCGCGCACCATAAGCAACGTTTACGGTTCGAGGCCGAGCTTCTTGAGCCACGCGTGCGCCCGAGCTTCAAGCTGCCCCTGGCGGTACCCGTGCCACCGCGCCTGCTCTTCGGGCAGCCAACCCAACACCGCGCGAAACCGCCGCTCGGGGTGAGGGGCGGCCAGCGCCAGCTCGAGCGACTCTTTGAGCATCGCGTCCGTCGTCTGCCCGGCAAACGACGCCATATCGGTCAAGGTGAGGTGCGCATCCCCGGCCGGAATCGGCTTGAACCGGGTCGCATCGGCCTCAATCTGGGCAGGCGTCAGCCCGTTGTTCTGAGACGGGTCGTACTCGGCGTTGAGCAGCAGCGTCGAACCCGTCTGGGTGTCGAGGAACCAACGCAGCGGCCCCCCTTCTCCAGAAAGCGCGATGCAGACATCGGCGAGGTCGATCATCAGCCGGGGTTGCGTAGCAGATGAGCGACAGTGCTCGGAAGGGGTGGGCCCTTTTTTAACTGACCTGTGCCCCCGGCGCGTGCACCGGGGAAGCGGCGGTGGCCCCTTCTCCCATCTGCTTTCGAAGCCAGGGCAAGAGCAGGAAAATCGCGGCGGCCGACGCGAAGGCGCCGAGCGCATTGACCACGAAGAATGTCCGGTGATCCCACGACTGGTAGACCTCGCCGAACAAGCCCGAGACCTTGTTCCCGATCGCCGTCGAAAGGAACCAGCCGCCCATCATGAACGCCCGAATGCTCGGCGGAGCCATCTTGTTCGCCAACGACAGCCCCATCGGCGACAGCAGCAGCTCTCCGACCGTAATCACCCCGTAGACTCCGAACAGCCACCACGCCGCCGCCTTGGGGTTGGCGTCGTTCGTCACCACCACCGCGGCGAGCATCACCAGCGCTGAGCAACCGGTGACGAACAGGCCGAGGCCGATTTTCGCCGACGTGGACGGCTCCTTCTTCTTGCGACGCAGGAAGGCAAACGTCCCGACCACCAGCGGCGTAAACAGAATGACGAAGCCCCCGTTGATCGACTGGAACAGCTCGGCGTTGACCAACCGTACGTGGTCCGGCACCCGCTGGGGTCCGGCCTTGGCGTAGATCTCATCGAACATCGCCTGCGTCACCGGAGTGGGCTTGCCCTGTTCCACGTTCAGCTGTTTGTCCTTCTCGAGCCTGGCGTACGCCTCGTTCGAAACCACCTCGAACATCCGCGGGTCCGGCCGTGCGGTCTGCGACGAGGCGTTCTTGTAGTACGCCGGTGGAGCGGTCTCGGCGAAGTCCGGCGCCAGATTCACAATCGGCTGCACCAGCGCATTGGGAGTCCGGTCGGTATTGTTCGAAGCCCAGTCGCTGAGCGCGGTCGCGTTCTGATGGAAGATCGCCCAGAAGGTCACCACCACCAGGTAGATGACCAGCAGCGCCGAGGTCCGCGCCCGTTCCTGGGGGTCCTTCAAGGTCCCGCGGATCCAGATGAAGAAATAGACGACTGGGACGCACGCGAACAAGAACGCGGTCGTCGCCGAGCCCAGGCCGAGAATGCCTTTTCCGCCCTCGCCCAACCCGCCCAGAATCCAGCCTGCAATCCCGAACGCCACCGCCGGGCCGATGCAGCGAACCCACAGCGGAGTCAGGCTCTCGCGGTCCTTGTTTTCCTTCGGGTTCACGTCGGCGTGCGCGAAGTGCTTCTGGCCGAGGATGAAGGTGATGAGGCCGATCACCATTCCCACTCCGGCCGACGCGAACGCTGCGTGCCAGCCCCACTTGTTGCGCACGATCGCCGCGACGAAGTTGCAGGCAAACGCGCCCAGGTTGATGCCCATGTAGAAGATGTTGTACCCGGCGTCCCGCAGCGGGCTGTCCTTCGCGTACAGGTTTCCGACCAGGGTCGAAATGTTGGGCTTGAAGCAGCCATTGCCCAGCACCAGGAACAGCAGCGCCAGGTACAGCATCGTCTCACTGGGGAACGCGAGCAGCACGTGGCCGATTGCCATCAACACCCCACCGATGATCACCGTCTTGCGCATTCCCAGCAGGCGGTCGGCGATGATCCCCCCGATGAAGGGGGTGAAGTACACCAGCGCCAGGTAGCTGCCGACCACCCCCGCCGCCTTCTTCCCGTCCCACCCCATGCCCCCCTTCTGCGAGTCGACCAGGTAGAGGTACAGAATCCCGATCATCAAATAGAAGCTGAACCGTTCCCACATCTCGGTGAGGAACAACCACTTCAGCCCCGCAGGGTGTTTCTGGGGGACGCGGTCGAGAGCAAGTGCCGTCATGATTTGCCGCTCATGGCAGAACGTCGCCCCGGCAGGCAAGCCTTAGCCGCCCAGCATTCCCGCCCGTCCCAACAGCTGCGCCTCGGCCGTTGCCATCTTCGCGCTCTGGGCCGGACGCAGATGATCGTGCCCCAGCAGGTGCAGCAGTCCGTGCGCCAGGTACCGCGACAGCTCGGCTTCGAGCGAATGGCCGTATTCCCGCGCCGCGCGGCGGGTGGTGGGCAAAGAAATCACCACGTCTCCCAGCGGGCGGTCGCCCGGCCCCGGCCAATCACCCGCGGGAAAGCTGAGCACGTCGGTCGCTTTGTCTTTGCGGCGCCAGCGCTTGTTGAGCGCCCGAATCTCTTCGTCTTCCACCAGCGCCACCGACAGCTCGCAGCGCGACAGCTTCAGCTTCTTCAAGAACGCGGTGGCCCGACGACGCAGCAGAGGCTCGAGCTTCTTTGCCCCCCTTCCTCCCCGGGACGTATCGACCAGCACCGACACGCCGTTTTTCAGTTCCCGGCCCGCTTGGCGTTCTCGGGCTTGGCCAGCGCCAGCGCGGGTCGCCCTGCGTCCGGAGCCGAAGGCCTTCCTCCTCCTCCTCCTCCTCCCACCGCTCCCACCGGGTAGGCCGGGCGCGAGTGGTAGATGCCCTCGAGGGTGCGAACGAAGGACTGGGACATCAAGTTCAGATCCTTCAGCGTCAGGTCGCACTCGTCGAGCTGACCTTCGCTGAAGATCTGGTTGATCATCTTCTGCACCACCATCGCAAGCCGGGCGGCAGTCGGCTCGGACATCGAACGGCTCGCCGCTTCCACCGCGTCGGCGATCATGCACAGCGCAGCCTCGCGAAACTGGGGCTTGGGGCCCGGGTAGCGGTAGATCGACTCGTCGATCGGCGGCGCTCCTTCCTTCCCCTCGAGTTCTTTTTGCGCCTTGTGAAAGAAGAACCCCACCAGCCGGGTGCCATGGTGCTGAGGAATCACATCGGCCACCCGCTGCGGCAGCTTGTATTGGCGGGCCATCTCGAGCCCATCGGTCACGTGGCGCTTGATGATCACCGCGCTCATCGCCGGAGCCAGCGGGTCGTGCCGGTTTTCCCCCTTCTGGTTTTCCGCGAAATACAGCGGGTTCCGACCCTTTCCGATGTCGTGGTAGTAGGCGCAGCTTCGGGCCAGCAGCGCGTTCGCACCAATCGCCTCGGCCGCCGCCTCGACCAGGCTGCCCATGATGATGCTGTGGTGGTAGGTGCCCGGCGCCTGCAGCACCAGCTCTTTGAGCGCCGGGTGATTCAGGTTCGCCAGCTCGAGCAACTTGATGTCGCTGGCGTACCCGAACCCCGCTTCCACCAGTGGCGTCAGGGCCATCACCAACGTGGGCACCGCAAACGAAGTGCCGACCAGCGCAAAACAGGCGGCAATCAGGGTGTCCCCGATGCCCTTCCCCTCGGCCTGGCTCAAGAAGATCACCGCCATCGCCGCGGTGCCGCCCGCCCACAGCCCGGCGCGAAAGATTCCGCTGCGGTCCTTCGCGCGGGAAATCCGGTCGGAAGCCACCAGCGAGGTGACCAGCACAAAGATGGTGAACGCCAGCGAGTTGCCCAGCATCACTCCCGCCAGACACGAGAAGACGATCGCGAAGAAGATCGACAGCTCTTGCGGCAGGACGAAGCGCACCAGCATCGCCCCGGCCGCTACCGGGAAGCAGAAGTAGAGCGCCTCGATCGGCAGCCCCGCGTAGCGGTCATGGACCGCGTCGGAAATACCGACCCACAGGTGCAGCAGGCCGATCATCCCCAGCAACAGCAGCCCCATGAACAGGGCGTCCTTGCGCGAGGGACGAAACCTTCGAAACGCCGAAAGGTGGAAGAACCAGGCGGCCAGCACCACCACCATCACCACTCCGGTGCCCCCCACCTGCAGCTGCACCATGTCGAGCTCGTCGCTCTGGGCCCGCATGCTGTGGATGACGACCAGGTGGGTCTCGCTGATCAGCTCGCCATCGCCGATCACCTTCTGACCCTTCTTGAAGGTAATCGTCGCCGGCTTCACCGCGTCGAACGCCGCCCGCCGCCTTGTCTCGGTCTCGGCGGTGTTGACGGTGAGGTTCGCGCGCAGCTGACGCTTGGCCAGTCGCAGCACCGCCCGCCGCAGCAGCGGAGCAGCGTCGGGCAACAGGTTTCCGGGCACCGAAGCGAAGCGATCGAGCTCGGTCATCGCTTCTTTGATGTCCAGCACCGCCGGAGCCGCGGTCGACGTGATGTGCTCGCTGCTGCCGCCGACGATGCGCACGGTGACGCCTGAAGCGTCGATGCGCGAGAGCTCGTCGCGGCTGATGGTCAGCTTGCCGCGGTAGGCGGCGTCGATCAGCCCAATCGTGGCCCGCGCCGCGTCGCGCGAGAAGCGACTCACCACCAGCGCTTCGAAGTCTTCCTCTTCCGACAGCAGCGCGTGCGCCTCGAAGGCCTTGCGATTGTCGCGCAGCAGCTGCAGCAGCTCGGCGTCTTCCTTTTCCTTCTCTTTGGGGTCGAGCTTCTTCCTCGCGACCGGGACTGCCGCCGGCGCGGCGCCCTCTTCGGGCTTCTTCGCGGTGTGATCGGTGTCCCACTGCTCGACCAGCGCCTGCATCGCCGAGAACGCCTCTTCCACCCCACGCGCCACCGACGGCTGAACCGAAGGGTCGTAATCGAACACCGGGCGGACCCGGGCTCGCGCCTCTTCGCGCTGAACGCTGGTCTTCGCCTCGTCGGCAATCTGGTAATCGCGGCTCGCCTTGAAGCCCGACATCCCCATCGCCCGGAAAACCTTGCCCACATCTTCGGTCTTCAGCTCGGGGATCTTCTGGCTCGACAGCCCGGGTGAGGCCATCAGCGCCGCGCCGACCGCCACCGCCACCAGCACCACCGAATAGGCAATTCGGTTGGCCCACACCGAGCTGATCGCCAGCCGTTCGGCCAGGTGGTCAATCGGTACCGTGGCGTCAGACGCGCTCGGCGTCTCGCCAGGCTTTTCTTCCCGGCTCGAAGGGTCGCCCATTTCGGCTGCAGACCCTACCCCCTCTGCTCACAGAAAGGTCTTCTTCAGCTGACGGCGCGGGAGGTGGCCGTCGAGGTGAACAAGAACAGCATCCGTCCCTGCTGAGCGACTCCGAAGTGCTGACGTGAAGGCCGCTTCTCGTTCGCGACGAAGGCCCGAAGCCCGGGGTAGAGCGCCATCAGCGTCTGCACCACGTCCCCGACGGAAGACGAGGGAGGGACCCCGAGCTCAATTCGAGATCGGCCCTCGCAGGCGGCCTGCAAGGTCCGCGGGATCATCACTGTGACGTTCATCAAGTCGCCGGGTTCAGCACCCGTCTGTACTTGAGTCTGCCATGCAACACGTCCGCGATGGCCAGCAACGTTGAGTCGGGCCCCACCAGCCGGTGCGGTCCTCCATCGGGCAGGGCCACCTCGACCAGCCCCCCGTGCTGAACTTGTCGGGTCTCGACGGCGGTCAGCTTCAGCTCGGGCAGCTCGCAGAGCGCGGCTTCCATCGTCATCAGTTGGGCCGGCAGCACCCCCTGCTCGATCACCATTTTCAGCGGCACCGCCTGCGAAATCGAGAACACCCCACTGCGGGTCCGCCGCAGCGCCTTCAGGTGCCCGCCGCAGCCGAGCGCGCGTCCGACATCCAACGCCAGCGAGCGGACGAAGTAGCCCTTGCTGCAGGCGACATGCAGCTGCAGCTCATCGGCGCTGAAGTCCACCAGGGTCAAGGTGTGGACCGTCACCGGCCGTGCGGCCCGCTCGATCTCTTCCCCCGCCCGCGCCAGCTCGTACAACCGCTTTCCGCCCACCTTGACCGCCGAATACATCGGAGGCGTCTGCAGCTGCGGCCCCCGAAACTTCGCCAGCACGCCTTCGAGCAGGGCGGCCGTCAGCGGCGGCACCGGCTTGCGCTCGGTCACCTTCCCCTGGGCGTCCAGGGTGTCGGTCTCTTCGCCCAGCTTCACCACCGCGTCGTAGGACTTGTCCTTCTCGGTGATGAATTGGGCAATCTTGGTCGCATCGCCCAGGCACACCGGCAGCACCCCGGTGGCCAGCGGGTCGAGCGTTCCGGTGTGGCCGGCCTTGGCGACCTTCAGCGCGTGGCGCACCTGCCGCACCACATCGAACGAGGTGGGGCCCACCGGCTTGTCGACGATCAGAATTCCGCAGACCAGGTTACCAGCCCTCCTTCGCCTTCACTTCTCGCAGCAGCCGGTCGATCTTGTCGCCCTCACCCACCGATTCATCGAAGCTGAAGATGATCTCGGGCGAGACCCGCAGCTTGACCCGGTTCGTCACTTCCCGCCGCACGAAGCCCCGCGCCTTCTCGAGGCCCTCGGCGCAGTCCTTCTTCTGCTCGTCAGTGCCGATCATCGACCAGAAGACGCGCGCGGTGCGCAGGTCGGGAGTCACCTTCACTCCGGTGACGGTAATGAACCCCACCCGCGGGTCTCGAATCATTCCCCGCAGCAGCAGATCTGCCACCGCGGCCTGAATTTCCTGCCCCACCCGCTCTGGTCGAACTCGCTCTGGCATGACTACTTCTCCCACTCGCGGGGCTTGCGTAACGCCCTCGCCGCCGCGCGCCTTTCCTCGAGGGTCAGCGCCTTCTTCGGTTTCCCGTTTCCAACCGGTTGATCCTGGCGATCTTCCCAGGCGCCCATGCCCTCGGCCTCGGCCAGTGACCGTTCGCCCCGGGGAATGGCCAGGTCGGCCGGCCCTTCGCCCGAGAACAGATCTTCGAACGCCACCACTTCAATTTCCTTATGCGCCACCGTCGCCACGTACATCTCTTCGATGCACTGCAACACCTTGTCCATCTGCTCCCGGACGAAGGCGTGCTCGTTGCCCACCACCGACAACCCGATGACCTCTCGGGTCCAGATGTCGGCGTCGTCAATCTCGGCGACAGCGAGGTTGAACTTCGCCTTGACCTTGTCAGCGACGCGGCGAACGACCTGACGCTTCGCCTTCAGCGACGAAGCGCCGGGAATGTCCAGGGTGACGCGCGCGATCGACACGAACATGAGGCACCTCGAAGACCCTCAAAGGGGGGACCTTCAGCTCAGGCTCTGACGCGTCTCTTCGATCTCGTAGGCCTCGATGATGTCTCCTGCCTTGATCTCGCTGAACCCGTCGATTCCGATGCCGCACTCGAAGCCGACGCCGACTTCCTTCACGTCGTCCTTGAAGCGCCGCAGCGAAGCGATCTTCCCGATGAAGATCTGCTTGTTCTCACGCCACAGCCGCATGTGCGACGCGCGTCGAATCGTCCCTTCGGACACCATCGACCCGGCGATGGTCCCAAGCTTCGGGACGTTGAAGAGGTTGCGCACTTCGGCGCGCCCCAGCTTGCGTTCGGTGCGAATCGGCTCGAGCAGGTCTTCCATCATCACCTTCACCCCGTCGAGCAGTTGGTAGATGATTCCGAAGGTCTGGTACTTCACTTCGCCGACCTTGGCGGCGTGCTCTGCGCCCGACTCGGGCCGGCTGTTGAAGCCCAGCACGACGGCC
>JAYVCD010000317.1:0-4488 GCA_043750125.1 Archangiaceae bacterium | reverse complement strand
CGGACGGGACTTTCACCCGCTGGAAAAGTGCAGCGTGGCTCCGCCCCTTCGGTCGCTCGCGCTTCCGCTGGCTCTGAACCTTCACGACGCACCATTTCGCGACCCTAACAAGGCATCGAACCCGATGTGCAAGACCCGGCTCGAACGCGCTCGAGCTGTGCCCACTGCAGTTCACACCCGATCGTGGATCCGCGTGCTTGCCAATCGCTACACAAGCAACCCGTGCAGCAATCGCTCTCATAATGGTTTTCGTCGGCGTTCGCGAGAGCGATACACTTTGAAACGTGCATCCCATTTTGATCGCCGCATGGTTCGCCGCTGCTCCCGCGCCGTCCTGGCCCACAGACCTGACCCGCGATTGGACGGGACTGACGGTGAAGCGAAACGTGCCGGGAAAAGCGGCGCGCACGGCTCAGCTCAAGCTGGGGCCCGACGGAGTGTGGAAGGTGGTGGGCCCCTGGCGAGGCGATGCCGACGTGGACGCGATCGCCCGGCTGAAGGTCGCCCTCGAGGCGCCGCAATTGATCGACGCTGCGCCAAAACCTTCGACGCCTGCGCTCGAGATCCAGCTGCGGCAGGGCGCGCGGGTGCGAAAGGTGGTGACCCAGGCGGCCGGGCTCAACCAACCCATTCGGGTCAGCGTCGACGGGAAGTCCTTCGTGGTCTCGCCCGTCGAGCTGGCGGTCAAGTTGCCGGACCCGGAAGACTTTGCTCCTCCGGGCCTGTGGGTCGCAGCGAAGGACACTGCCATCTCGATCGAGGTGAAAGGTCCGACGACCTACAAGCTCGTCGGCAAGGGCGAAGACTGGAAGACCGCAGACGGTCGAGAGCCCAATCATGATCTCGACGACGTAGTGGGAGTCATCGTCGGTCGCCAGGCCACAGGTCACCCCCCGCCCGGCAAGCTCGAGCCGCTCGGCCTCGCTCCGCCGATGGCGACGGCCCGGCTGTGCACCGAAAAGCAGTGCCGCGACTTTGCTTTCGGAACTCGCGCGGGTCGGTACTACGCCGTGGGCCCAGACGCAGACCCGATCGAGATTCGCGACAACGACTGGAAGCTGCTGGTCGAAGGGCCGTTCAAGAAAGCCAACGTCGAAAGCCCCTGAGCCTTCGAGCGTGCTCTTAGCCTTTTCGTTCCTCTTGATGTTCGTGCCGGCGCAGACCGATGTCGTCGTTTCGCGCCGCATCGATGTGTCGGCCGACCGCGCTGAGCTGCTGGCCCGGGACCTGGCGCGGGCGCTGAATGGGGCGAAGGTCGAAGAGGTCCGCGCGCCCGAGCAGACGCTGGCGTTGCTGAAGAAGCGGGGCGCGGTGGATCCCTCGACCTGTGGGGCCAGGCGCGCCTGTGTCGCCGGGCTCGGGACGACGTTGGAAGCAGCGGTGGTGGTCTCGATCGATCTGGGGAAGGTTGGAAATCAGCTCGGGGTGATTCTGATCGCGATCAAACCTTCCGATGGTTCGGTCCTCGTCACTGCCGCGTTCACGGTTCCGCTGAACAACGGGGAAGTCGAGCTGGCGCGCGCGCTGGACGACTTCGCCCTCAAGCTGACGAGCCGGGTCGAGAAGAAACCGATTCCGCCCGACGCACCCGTGGTGGCCCGGCCGCCCCGCCTGCCGGTGCTGCACGAAGAGAAAGCGAGGGCGACTGCGTTGGGCGCGAAGCTGGTCACGGGCGCAGCGATCGTCGCTGGCGCTACCTCGCTGACGTTCGGGGTGCTCGGGGTGAGCGCGGCCTCATCGCTTTCGTCGGCGCAGTACGTGTCGACCTCGGGACCTGCTTCCCGTTTGACCCGCGCGGAGGCGGATGCGCTGGCGGGCATGGCGAACACCCGGTACGCCCTCGCGGGGGGCTGCATCGCGGCGTCGGCGGTGCTGACCGGGGTCGCGCTCTATTGGTGGAACAAGGCCTACTGAAGCGTGGCGAGGCCGGAATAGCTCCCGAAGTCGGTCGAAAGATTTCCCGACACCCAGAGGTAGTAGACCCCGCCCCCGTCAGGAACCTGGGTGCTGAGCGATTCGGTCCCACCCGCGGCGGCCAGATCCACGCACCCGACGACGGCAGTGGCGCGCTCACAGTCCGGCCCCTTCGAGAGCGCGAGCGCGAGATCCCACGCCGCGGTGAGGGTGACCTGCAGAGTGCCGCCGCGCATTGCTTCCAACCGGTAGACGCGGTCGCGGAAATTTCCCACACAGGGGTCGGCCGAATCCGCCGCCCTCACCATCTGGGTGGTGTCGAAGGGCCCCAGCCTGGTTGAGAAGGCGGGCGGACCCACGACCAGGGCCTGCTCATCTCCGCAGACGTCGCCGGTGGCGAGGTTGGTATTGCTGCCGCCGATCTTCAGCTTGAACGCGCCGGACGCGGCGGTGCGGCCGTCGACCACGACGTGCCAGACGCGCGGGGCCAGGCCGGTCACCGAAAAGGAGGCGGCGCCTTCGGTTCCCGCGCCGCACGAGCTGACGGTGCTTCCACATTTTCCGACGAGGCTGACCATCGGCTCGAAGCCCGCGTCGAACAGCTGCGTCACCTCGACCCGCAGCGCGCCCTCGGCCGAGAACTTGTAATAGACATCGCCGCTTTGACTCGAGCACGCCGCTTCGTCATTCAAGCTGCCGACGGTGGTGCCGTAGGCTTCGCCGAGGGTGCCGCCATCGAACGCAAAGTTGAAGACGGTTGCGTAGGGGCAGGTGTCGTTCGCGCTCTCGCACCGTTCGGCATGACACGAAAGCGAGCTGCAGCAGTCGGCGTCGACCGAGCAGCCGGACATTCCAAGTGCGCGGCAAGTGCCGGCGTCGGCCTTGAGAAGATGGCACAGCAGGTCCTGCGCGCAGACGAAGCCGTCCGGGCAGGCGCCCTGGGAATCGCAGGCGTAGAGCCGCGCGTCGGCGCTGAGGCAATGGGTGAGGAAGAGGAATGAGGCGAGCCCAGCCCGAAGGAAAAGCCGACGCATTCGGCTCGCAACGTCGTTGAACCCGCAGCCTTCCGTCAAGCAAACCGGGTGGCGCGTGCGGTGAGTGACTGTAGGCAAGCGGGCCAAGGGGAGGTGACGCCTGTCACCCGGGGTCGTCCATACCGTAAGGAACTCGAGTACGTCGCCTTTCTCGGGTTGCAGCACGCGGACGCGATTCCCCCTGCGAAGAGGAACGCCCTTCAGACTGCGATGCGCCGGGCCTTGAAGCCGAGGGCCGGTTGAAGTGCCCCGCAACCGCTTGAAGGTTGCAGGGCGAGCGCGAGTGCGTCCCAGGCCAGCCGGGCGACTCGACTCTCTTTGTTCTCAACTGTGCCGGCTCACGTCGGGCTTGGTCGGGCGCACCACCGTGACGCCCGCCTGCTTCATCTTCAGAAAGTCGGCGATGCGTTTGATCTCCGAGCGGAACTCTTTGAGGTCGCACTGCAGCCCGTGGAGGTAGGTGCTGAGGCCGGTGGTCGCCCTGGCAAAGCGCATCGCCTCTTCGACCTGGGCATCGGAAGCGCCGTAGAGGCGAGCCATCTGGGTGTGGAGGCAGACGCTGTAGGGACAGCGGGTGGCCGACGCGATTCCGATTCCCATCAGCTCACGGACTTGATGAACGTGGGCACAAAGCCAAACGTATCTTCGACCTGCTTGAATACCTGTTGACGGTTCATTTGTTTTCCCCGGGGCTCGATGCTTCCGCGTCAAGCGGAGCGTCGAGCGACGAAGCATTGGCTGTACCAGCGGCGGCCCTCAGGGGAGCCCGTAGCAAAACGGCCGATCACGCAAACGATGCGTGCAAAAGGCAGTGAGCTGCGTGGGGCAGATCAGGCCGCGTCGGTGTGACCCACTCCGGCGCCGGAAACCAGGTGCCCGTCCTGGATGTGGAGCGCGCGCCGAGCGTGCTTCACCACCCGCGGGTCATGGGTCGAGAAGAGGAAGGTGACGTGGTTTTTGCGATTGAGCTCGAGCATCAGGTCGATGATCTGATCACTGGTGACCGAGTCGAGGTTCGCGGTGGGCTCGTCGGCGAGCACCAACCGCGGCTCGGTGATCAACGCGCGCGCGATCGCGACCCGCTGCCGCTGACCTCCGGACAGCTCGTCGGGTTTGTGGCGCAGGTAGGGCTTGAGGCCGACCGCTTCGGCCAGCGCCACGACGCGGGCGCGGAGCTTCGCGGGGGGCTCGGCGTTCTTTCGCACCGCGCAGGGGAACTCGATGTTCTCGGCCACGTCGAGCACCGGAATCAAATTGAAGCTCTGGAAGATGAAGCCGATTTTCTGGTTTCGCACTTCGGCGAGGTCATCGAAGTCGCGGTTGCTCACATCGACTCCGTCGAGCACGTAGCTGCCTTCGGTCGCGCGATCCAGACACCCGATGATGTTGAGCAGGGTCGTCTTCCCACTGCCGGAAGGCCCGGTCACGACGGTGAACTCTCCTTTCTCGATCGACAGGTCGACGCCCGAGAGCGCGGGGACCTTGGTCTGGCCCAGCAGGTAGGTCTTCTTGATGCCCTTCAGGTCGACGAGGTTCATGG
>JAYVCD010000316.1:0-26340 GCA_043750125.1 Archangiaceae bacterium | reverse complement strand
GTCTCAGCGGCTCTCGTCTCAGCGGCTCTCGTCTCAGCGGCTCTCGTCTCAGCGGCTCTCGTCTCAGCGGTCCTCGATGTGCCCTCCTTGTTCCCACCGGCCTTCGTCTTGGCGACGTTCGTCGAGCTCCTCGAGGTCGCTGGCTCTTGTGGTCCGATGTTCCTCGCCGCCTTTGATTCGGCCTCGCCCGTCGCCTGGGTCTCGGGACCTGGGCCGGCCTCAAGCTTGTGTCCGGTGGGAAGTGCGAGCTTCACGTCCAACGCGCGCGCAAACCGTTCGATGATCAGCGCCGCAGCAAATGAGACATCGACGCACTCGGTGGCGCCAACCAGGCTGCGCCGCAACGCCAGACTTCCGTCGGGTCGGCGGAGCGAGATTCTCCAGTCCGCTCCGTCGCGCTCGAACGTCGCGTCGAAATCGAAGTCGCGGTCGACCACGGCCAATCCGGCCATGGTGCGCAGTTGCGTCGCCAGTGCGCGATCGCTGCGACACGACTCTATCTGTGCCAGCGCGGAGACCCGCACGCGAACCGTCCCCGCCGCTGCGAGCGTAGGGATCAACAGCAGCAACCAGACCGTCCCTCTCATGTCACTTCTGTGTCCGGCGAAGGCGGCCTCGTCTTTCATCGGGGGCGTAACCTCGACGCCCCCAGCGCGGCCGTCAAGGCGCCGTCTTTCCGACTTCCCCGTTTCAGACTTCGCGACGAGTCGTCGCGCCCCATCGTCGAAGACATCAGGAGCTGAATCCAGGGCAGCGGTTTCTGCCCGGCAACGAAATCGGAACGGCCGTCAAATACCTGCGGTGTGTTGGGACGGGTGCGTTTTCATGACGAGTCATCTTCGCAGCCTGGTCGAGTCAGCCAGGCTCCTCGGCGCAGATCCGAAGCGCTCCGCCACAAACTACGGACAGCTTTTGGCACAGTCGATAAACGCTTGGAGCTCCGCCAATTGCGGGGCGCACACGTTTTGCTCGGAAGCGAGGACACAGCGCGATTCGCAGGAGCGTGTGACGCTGCACGAGCCGGGCACGACGCCCGCGTCGAAGCCAGGACAGGCCATCACTGCCGCGGCGAGTTGGGCGCAACCTGTATCCGCAGTGGCCTTGGCGAGACAGGCGTCGAGTCTTGCCCGGGAATCAGCGCAGCCCGCAAAGCGGGCGACGTTGCCGGTACAAACGTATTTCGCGTCAGCACACGAGAAGTACGCGTCAAACTGTGTGGAGCAGCCGATGGCCTGGCTCTCGTTCATCAGCAGATCTCCTTCGGCAACACATTGCGAGATCCAGTCCGATGAGCCCGCCTCAGAGCAGTCGCCCACGGCCTCACACACAGCTCCCGCGTGATTGTTGCAGCCGGTCAGCACCATCGTCAGCAACAGCGCAACCGCGCAACGAATGGTCATGGCTGCATTATAAATCCACGCGAAGGCGCGCTGAGAAAATATGCACTGGGCCACGGTCCTGGTTGTAACCAGGGTTCGCGACCAGTTGGTAGATGCCGGAAATCGCAATGTGGGGCACCACCTGCAACCGGTAGTAGGCGTCGAGGATGGTCTCTGGGCCGAAGCGGAGGGCACCATCGCCGATCATGAAGCCGTAGCCGCCGCCCTCGAGATATTTCCGATGCCAATACGACAGCCCGCCGATGACGATGGCCACCCCGAACTCGTCGTCAGGCCGGCGCCAGAGCGTGCCCTTTTGCACTCCGCCCACGGCCAGCGACTGGTCGATTTCCGCGAAGGCCCACGTCTCGTTCGCACCGTCGTTGGCGCTCACCCGAAGGAAGGCACCCAGAGAATCTGAAATCTCCTGGTCGACAGAGATTGCAAAGCCATACTTCGTGCGCCCAAACACACGGGTAGCAGAGACCTCGTTGCCGTACGCGTTGGGATTCTCGGTCACCTGCTGGTAGCTCCCCATTCGCGCGTCATTTAGGAACAGCAGCAATCGCGCGGAGCCCTTTCGGCCCCTGGGTGCGTAGCGGGCTTCGAATTCCGCCATCAGGCCGCGAGCCTTGTCGAGGCGGGTTTCCATGACCATCAGGTTGGAATATTGCGGAAGCATCGCGAGGCCCGCGCGCACGGACCACCAGTTGATCGACAGGTCGCTCAACAGACCGTAGGTGTAGCCGCGCGTGTCGGCCGGGTAGTCCCACGCGCCCGAGGCGAAGAGCGCCCAATTGAAGAACCGCGTCGTCGGGTCATGTGCGTAGGCGTTGCCGTCGAACATGTCGGTGACGGAAAGACGACCGACGTAGACGGTGAGAGAGTCTCGGTCCCGGTGGCCGCTGACCTGATTTGGGCCTGCCTCGACGAGCACCGTCCCTCCTCCGAGCCCCAAGGTCTGCTTGAAGGCGAGCCGGGCGATGTAGACCGCGGGTGCGGGGCTTCCGACGCGGTACACCAGCCCGCTGGGAAAAGCTCCAACGCCCAGCGTCTTGCTCAGCCCAGATCCGCCACTGAGCTCGGGATTGAAAATGACCTCAGCCCCGCGCCACAACCGGAGGTCGAGAAAGCCGGTTGCGACCATCGCGGTGGCGCTCTCCGCTTGGGCCTCAAGGCTGTTCTGGCCGGAATACTTCGCGGCGAAGGCCGGGTGGTACTGCGTGGCCGCCGTCATCTGGAAATGAACGCTGAATCGCTCGTCCTCGAGTGGACCAGGCTCGCCGACCCTTGAGGTCGCCGCCGGCACGTCCTGGGCGCGCGATCCGAAGGGTGCGATCAGCAGGCCGATCAAGAGGAAGTGTTGCCAATTGCCCTTGATGGCGGACCTCGGTCGGGCTTGAGCGCCCTGATCGTCGCAACGCAGCCGAAGGTTCATTGAATGTTCGGCGAGCGCACGCATGCCCTCTTCTTCAATCACTCATCCGCTCGCGCATGAAGAGCTTTCTGTCGGCGAAACCCCGTAGCGTGTCGCCGAGGGGTGACCTAGACCCCCCGGAATGTCCGACCCCAAATTCCGCATCGAGAAAGACACCTTCGGTCCCATCGAAGTCCCCGCCGAGCACCTGTGGGGAGCGCAGACTCAGCGCAGCCTGCACCACTTCCACATCAGCACCGAGCAGATGCCGCCCGCCTTGTTGTCCGCGTTGGTGCTCGCCAAAAAGGCCGCCGCGCGCGTCAATGCCGAGAACAAGTCCCTTCCTGCCGACAAGGCGAAAGCGATCGAGCAGGCCGCTGACGAAGTGCTCGCCGGAAAATGGAGCGGCGAATTTCCCCTCTCCGTCTGGCAGACCGGCAGCGGGACCCAGACCAACATGAACGTCAACGAGGTGCTCGCCAACCGCGCCTCGGAAATCATGGGCGGGCAACGCGGCGAGGGCCGCAAGGTCCACCCCAATGACGATGTGAACAAGGGGCAATCGAGCAACGACGTCTTTCCCACCGCGATGTCGATCGCCGCGGCCGATTCGATCGCGCGTGCCGTCACTCCATCGCTCAAGGCGCTGCGCGACGCGCTGGACGCCAAGGCGACAGCTTTCAAGAGCATCGTGAAGATCGGCCGCACCCACTTGCAGGACGCGACGCCGCTGACCCTCGGCCAGGAATTCTCAGGCTACGTGGTGCAGCTGTCCCAGGCGCTCAAGCACCTCGACGCCGCGCTGCCGCACCTGCACGAGCTGGCTTTGGGCGGGACGGCGGTGGGCACGGGGCTGAACGCTCCGAAGGGCTACGCCGAACGGGTGGCGAAGGAAATCTCGACGCTCACCGGGCTTCCCTTCATCACCGCGGCGAACAAGTTCGAGGCGCTGGCGGCCAACGACGCGATCGTTCACGCCCACGGGGCCCTGAAGAGCCTCGCCGCCGCGCTGTTCAAGATCGCCAATGACGTGCGCTGGCTGTCGTCCGGGCCCAGGTCAGGCCTGGGCGAAATCATCATTCCGGAGAACGAGCCGGGCAGCAGCATCATGCCGGGGAAGGTGAACCCCACCCAGTGCGAGGCGCTGACGATGCTCTGCGGGCAGGTGATGGGGAACGACGTGGCAATCACCATCGGCGGAGCGTCCGGCAACTTCGAGCTCAATGTCTTCAAGCCGCTGATGATTCACAATTTCCTCCAGTCCTGCCGCCTGCTCGCGGACGGGATGAACAGCTTCCGCGAGCACTGCGTGGTGGGGATCGAGGCGAACGCTCCGCGCATTCAGGAGAACCTCGAGAAGAGCTTGATGCTGGTCACCGCGCTCAACCCGCACATCGGGTACGACAACGCGGCGAAGATTGCGAAGACCGCACACAAGGAAGGCAAGACGCTCAAGCAGGTCGCCGTCGAGCTGAAGCTGGTCACGCCCGAGCAGTTCGACCAGTGGGTCCGCCCTGAAAAAATGGTCGGCGAGTCCTGAAAAAAAATCCCCCCCGCTCGAGCTGACGCGGGGGGGAGAAAAGGCTGCTTTGAGGAGGCCCGTTACGGAGCGGGCTTGATGACCTCTTCGACGATCGGAACCATGTCGACGACGATGAACTCGACGCGACGGTTCTGCTCGCGGGCGGCATCGGTCTTCTCCTTCACCAGCGGCTGCGACTTGCCATAGCCCTTCGACTCGAGGCGCTTGGGATCCACCTTCCGCTTCACCATCGCGTCGTAGACCGACCGGGCGCGCTTCTCGGAAAGCACCTGGTTCTGCGCGTCGGTGCCCACGTCGTCGGTGTGACCCTCGATGCGAATCTTCTTCACCTGGGGGAACTTGTTGAGCACGTCGGCGACGTTGTCGAGCAGGGGATCCGACTTGGGCAGGATCTTCGCCTTGTTGAACTCGAAGAAGATCTTCTCGGTGATCACGATCTTCTCGCGCGTCACGTAGACCTTCGACTCTTTCTCAGGGCAGCCGTCCTCGTCCTCGATGCCGTTGAACGTCTCGGGCTCGTTCGGGCATTTGTCCCGGATGTCGGGGATCCCGTCTTTGTCGTTGTCCGGGTCCGGGCAACCGTCTTCGTCCTCGAACCCGTCTTTGTCCTCGGGCTCGTTGGGGCAGCTGTCCTTCACGTCGGGAATTCCGTCCTTGTCGTTGTCGGGGTCCGGACACCCGTCGGCGTCTTCGAAGCCGTCTTTGTCCTCGGGCTCGTTGGGGCATTTGTCGAGCGCGTCGGGAATGCCGTCCTTGTCGTTGTCGAGATCCGGGCACCCGTCGTCGTCTTGGAAGCCGTCTTTGTCCTCGGGCTCATTGGGGCACTTGTCGAGCGCGTCGGGGATCCCATCCTTGTCGTTGTCGAGCTCAGGGCAGCCGTCTTCGTCTTCGAAGCCGTCTTTGTCTTCCGGATCATTGGGGCACTTGTCCGCCGCGCCCTTGATCCCGTCGTTGTCCGGGTCGTAGTCGGCCGGCATTTCGCTCGGGAAGCCGACGGTGAACGACAAGCCGCCGAGCATCATCTTGTTGTTGCCGACCCAGACGAACTTGCCGAACGGGCCGATTTGCAGACCGTCAATCAGCGAGAACTCGTACCCCAGGCTCGCGTCGAACCCCAGCCCGAGGCCTCCGTGCGCGCCGATGAGGTGCGCGTCAATCCACAGATTTCCCCAGAGGTTTCCCTTGTTGTCGGTTCCCGGGTTGAACAGGTAGCCGTGCTCGTCATTGAGCAGGCGAAGGCGAAGTCCGATGCCCGCTCCGTACGCCGCGCCGGCCGCGAGGTAGGTGGTGTTCTGACTGCCCACGCCGAAGATTTCAATCGAAGGAGCCAGCGGCCCCAGTCCAAAAACTGTCGTATCGAGCTGCAGCCAACCCCCCGAGACGAAGGTGGAACGGTTGAGCCCCGCGCCGACTGCAGGTTCGATGGAAAGGTTGAATTTCGACTGTTCAGCCAGGGCCGGAACGGCCACCAGCAAGGCGGCCAGCAGCGGTGCTACGCGCGTCATGTATTACCCCTCGATTGGTGCTGAAGGCGTCGGAAGCTAGCCGTCAAGCCTCACAAGTCAACGAATCAGACCGCGGCGCTTCACTGCGAGCAGCGCCAGTCCCACCCACCAGAACACCGCCGTACCGGTCGACGCGGCGCAGCCACAGCCCTTCGGAGCCACCGCGCCCAGCGTGTCGTCGAGCTTGCGAACCTTGTAGTCGCCCACCGAAACGTGGCCTCCGTCGGGGGGGCCTGCATCTTCGGGGGTGAGGCCCGCGTCCATCTCGATGCCGCCGTCGTCCACCGGCGTTCCCGAGTCGGCAGTGCCTGAGTCCGCCTTCGGCCCCGCGTCTGGCTTCGGCCCCGCATCGGGAGTTCCTGCGTCGACGCTGAAGCACGACGAGACGTGCGTCGAACGGGTCCCCGCGCAGTCGGTCGGCGAGGCACACGTGGAACTGGGAAGGGAAGGAGGAGACCCCGCTCCGCCCACCAGCGCGGAATTGGGATACGCCACCGCGGTGACGTTCCAGTAGGTGGCGCCCGGAGGGTGCTCCATCCACCCGAAGACCCTTTCCTGGTACGGGCGGCTGCCGCCGACGTTCGGGTTGTAGATGCCGCGGGTCGACGAGTAGGCGGGGTTCGAGGGGTTGTTGCTGTACGCGAGGCCGTTGTAGGCCCACGTCGCGGTGTACCAGTCCTCGATGATTCTCGGCTGGTTGTCGCCGACGCACTGAGTGGCCTTCCACTTCGAGGCGAGAATCTGAGTGCCGGTCGCCATGTTGTAGGTCGGATCGCTGGCCACCCGCGCGCGGTCGAAGGCGGGGTTCTCGCCCCCGTGCATCCCGCTGGTGACCTGCCCGATGCCGTACCCGCAGTCGAAGGCGATGATGGTGCGCGAGGTCTTTCCGATTTGATCCGAGGGCGACTCGGGAACGCAGAACTGTTTCCAACTCGATTCCTGCATCGCGATCGCCTTCAGCAATTCGCAGGGAAATCGGGCGGGGACCTGGGTGGTCGGCAACGGCTTGCCGCAGCCCGAGCCGATGTCCGCCACCGCGGGACCGTTGGTGCCCCAGTTGGCGGGCCCGCCCGAGACGACGGCGAAGATGGCCTGCCATTGGGTGGGGGTGGGGTTGATTCCCGCGGCCGATTCCACTCCACAGTTCAGGGTGTTGCCGGTGCTGGTCAGGGTGTAGCTGGGGCAGTACGCGGCGGAGGCCGTCGAGAAGAGCGCCGCGGTCAGGATCGCGCTTCTCATTCGATGACTCCCGCGACGTCGAGGCGCTGGCCGGAGGGAACGGCGAAGTCACCCAGGGCACGAGGGAAGTCCCCCGGAATTTCGTGGAGGCCGATCGCGACGCGCTTGTGGGTGAAGGCGCGGACCCGCTCGTAGCCGGGACCCTTCGATTCGAGCACCGTCTTGCCTTCGAGGTCCTTCAGTCCCATTCCGGCGCCGGGAGCAAAGGCCACCCGTCCATCGGGGAACGGGGTCGGCAACAGCGCCATCGAAGGCCCCTCGGCCAGTCGGGTGACGGCCAGGCTCTGCAGGTCGAGCTTCTCGACGTACCACTGGGCGGTCGACGCATCGCCCTGGGTGTAGAAGAGGGTCCGGTTGTCCGCGGCGAGCGCGAAGTCTCGGGCCAGCGGCTGCATCGAAGGAATCAGCACGCGGACGCCGAGCGCGTCGACGTGGACGGCGATCAGGTCGGTGCCCTTCGGCCCCACGCGGTAGACGAGCAGCTCGCGGCCGATGCTGCCGGCGAGGAAGACCGTGAAGCCATTGAACCCCAGCACTTCGCGGGTGCGGCCAGTGCGCAGATCCACTTCGTCGATCGTGAGCGCGTCGATTCGACCTTCGCCCGCGCGGCCGCGCTGCACGAAGACTCTTCCGTCGGCGGTGACCAGGGGGCGGGTGCCGAGCACCACCCGGTCGCACAGCACCCGCGAGGGCTTGTTGGCTTCGAGCAGGACCAGGCTCGAGGCGAACGACAAGTCTCTGCGCTGTTCGGTGACCGCGATCGCGACCACCCGGCGGGTTCCGGGAATCACGGATCCGAGGACGGTTTCCTGCGCGACGTGAAGCACGCGGGCGACCGGAGCGCTCAGCCGCGAATCTCCCAGCGGCTGGAAGCGAAGCTCGGTCACTTCGGCGTCCGGCACCGTCGAGAGCAAGGCCACATCGGGTGCGGCGGCCAGCAACAGCCCAGCAAGCAAGGTCACCATGGACACCCAGACTTACCGCAGGGGTGAGCGCCGAGCGCTGCGTTCCCTTCGGGTGTCCGTCGAAGGTGACAGACCTACATTGGACCTATCAAGGGTGGGTCCCATCGGCCCTACGGTGACGACCGGCGCTTCCTCGCCAAGCCGAGCAGCGCGAGCAAACATCCGACCGCCGCCGCAGGGTCGTTCGAGCAGCCACAGCCCACTCTGAGCTTGACCGGAGTGCAGCTGACTTCGAGGTGAATCGGCTGGGTCAATCTTCCCGTGGACGTGTCGGCGTACAGCACCAGGTCGTGACTTCCGACCTGCTCGCGAAGCGGCGTCCATTCGACCGACTGAGATGCCGAATCGAACCGAAGTCCCGCCGGAACATCGAGGAAACCCTGTTCCGCAGCGACGGTTTCGATCGAGCTGTTGAGCGCTGCCAACCTGCGGGTGTCCAGACCGATTCTCGTTCACCTCTGCGCGAGCAGCTCTGTACCTGCACCTGATCGAGCGCGGGGAAGGTCGAGCCCGATAGATAACTCCCGGTCGAAGTGACCGACCCTCCAGAGGGCGCAGCGGCGAGCGAGAAGACAAGCGGGCCGGTGCCCGCTGGCGTTGAACGTCAGCCCCAAGCCCAGCGCCGCGCCTCGTCTTGAAGCGAGCAATCGCTCGAGGAGGGCTGGCGCCGAACGCCGACGTTCAGCTGATCTTAACGACCATCGCAGGGACCTTGATGCCCCGAATCTTCATTGAGCAGGCGCGGGTCACCGACGCGTTTCTCGAGCGCCTGATTGACCTGCTGTTGAGCGGCGCGCAGCCGCGCTGAAACAACGTCGGTCAGGCCACCGCAGCGGTCGAGCGGTTCCGGTTCTCGCCGCGCTGCGCGAGAATCGCCTGGGCCCACAGGTCGATGTCGATGCGGGGATCATGGGCGCGCGTCGAGGTGACCCTCTTCCACCATTGAGGGTTCTTGACCGCAGCCGGCTCGCCGTCCTCGTAGTGCTCGCACGCGCACTGGTGGGTGCTCTTCGCGCAGAACGCGCACGGGGCTGCCACGTCTTTGAAGTACCAGTTCCAGAAGCCGCTCAACTGGGTCCCGAACAGGTACTCGTTCTCACGAAGGAAGAAGTCGAATTCCGGTTTGCGGAAATAGAACGCGCCCATCGCGAGGTGGTCGAGCACGTTGGAAGGGCCGCCCGAGATCTGGTTGTACGGAGAGGTGGCTTTGAGAAAGACCTTGAGCACCACCGCGCGGAACGCAGGGTTGTCCTGAATGTGTCGCGCCACCACGTCCTGGTAGAAGCGGAAGTGCCGCAGCTCGTCCTTCGCGAACTGGGCCAGCATCTTCGCGAGAAACGGATCCTTCACCTGCTTGGCGAATGAGCGGTAGACGAGGAACCCGAGCAGCTCCTGGTACATGTTGCATGCGGCCACTTCCATCAGGTCGCTCGCGTACGGAATCACCTCGGTCTCGGCGACTTCCAGACCGCGCGCTGCGGGCCACGCCTCGCCCATCTGACGCAGGTAGATGTGGTAGCCGATGAAGTGGTTGAGCTCCTCGGTGAACCAGGTGCCGAAGAAAGCCGCGAGCTCGGGGTGGGTGCGAAACGCGCGCAAGAACCCGTCCGCGACCGCCGCTCCACTCGTCTCGCCGAGGGCGACGGTGTGCATCATCTGGCGCTGGCGGGGCGTGAGCAGCTCGGGCCGCGCCTCGCTGAAGTCCCAGTCTTCGATGAAGTACTGCAGCTTTCGCGACAACGCGCGATACGGAAAAAACAAGTTGGTCGCGAACGTTTCGTTCTGCAGCTTCTTGCTCGGACCCGGCGTGTCGCGCAGCAGCAGCCTGGCGACCCCCAGATAGACCGGGTCCATCAAAACCTTCGCGCGCGACTGGTTCAGCGCGTAGGCCCACATCGCGGACCGGCGGAAGCCTTTCTCGAGTGTCGCGGCAGCGTGTTCGAACATGCGGGCGTGTATACGGCCGCGATCCTCGGTGCGCAAACGACACCTGCGCGGGCCCCGTCGTGGCCTTGCTTGGTCACCGGGCAGACGAAGGAATATCCCCGCGCCGTCTACGCGCTCAAGCCGTTCGAGCGCTTCATCACGGCCCGCGAAGAATTGTGCCGCCTTCTCCGACGACCCAGGTCTCGTTCGGCCCACGGCTCCACACGCCCCACTACCCAGATGTCGTTCTGTCCGCTCCCCCACGCGCCATGAAGGGTCTTCGTGCTGCCGGTTGTCGCCGCCGCAAAGGCCGTCCCATTCCATCGAAGGATGTCGCCACGGTCGCCGACTGCCCACGCGATCGTGCCGCTCCCCCAGACCGCGAGCAGGTTGTTTGGCGTTCCGCTCGCTGCGCTGGACCACGCCGTCCCGTTCCAGTGGGTTGCGATTCCGTCGTCGCCCACAGACCAGACATCGTTCGCAGCCGAGCCCAGGGGCAATGACGTTCCCGCCTGCCACTCAGTGACAGGCCCAGACGTCAACGCCCCAGATCGTTCTCATTGCAGCAGCCAGTCAGCCGGGGCCGCTTCGCCTCCCTCGAGGCGTGCCTCTCGCGAGACCTCGCTGGCGGTTGCGCGGCGCCGGTCACGCGACCGGGGTAGCGCGCGAAGGACCCAACGCGACCTTCCCCCACTTGACGATCGCCGCCGACGCCTGAGCCTCGCTGCCAATCGCGTAGAGCAATACTTTGTCGCCCGGCTTGATCAGGCGAAGGCTGGCAGCATGGTGAAGGCTGGCGGGGACCATCACCGGGCCCACGTTGCTGATGTGGGGGTGGAGGTTGACGGTCTTGCTCTCGGGATACCCGAGCACCTGTCCACAGAACTTCGAGTACCAGGCGGTCGGAGTGGTGGTGATGAAGAAGTCGATCGCCTCGAGGGGCAAGCCGGCCGCGTCGAGCGCTCCAGCGACGCAGGTGCGCAAAATGGGCTCGGCCGTCTCGCGCAGCACCGCCGCTGGGCGCAGACCGGGCTTCATGCGCAGCACCGCCGCGCCTTCGGCCCCCACGACCGGGCCGGTGTACATCACGCCGCAGGTTTGAGCGGTGTGCATCGTCTTTCCCCCCAGCCAACCGTGGCCCTCTTCGGTCTTCTCGACGACGAACGCAGTCGCGCCGTCGCCGACGGACCACGACAAGGTGTCGCTGTCTTCGACGATTCGCGAATAGGTACACGAGGTCACCACCAGCACGCGCGCGTACGCGCCGCTGCGGACCAACTGGCAAGCCAACTGAAAGGCAACCATCGAACCCGCGCACGCACACTCGAGGTTGAAGGCTTCACCGCCCAGGCGCAGCTCGCCTGCCAGCCAGGCGGCGTTTCCCACCGCGACATTTTCCGGCAGAAAGGAAGTGACGATCATCAGCCCGATTTCTGAGGCTTTCCACCCCGACGCCGCGAGCGCTTCCCGGGCCGCTTCCAATTCCAAAGTTCTGGAATCCTCGCCCTCGCCGAGAATCCAGCGATCCTTGCCTCCCCGAAACGGGTCCGAAATGTACGGAGCTGCCGCGGCGTCGAACACTGCCGCAGAAGATTCGGCGGTTGGCGCCGCCCACACTCTGGACAACGACCGATGGGCTGCCTCGCTGAGCAGGTGGGGGTATTTTTCTTTCCAATACTCGGGCCCCACCCGGCGCGCCGGGAATCGGACCGCAAGCGCGCTCATCCCCGCGCCGCTCATGAGGCGGCTCCTTGCGCGCCCTGAAGGATCAAGTTCTGAATTCTGCGCATCCACGGTCCGGGCTCGGTCTTGTCGACGTACACGTCGAGCACGAAGGGACCGCGCGCCGCCATCGCTTTGCGCAAGGCCGGGGCGAGCGCCGCCTCATCGTGCACCGCGGTGCCATCGGCGCCCATCGCCTGCGCGATGGCGACGAAGTCCGTCAAAGGCATTTGGGTTTCGACCGGGCGGAAGCCCTGCATTCGCATTCCGTGCTCCACCATTCCGTACTGGGAATCGTTGAGCACCACCCAGACCGCGTTGGCGCCGTATTGCACCGCAGTGCTGATTTCGTTGTTCATCAACATCGCGCCGTCGCCGACGATCGCGACCGCCTTCCCGCGTCGGGCGAGCGCGCAACCGACGACTCCGGTGGTGGCGTGTCCCATCGAACCGAAGCCGACACTCACCCGGTACCGATGGGGCTCGTCGAACTTCAGCAGATTGTTTCCCCAGGCGAAGGCATTGCCCGACTCGGTCAGCACCACCGCGTCGGTGTTGCGAATCACTTCGGTCTGAATCGTTTCCATCAAGAAGTGGGCTCGAATCGGCCCTGGACGGCTGGACGAGGCGACCGGGGGTGTTGGCGGGGGCCGGGGCGTCCGCGCCGGTGCACGCAGACGACTGAGGACCCCCTCGACGAAGGGGCCGATGTCCGATTGGACCGCCAGGGTCCGAGCCAGGGGGTACGCCGCTCCCGGCACGCTGCGATCGAGGTCGACGTGAATGAAGCTCTCTCGCGGCACGAGCTCCGACCGCCAGAATGAAGAGGGCTCGCCCAGCCGCGTGCCGAGCACCAGCACATGGTCGGGAGGATTTGCGCTCAGGTACTGCTCGACCCGCGCGTGCCCACCCAGGCCGGTGACCCCGAGGTACAGCGGGTGGGTCTCGGGAAAGATTCCCTTCCCGCGCGGAGTGCTCATCACCGCGCAGCCCAGCCGTTCGGCGAGGCGGCGCACCGCGACCGAAGCCCGCCGCGCACCGAAGCCGACCCAGAGGGCCGCAGGTCCGCTCTCGAGCAGTTGCGCGCAGTGAGACAGGTCAGGGTCCGAAGCACAGACGGCCAAAGCGTGCAGGTCGCCTCGGGTTTCCTGAATGTTGGAAGTCTTCTGGGTCTGCAGCACGGTCGAGAGGCTCAGATGCGCCACGAAGCCCCCGGGCCCAGCCAACCCCTGCTCGATTCGCCGCAGCACCGCAGGCAGCTCGTCTGCCGTTTCGATTTGGACCGCGTAATCGAACAGCGGCCCCTTCTCGAAGACTCCGGCCGGCATCGTCAACCCGTTGGTCTCCTGGCACGCCCCGCGTCCTCGCAGCGCGGACGAGGTAGAGCCCGACAACAGAATGACCTTCGCCCCTTCCCACCGGGCGGCCATCAAGCCCGTGAGTGCGTTGGTGATGCCCGGACCGCTGGTGGCGAAGACCACGGTCGGTCGCGCCGTGGCGAAGTAGGCCTCGGTCGCCGCAAAGGCCGCGCCGCTTTCGTGGCGAAAGTGAAAGACCTCGATCGGCGTCTGCTGAAGCGCGGCAGCCAGGGGAGCGACGGCTCCTCCGACCAGACCGAACGCCTGGCAGACTCCAAGGCAGTGCAGTCGAGCAGCAATCAGAGACCCGACGGTGTTCGGCCTGACAGCGCGGGCGTGCAGTTGAGAAACGTCGAAGTGGGCTTCGGTGACGATCATGGAGTGCCGGGGGGAATGGACATCGGGGCCAGAGAAAGCAGCGCCCGCAGAGCCTCGATCAACCGTTCGAGGCTAAAGGGCTTGCGCAGATAGGTGATGCCCGAGCGCGCGACGAGGTCGCGAATCTTTCCGTCCGCGCTCTCGGTGGTCGCGACCAGAACCCGGGTGTCGTGGTGCCGGGGGGCGCGTCGCAGTTGTTCGATGAAGGCCAACCCGTTCATCACCGGCATGTTGATGTCGACGATCGCCAGCTCGAACCGCGGTTGCGCGGCGAGCGCGGCCAGTCCTTCGGCGCCGTTGTTGGCGTGAATCACCTCGTAGCCTCCGATTTTTCGGAAGGCCACGCGGTAGATCTGCCGAACGAACTCCGAGTCCTCTACCACCAGGATTTTCTTGTCTGAGCTCACGGTGACGGGGCACCGAACACGATGGTGGCGTGAACCGCCTGGGTGCGAATCAAGCCGTGCCGGACGACATAGGTGTCTGAGCCATCGGGGATGGACGCGAACGGGGTCACCAACGAGTAGATGATCAAGACCACGTCGACGGTCGATTCATTGACCAGCACGGTGGGAATCGCAGTTCCAAACAACATCCCGTACGCCGCCAGGCCCGCTTCGATCGCTGCTTGTCCCGAAGCGATGCCACCGGGCGTCAGCACCTTGGCGTCGACGGCGTAGTTGCAGATCACGGCCTGGTGAAGGTTTCCCGCCGCGAGGGTGGCGTGGAAATCGTCCACCACTTGCTGGGCGGTGCGGTGATGTCTGCCCGCCGGACACCCTGCGCGCGCAGCCGCTGCCTCGAGCGGATCTTCTGCCTCGGCTGACCCAGCCAGCAACACCACAGCAACGAACGGCGCGGTCCATTGTCCAAGCATCAAGAACACCTCCTCTACGGGTGGAACTGCAGTCCAACGACACGGGCGGTCGCGCGGGCAACGGCCTCGCACAGGTAGGTGCCAATCGCATGCACGGGCAGCACAGCGCAGGCGGCATTCAGCTCGTCTGCGGCGCGCGGCATTCCGTAGACGGCGCAAGTCCGCGCGTCTTGAGCGACGGTCAGGCCGCCTTGTTCCCGCAGCGCCAACAGACCCGCCGCGCCGTCCCGACCCATGCCGGTCAACAGCACGCCCCACGCTCCGGGACACGCTTGCGCGGCGGTCTCGAACAACACATCGATGGTGGGCACGTGCAGGCTGCGACCGGGGGCTTTCCTCGCAAGCTCCAGAGTTCCGGCCCGAATTCGAACTTCGGTGTTTGCGGTCGCCGACAGCACGTGAATTCCAGGCTCGAGCGGTGCATTCCATCGAGCCATCTGCACGGGCAAGGCGCACGCTTCGCCCAAACGCCTGGTCAGCGCCGGCACGTAGGTCGGGGCGATGTGTTGCGCGACCACCACCGGCGTAGGGAAATTCGCGGGCAGCTGGCTGAGCACGGTCTTCAGCGCGAGCGGCCCGCCGGTCGACGCCCCGATGACGACGAGGCCCGGAACTGCCTGGCGCCACGACGGGCCCGACGCAGCCCGCCGCAACGCGTGGGGCCGCACCCTGGCTTCGGCCGCCGCGCGGACCTTGCCCAACAGCTCTGAGCCCAGCTCGTGCATCTGCATCTGGGGAACGCTGCTCTTGTCGACGAAGTCGAAGGCGCCGTGCTCGAGCGCTTCGAGCGTCTGCTCGGCGCCGGCCTGGGCCCCGGCGCTGACGACCACCACCTGAGGTGGGTTGGGGCGTGAGCGAAGCCTCGCCAGCGTGGCTCTGCCGTCGAGCACCGGCATCGAGAGATCGAGCAGCATCACGTCGGGGTGCTGGGCGTCGCACAGCGTGAGCGCCTCTTCGCCGTTCGAGGCGAAGCCGACGATTTGAATGTCATTGGCCTCAGAGAGAACGCGAGCCATCGCCCGGCGGGCGAAGGACGAGTCGTCGACGAGGGCGACCCGGATCTTCAGAGTCCGACCCCCAGCAGGGGGGCTTCGGCCGCGCCGAGCAGAAGAGCTCCGCCCGGCCGCACCAGTGAACGAAGGGTCGTCACGGCCAGACGCGCCGCCTGCGGCTCGAAGTGGATCAGCACGTTGCGGCACAGGACGACATCGAACTGGCCCAACACCGCCAAGCTCTCGGGGAAGGCGAGGTTGGCTTCGTGAAACCGGGTCCGCGCGCGCACCAGGTCCCGCACGTTCCAGCCGCCTTCGGCTGCACGCAGAAACCGGTGGTGCCACCCCGCCGGGCCCACCCCGGCGCGATCTACCGCGCCCGCCGAATACCAGGCTCGCCGGGCGCGGGTCAGCGCCGCGGGGCTCACATCGACCCCCCACACCTCGGCCTGCCTGCCCCACAGCGCGTCGAGCTGTTCGTGCAGCAACATCACGAGGCTGAAGACCTCTTCGCCGGACGAGCAGCCGACAGACAACAGCCGGGCCGGGCCGGGGCCTGGCTTCAGACCCGCGATCGCGCCCTGCAGCTGCTCGACATCGCGGAAGAATGACGTCTCGTGGTTGGGGACTGCGTCGGCCATCGCCGCCCAGCACCGCGAGTGTTGAGAGGACCGGACCAGCTGTTCGACCCAGGAAGAAGGGTCGGTTTCCAGCAGGCCGGCATCTGCGGCGGTCGACCACAGCTTCCGGGCGAGCAGTTCCCGGTTGCGAGCGGTCTGAAGCCCGAGTCGATCGCGGACCAGCTGGCCGAATGCCGTGAGGCAGGCCGGGTCGAGGCGGTCGGGGTCGATGGACGAGGCTGCGCGGGCAATTCTCATGCGCTCGTCGGCCCGGCGGTCTTGATCGCGCTCATGCTCAGCTTCAGCTCTTCGACCCGGACCACCATCGTTTCCATCGCAGTGGTCACCCGCGTCACCGCGTCGTGGTTCTGCCGGGCGACGACGCTGATGTTTTCGACCGCCTTCACCACCTGCTCGCCTCCCACCCGCACCTGAACGGTGGCGTCGGCGACCTGCCGGGTCCGCGCGCTCATGCGTTCGACCGCGCTCACGACGCCGGTGGACGCTTCGGCCTGGGTCTGGGCGTTGCGCGAGAGCACTGCCGAAAGGTCTCGCAGCTTCACCATTTCCTGCTTCAGCAACACCGCGAGCTCTGATTGATCGCCGACGGCCGATGAGACCTGAGTCAGCAGGGCGCTCGACTTGTCGATCGACGTAAGCACCCGCCGCAGCCGGCTGCCGGTCTCCGCGATCAACCGCACGCCTTCCTCGGTGCGGGTGGCATTCTCGCGAGCCAGCACGAGGGTCGACTCGGTCTGCTGGTGAATTCCCTCGGACAGCTCGGCCACTTCTTTCGCCGCGACCACGGCGCGCTCGGCCAGCTTCCGGACCTCTTCGGCGACCACCGCGAAGCCGCGGCCGCTTTCCCCTGCGCGCGCGGCTTCGATCGCGGCGTTGAGCGCGAGCAGGTTGGTTTGATCGGCGATGTCCGCCATCGTCTGAACGATGGACCGCACCTGTCGTGAGCGGGTGCCCAGCAGCTCGATCGCGCGACTGGCGTCTCGGGACCCGGCTCCGACGATTTCGATTTTCCGAATCGATTCATCGAGCGCGGTGCCGCTGGACTCGGCTTCCTTGCTGATGTCGCGCCCGAAACGATCGGCCTCGCTCAGGTTCTTCGAAGACGACTCGGCCCGCTGCGAGACCGATTCGACCGACCGAACCGATCGTTCGATCGCAGACTCTAGCTCTTTGGCGGCGGCGGAAAGCTGACCGGCGGCCTGGCCGATTTCCTTCGCGGTGACCGAGGCGCGCGCTCCGTCGTCGGCCAGCTCAGAGGTGTTTCGACTGACGCTTTGAATTTGCGCGGCGATCTCTTCCATTGCCGACGACGTCTCTTCGGTGGCTGAGCTTTGTTGCTCGACGCCCTCTGCCATTTCCGAGGTGTTGATCTTGACCGCCTTGGCGGTCGCGGACACCTCGGAGGCATGCACCGACAGCTGGTGGATCAGTGAGGCCAGCCGTTCGCGCATTCGGTTGAAGGCATTGCCGAGCGCCGCCAGCTCGGCATCGCTGGGCACCGTCACCGCGTCGCGCAAGTCCCCCTCGGCGATGCGCAGCGCGTGGTGGGTCAGAGTCTGAAGGGGCCCGATGATCGAGCGCGAGATCAAGACGCTGGCCAGCACCGCCAACATCACCGCCGCCAGCGCCGCAGAAAACGAGACGGTGAAGGTGCGCGACTTCACCTCGTCGACCCGCCGTTGATTCGCCTCGTAGCTGGCCCAGACCGCCTTGAGCAGCTCGAGGGTGTGACGCTCGGCGAGGACCAGCGCGTCGGCTTCCAGCGGCTCGACGGTGAGGTCTTCGTTGATGCGCCGGGCGTCTGAGCCGAGCGTCGACAGCGTGCCGGTGAGCTCGTCGTGCATCGAAACCAACGCGATGCGCGCCTGGTTCAGCGGCTCTCGCCCGGGCCGGGCGGGGCCCCGCAGCGAGACCAGGGTCGAATAGAGCGTCGTGAGCTGCTGCGCCGCGCGGGTCAGCCGGGCCGAATCGCCCATGATCTGATCTGCCTGCCCAATCGACCAGCCCATCGTGACCAGCATCACCGGCAAGACCATCAGGTTGGCGAGGAAACCGATCCACAGCCGGCGCTTTACGCTCATCGAAATCATGGACTCTCGGGAAGCTGGGAAAGAAGAAGCAGTTGATCGACATCGAGCACCAGCGCGGTTCCCCACCCGGTGTCGGCGACGGCGCTGACGTGGCCGGACAGTCGCCCGACGATGTCGCGCGGAGGCGGCTGAATCAGGGACACCGGAAGCCGCACCACCCGCTGCACCGAGTCGACGAGCAGGCCGATCAGCCGGTTCCAGGCCTCGACGACGATGATTCGCGAAGCGGCGGTGATTACCAGCGGGGGCAGGCCCAGCCGGGTGCGGACCTCGAGCACCGGCAACACCAGGCCCCGAAGCCCCTGAACCCCGCGCACGTGCTCGGGCGCTTGGGGAATGCGGGTCAGGTGAACCACCCGGACGACCTCGCGCACGGTGGTGACTGGCAGCGCGAACAGCTCGTCGGCCAGACCGAACGCGACCAGGCAACGCGTCTCTTCGGGGGCCACGCGGGGGGCGTGCGCGAGCGAGGCGGTGCCTTCGACGAAGCGCACCAGCCGTTTGGGATCACTGGCCAGGTCGTTCATGCCCGCGCCTGCGAGGCAGAGTGAACGAGGGGCTCGGGGTTGAGCCGCAAGACGACCCGGCCGTCGGAAAGCAGCGCGGCGCCCGAGATGGGAGCGTTGCCGGCGATGCGTTTTTCGAGCGAGTGAAAGACGAAGTCCTGCTGATCGAGCAGCGCGTCGACCGGCAAAGCGGCCACGCTGGTCGAGCTCAAGAAGACCGCATACGCCGCGGTGTCCTTGCTCGCGCCGAGCTCAGCGCAGGTGTCGATCAAAGGCACCAGGGCCCCGCGGTGTTCGAGGGCTCGGCCGCGCCCGAGCCAGCGAATTCGGGTGCGGTCGAGGCGAACCGTCTCGAGGATCGCGGTCAGCGGCAGTGCGAACGTCTCGCCCGAAATTTCGCACAGCACCGCCCGCTGCACCGCGATGCTGCTCGGAAGCGTGAGGGTGATGCGGGTGCCCAGGCCGGGCAGACTCCAGACTCCGACGGTGCCTCCAATCGAGAGGACCGTGCGGCGCACTGCATCGAGCCCCACTCCGCGACCGGCAGCCTCGGTGAGGTGGGCGGTCGACAGGCGGGGCTCGAAGATCAGCTCTTCGGCGTCGTTGAGCGGGTCGAGCCCCATCGAGGTCGCCCGCGCGGCGATCGCTTCCCGGTCGAGCCCCCGCCCGTCATCCTCGACGAACAGGAGAACGCGATCGCCGGCCGAGTGGGCCGAAAGGGTGAGCCGCCCTTCGGGTGATTTTCCGGCGGCGACCCGTTCGTCGGGTGACTCGAGGCCGTGGACGATTGCATTTCGAACCAGATGGGAAAGCACCCCGGCGATCAGGTCGAGCACGGCCTTGTCGGCCTCGGTGGTCTCTCCGTCGAGCACCAACTGCACCTGCTTGTTCTGGCGGCGCGCTTCGTCGCGCACCAGCCGTTCGCACTTCGAGAGCAGCTGGCCGACGGGCACGGTGCGCACCGTCAACACCAGGCCGTGCATCAACTTCACCGCCGAATCGAACCGGTCGGCCCGTTCGTAGATTTGAGCCAGCGACGCTCCGCGCGAGATGCCCCGCTGCAACTGCGCGTTGTGGATGATCAGATCTCCGGCGGCGGCGACCAGCGCGTCGAGGCGATGCTGGGGCACGGTCACTTCGGGCGAAAGATCGAAGGCGACGGAAGTCGTCGGGCTGACCTTTCCGGTCGCGAGCGCCAGGTCCAAAGCGATCAGCTCGGCCGACGGCTGGCTCGCGGGGCCGCCCGAAGCGATGCGGCGAACCTCGTGGCGGATCGCACCGATCGAGTCCAGCAGCACCGGGACCTGGCTGCGGCCGGTCTCGATCAAGGTCTCGAGCCGATGCAAGGTGGTGCTCAGCAGCTCGGCGCCGAGCAGCCCTGAGTTGCCCTTGAGGGTGTGCAGCACCCGAAGCGCTTCGAGCTGTTCGGCGGCTCCCTCGGGGGCTTCCAACGATTCCAGCCGGAGCAGCGCCGCTTCGAGCGTGGCGATCAACCTCAGTGCTTCATGCGCAAAATCGGCAGCCAGTTCGTCAAAGCTCATGGTATCCGCCGGGGCGGACACCGAGAATTTGGGGAGAACCGCCTCTGTGGCGAAATACCCCGAACGTGGTATCTGTTCTAAGCGCGCGTGAGCATTGACCAATCTTGATTGAGCCTCTGACGTGGTGGCGAGTGGCCGAAGTCGCGGCCCAGAAGCTGATGGATGCCGCCGAGTGGCGATCGCAGCTGGCCGATGCGGTGCGGCGGGCATCCGACGCTCAATACGTGACGGTCGCGACCTGCCCTCCCGGCGATTCGCTGGCGGCCCAGGCGGGGACTTCACCCGAGAGCCACCGTGCGTTGACCGAGCAGCTCTTCGTGCGATTTCTGCCTCGCATTGAAAAGACCTCCGACGGGATGAGCGCGCGGGTGCCGAGCGATGAAGTGTACGCGCCGTTGGAGCTGTCCGCGGCTCAGCAGGTGAACATCGAGCTGAAGCGGACGCTGTTCACGCCCAATGGAATCCACTCGCTGCTGCACGTTTTTCTCAAAGGCACGGCGCAGGGTCCGATCGGGTGGATTTCGATTGGCCTGGGCTGCTCGACGGAAGAGGCGATGAGCCGTCATGCCGTCCCACTCAAAGGAGTGGCGGAATACGCGTCTGACACCCTGCGCGGAGCGATTGCGCTCGCAGAGGCGTGCGGATTTCGCCCAATGATGCCGCAGCAAGAAGCGCTCAAGGCCTTGAGCGCGCGGGAACGACAGATTGTTCGGCTGGTGATGCTGGGGTTGAGTGACAACAACGTCGCTCAGCGGCTGGAGCTGTCGGAAACGACGATTGGCTCGCACCTGAAGAAAATCTTCAGGCGGCTGGGGGTGCATTCCCGGGTCGAGCTCGCCGCGCGGTTCGGCGCCACGGGCAGAGCCACGCTGGTGACCTCGGAGGCTGACCTGGTTCAGGGTTTTCGGCCCGACACCAAAGCGTAGTGCCCGACGGTGGGGGTGATTCGGGTGTTGATGAAGCCGGCCTGGGCCAGAATGGCGAGGGCTTCTTTGCCCGACAGCTGCCGCCCGGGGGTAGCGACGAGCATCATCATCGAATAGGCGGCGGCGGGCAGGGGGCCGTCGAGCCCTTCGTCGAGCAGCATCTCGTGAAGGAAGACCGAGCCTCCGCTGGGCAACGCGTCGAAGGCTTTGCCCGCGAGGGCCCGGCATTGCGGCAGCGGCCAGTCGTGAAACACGTCGTTGAAGAAGACCCCGTCATGGCCGCCCGGCCAGACATCGTTGAACATGTCGGCCGGGTGCGACTTCACGCGGCCGCCGGTGGGGGTGGCGGCGAGGTATTCGTCGGTGATGGCCGTCATCTGGGGGAGCTCGAGCACGGTGCACGCAAGCTCGGGGTGGCGAAGCGCAAAGGACACCGAGTAGGCGCCCGAGCCTCCTCCGACATCGAGCAGTCGCCGCAGGCCGACGAACGCTTGGTTGCGGGCCAGCGCGCTGGCGGTCGGCAGCGAATGCGCGTGCATCACCGCGGTGAACATTCGCAACACGTTCGAATCGGGCGCCTTCCACATCGCGGCAGCGTCGGTCGAAGCGCCGGGCTTATCGCGCCGCAGCGCCTCGAGGATCTGGGTGTGAGACATCGGAACCACTTTGTGGGGAACGAGGGCGGGGCCCCAATAGAAGGGGCTCGAGGAAACGAGGTACGCCCGGGCCGACTCGGTCAACGCGAATGAGCCGGCGCACTGCTTCAGCAGCCCGAGGGAAGTCAGCAGGCCGAGCAACGCGCGAATCGCACGGGGCGCAAGCTCGAGCGCCGCGGCGAGCTCTTCAGCGGTGGCCGCTTTTTTCTCGGCCAGACAATCGAACAGCCCCAGCTCGTCGGCGGCGGTGACGCTCGGCAACCAGGTCGGCGAAAGCCACAAAGTCCAGAGAAGGCGATCGTCGACGACGGGGGCCTCACCGGTGAAAGGAGTCTGGCGCGAAGGCTTGAGCATGGCCGCACCGTGCGGTCAGGCGACTGTCCGGGGCAATACCCCGATCGTGGTACGGACCTCGGGCGACAGCCGCCCCACCGCCACCAGTTGATCCAGATAGGCGCGAAGGGTGTGAACGCGAATCGGTAAGTCCGAGCGGGTCATCATCCAACCGAAGTGCCTGGTGTTGCCGGTCAGGAGAATCTCGACCTTCGCCTCGACGGCCGAAGCGAGAACCCAGGCGTCATCTTCGGGAAGCTTTTCTGCCGCCCAGGCGACCAGGGCCACCGGCGCCGGCACCACGTCCACGTCGACCAGACTGGCCTCGAGCCGCGCGGTGGCTTCCGGTCGCTTTCGCACGATGTTGCGCCGCGCCTCATCGATGCACTGCGGACTGGTGCAGAAGGTGACCAGGCCCCGCCGCCTCGCGTCCCACAGCATTGAAAAGCTCTCGCCTCCCAGCGCTGCCGAGAAGAGAACGTTGGCGTCGAGGAAGACGCGGTCAGGGGCGTCACGAGGTTGCACCAGTGCCGGCGTGATACTAGCCAACCGACCCACAAGGGAGCACCGCAGCATGAAGGATGACCTGGGCAACCGGATGAAAGCGTACGAGATGGCCGAGGCCGGCCATCGGCTCATGCCCCGGCTGCCCATTTGCGCGCGCATTGACGGGAAACGCTTCTCCCGGTTCACCGAAGGGCTCGCCCGGCCTTTCGATCGCCGCCTCTCTCAGCTGATGGTCGACACCACCAAGCACCTGGTCGAAGAGACGGCCGCGCTCGTCGGCTACACCCAGTCCGACGAGATCAGTCTCACCTGGTACGACGACGCGCCCAAAGCGACGCCTTTCCTCGACAGCCGGGTGCAAAAGCTCACGTCGATTCTCGCCTCGATGACCACGGCCTATTTCAATGCCCACCTCGTGGCTGCGATTCCTGAAAAGGCCGGCATCTCGGCGCTCTTCGACTGCCGCGTCTGGGCCGTTCCTACCCGAGACGAAGCGGCCAACGTCTTTTTGTGGCGTGAGCTCGATGCGACCAAGAACTCGGTGAGCATGGCGACCCGCGCGTACTACCCGCACGCGGAAGTCGTCGATCGCACCAACTCGCAGATGCACGAGCTGCTCTTCAAGAAGGGAATCAACTGGAACGACTACCCGCCTTTTTTCAAGCGGGGCACCTTCTTGCGCCGTGAAGCGATCGAGCGTCCGTTCGTTGCCGCTGAGATCGAGTCACTGCCGCCGAACCACGACGCTCGCCAGAATCCGAACCTCGTCGTCACCCGGATGACGGTCGCCGAGCTCCAGATGCCGCCGTTCGCCAGGGTCGTCAACCGGGTCGGAGTGATCTTCGACGGCGAAGCACCGCGCACCGAAAGCGCCCCATGATTATTCGCAGTTGGCGTGGTTCACGGTCTGCGCAGTTGCGGCGAGCCGCGAATCGTCGCGGTCGGCTCAGAATCTCCGTCGTTCTGGTCGATGAAACTGCCGACGACGCTCGCGTCCCCCGCGATCCTGATGCAGAGCTGCGCGCCGAGACCTCGAGCGCAGTGACTTTCTGCGCGAGCGCGCCCCGGTACCACTCGCCCGGGATCACCATTGGCGGCGCTGCGGCAAAGGCGACCCGGGTCGTCGATGGGGACGGCGGTGGTAACGTCCGGGCGGCAGCGGGTCGGCCGGGGAGCAGGGTTGCGCCATCTCGTCATCTCTATGCTGTGGGTCCTTTGTGCCTGCCACGACGCGAGCCTCGTCTCGGCGGAAGGCAGCCTTCGCGCTGAGCCGAGGACCCTCGACTTCGGCGACACCTGGCTCGACAGCGCCGGCCGGCGATCGATGCAGTTGATGAACGTCGGGCGGGCCTCTGTGATCTTGAGGCTCGAGCCCACAAGCCCGTTCGATTCGCCGCGGCAGCTCACGCTGGGTAAGGTCCTCAGCCCCGGCCCGTTCAGCATGACCAACGGACTCAACTCGTTGCTGTCCGGCGCATTCGCCGACGTCCCGGCCCGACAGCTCGCCCAGACGAGCTTCACCAGTGCTCCGGTGACACCCCTGGTGACCCCGGTGCTCAACCCGCGGATCAACGGGCTCAACGCTTTCGTGAACCAGGCGTCGGTCGGGTTGACCCCCAACATCTCCTGGGACGCACCCTCGGTCGGGACCCCCACGCTGTACCAGGTCGACCTGTACCAACTGTCACTCGGAGCACGCGGAGGCCAAGAGCGCTTGTCGCTCGAGGGGGTGGGCGCTTTGGGGTCGGCGGTCGCAAGCCCCGGCTCGGGCGAGGTGGGCATCAACGCAGTGAGCGGCTCGAGCAAAGTCGCGGGCGGGATGCCCTTGAAGAGGCCGGCTCGTTCGTCGAGGGTCAGCGGATACTCGCTTGCTTCTCGCGGCGGCGGGGCCAAAGTCCAATCGCCCCCTCTGGCGGCCTCCATCGCGGCGAACAACGCGCGGTAATCCAAATCCGCTTTTCCGCGGATCTGTTCGGGCGACATGTACCGGGGAGTGCCGATCAGCATTCCGATCTGGGTCAGGTGATTGGTGGGATCTCGCGCGACTTCGAAATCCAGCAGCGTGACCAGCCCGTCGGGCCCGAGGAAGATGTTGCTCGGCTTGAGATCGCGGTGGACGAACGACCTTTCGTGCAGGGCGGTCAGGCCCGCGCAGATCTGTTTCAAGATCGACACCACCCGCACCATCTACAGCCGCCCTGCTTCCTGCAGGCAGTCGCCCAGCGTCTGGCCGTCGAGGTACTTCATCACGATGAAGGGCACGTTGGCGGTGCGGCCCCCCGAGTAGACCGGCAAAAGATTGGGGTGCTCGAGCTGGGCCATCAACCCGCCCCAGCGCGAGGTCCTTGGCGAGGTAGACCGTCGCCATTCCTCTCTGGGCGAGCTTCTCGAGGATTTTCCACTTCTCTTCGAGGACCCGCTTGCTCGCGCTGGACGAAGGCTTCGGGGTTCTGGGATCAAACGAGATCGCCGCCCCACAGTTCGGGCAAGCAGAATCCGTGACGGACACAGCCGCGGTGCACTTGCTGGCAACGCTACTTGGCGCGGTAGACGCCGACGAACTTGTGCTCGTACGGGCCGTCTTGCTTGCTCCACTCGACCTTGTTTCCGTTCAGCGTGCCCCACTTCTTCGAGCCCTGATCGTAGACCCAGGTCTGCTTGTTCAGACCCCCGGACGTGTCGTCCTTATTTCCGTCCGCGCCCCAGGACGAGAGCACCGTCATCTGCTTGAGCGGGCCGGTCGGGCGAGGAGCGCCGTTCAGCTTCTTCGCATCGTCGGCCAAGACGGTCTTCGCGTCGGTGATGATCACGTTGTGGCCCACGTCGCCGGTCACGTCGTCGAGCACCACGATGTCGCCCGGCTTCGCTTCCTGAACGTCGATCTTCTTGAACTTCGGGTTGAGGCTGGCGCCATTTTTTCCGGTCGGAATCAACGCGTCGCCCCACTTCTCGGTGGGCGGCTTCCCGTTCACCGCGTTCGCGCCAATCTGACAGACGCCGTTGCAGTCCACGCCCACCCCGTGGTCCCACTGCATCCGTCGAATCGCGACCTTCAGATCGTCCGGACCCAGTGCGGCTCCGCCCTTTCCGGTCTTCACGTCGTCGAGGTACGGCTTCAGCGCGCCCGCCTCAATCAGCTTCTGGGTGACGAGCTTCAGCTGTGCGGGAGTCGCCCTTCCGTACGCGTTGCGATTGATGGCCGTGCTCAAGGCCGCCTGGTCTGCCTTCGATTTCGGCCACGCCTTTCCCTTTTGAATCGCCGTCGTCATCAGGGTCTGGGCCTTCTCGGGAGTCGGCTGGCCGTTGCCTCCATTCATCCGGAAAGGAGCCGGTACGCTGGTCGTCACGTCCTTCCCGTCGACCTTCACGGTGAACGTGGGCGTCAGGTCCTTCTCGACCTGTTCGAGCTTCTGCGCCGGGGTCAGCGGCTTGGCCTCGAACTTGTCCAGCGGGGGAACCACGACCGGCCTGGCCGTTGCTACGGGCGGAAGCGAAGTGACCGGTTTGGGGACGACGATCGGCTTGAGCGGGGCGCTGCCAATGGGGGGAGGCATGGACAGAGGTTATCGGCAGCTCCCATTTTCTGGTGCGTTGAATCGCGCAACCTTTGGGTGGCCGCTGGCAGTCGGCCGGAGGCCTTGCCTTCGGTTGGCCCGGACTCGGTGCGGGAGGGTGAATTCGACGAACTGCGTCCGCGGCACTTCTCGCGTTGGTCTGTTGAACGCCCGGGTCCTGCTATTGAGCGCCGCGCATTTGGGAAGGCGCCATTGATGGCGGAGGGTAATCCAGGAAGCTGGACCAGAATCGGCCGTCGTTGCCGGATCGCGCCGAAGAGGCCG
>JAYVCD010000315.1:0-7996 GCA_043750125.1 Archangiaceae bacterium | reverse complement strand
GCGTCAAACGATCACTTCAACCAGCGCCCCCGGCGGGACTCGAACCCACGACCCTCGGCTTAGAAGGCCGATGCTCTGTCCGGCTGAGCTACGGGCGCTCACCAGCAGGGGAACGTATTGCGCGTGGCCGGAGGCCTCGTCAACGTCGAATGCCCTTGGTTTTTGAGGCTTGAAGGCGCGGTGAGATCAATGAAAGTAGAGCCGTCGCTCGACCGCGTCGGTGGCCGCGGCGGTGGATGAAATTTTCCAGGACCCGGTGGTGACTGATCCGGTCGAGAAGTTCGAGAGCGTCATCGTGCCGAAACCAACCGGGTCCTTCTGGGTGACCGCGCCAGGGACGCTGAAGGTGCCGGCCGAGGCGGGAACCTTGCAGAGCGTCTCGGTGCGCAGGTAACCAGGGGTCCCGGCGTTGAGATAAATCTGGACCTCTTTGATGGCGCCGGCCCACGCGACGCTCAGCGGGGTGCCCCGGGTTACGTCGATTGCGCTGCTGGTCGAGCCGCCGTCATTCTGTGGGGTGACGTTCGAAAGCCGGCTGGGCGCGGTGAGGGTCCCCATGAATGAAGGAACTCCCCCATCGGTTTGGCCGGTGCCGACGACGGTGACCGTTTCGCCTCGGCCTCAACAGGCGAGCCCGTTGGAAATTCCGATGCCGCCGACCAGGGTGAGGCGGTCGGTTCCGACTGAAACGGTGACGGTGCCCGCGCCGACCTCGGTGCCTGCGTCGGCGATTCGAGGGCCCATTCCTCCGTCGTGGTCGCATTGGGTGACGGTGCACGCGCCGCTGGTGGTGAGGGTGCTGGCGGGGTCGGTTGGGACCGCCGGAATCCCCATCACGTAGAAGGTCGCGCTGGCGAAACGCGCGTAGGCCCCGCCGCCCGCACTGCCCCCTGTGCCGCCTCCTGTACCGCTGCCCGTACCGGTTCCGGCCCCCGCGCACCCCACGAGCGACGCGAGCGCGAACAACGAGACAGCCAGGTGGGTCCGGAGCATGGGGGAAGACTCCTTGGAGGTCACCGCATCAAAAAGTCGGGGCGAGAGGATTCGAACCTCCGACCCCCTGCTCCCAAAGCAGGTGCGCTACCAGACTGCGCTACACCCCGAATTTGATGTGGTGACGCTGCGGCATATAAAACGGGGCGCCGCAGACGTGCAAGTCGTCAGACGTCGAGGTCCTTCACTTCGTTGGCGCGCTCCATGATGAACTTGTAGCGGGCGGCTACGTCTTTCCCGAGCAGATCGTTGATGGTCTGGTCGGTCTCGAGCTCGTTGTCGATCATCACCCGCAGCGTCTGCCGTCGCCTGGGGTCGAGCGTCGTCTCTTTCAGCGCATCGGCTGTCATCTCGCCCAGGCCCTTGAAGCGCATCACGCTGGCCTTCGCGTTGCCCTTCGCGTGCTCCTTGATCAACGCATCCCGATGCGGCTCATCGAGGGCCCACCAGGTCTCTTTCCCGATGTCGATTCGATAAAGCGGTGGCTGCGCGAGGTAGACCGCGCCACTTTGAATCAGCGGCCGCAGGTGCCGATAGAAGAACGTCAGCAACAGCGTCGCGATGTGATGCCCGTCGCTGTCTGCGTCCATCAACAGAAAAATCTTTCCGTAGCGCAGCTTCGACAAGTTCAGGTCCGCGCCCAGCCCGCACCCCAATGCACTGACCAGGTCGGTGAGTTCCTTGTTCGCGAGGACGTTGTCCGTCGACGCTTTCTCTGCGTTGAGCACCTTGCCCCGCAGCGGAAGAATCGCCTGCGTCCTGCGATCGCGGCCCTGCTTGGCCGTGCCTCCTGCCGAATCGCCTTCGACGATGAACAGCTCGCTCTCATCGGGATTGGTCGAGGAGCAGTCGGCCAGCTTTCCGGGAAGGTTGAGCTTGTGGCTGACCGCCGACTTGCGGCTGACCGCGTTCGACGCCGCCCGGGAAGCCTCGCGCGCGCGGGCCGCCAGGATGATCCGCGCCACCACCGATTCAGCGATCGACTTGTTGTCGTTGAGCCACTTCTCGAGCGAAGGGCGGACCACGTTGTCCACCTGGCCTGCGACTTCGGGGTTGTTGAGCCGGCCCTTGGTCTGTCCCTGAAACTGGGGCTCGACGACGTAGGTGGACAAAATGCAGGTGAGCCCTTCCCGAATGTCTTCGGCGGTGAGGGTCACGCCCTTGGGAGTCAGCGCGTGGGTCTCGATGTAGTTGCGTACCGCCTTCACCACCCCGGCCTTCAGCCCCGCTTCGTGGGTTCCCCCGTTCACGGTCGGGATCCCATTGACGTAGCTCTTGACGTGCTCGTCGGTCGCCTCGGTCCACGCCAGCGCCAGCTCGAGCTTCACCCCGTTCTCGTGGGACTTGTAGAAGGGCGCAGACCCCGGCGGCACCACTTCCTTCCCGCGCTCGGAAATCACCTTGGTGATGAACTCGGCGATGCCCCCGTCGTGCTTGAAGACCTCTTCAGTCGCAGGCGAGACGGTCTGGTTGCGGAAGACGACTTCCATTCCCTTGTGGAGGTAGCTCTTGGCTTCCAGCCGCTCTTTGATCAGCGCGGCGTCGAACTTCTGCTTCGCGCCGAAGATCTCAGGGTCCGGCTCGAACGAGATGGTCGTGCCCGTACCGCGCGCCGGGCCGACGACCTTCAGCTTGGTCTTCGTCTTCCCCTTCGAGAACGACATCTCGTACCGCTTCCCGTCGCGCTTGACCTCGGCGACGAGCAGCGTGGACAGCGCCGTCACCACCGAGCTGCCCACCCCGTGCAGCCCGCCCGAGTGGGTGTAGCTCTTCTTCTGAAACTTTCCGCCCGAGTGCAGGGTGGTGAGGATCACCTCGAGCGCCGGCTTCTTGTACTTCGGCATCAGGTCGACCGGGATCCCGCGCCCGTCGTCACCCACCGTCACCTTGGTGCCGCTTTTGTGGAGCGTCACTTCGATGCGCTTGGCGTAGCCGTTCATCACCTCGTCGACCGAGTTGTCGACGATTTCCCAGACGAGGTGATGGTACCCCGACGAATCGGTTCCTCCGATGTACATCGCCGGCCTGACCCGAACGGGCTCGAGGCCTTCGAGGACTTCGATCTCACTGGCGTCGTAGGTCGATTTCTTGGCCATGGTTATTTTTTCTCCACCGGCGCTTCGGGCAACTGCAGCCAGCTCAACTCACGCTTCACCGACTTGACCTTGTCCTTCTTCGACATCTCGCGGCCCTTCCCGGCGCGCGAGGTCACCTCGTACCGACCCGGAGACAGCTCGAGCGTCTTGCCCTTCTGGGTCTCGAGAATGATCTTCGCGTCCTTCTTCGAGGCGCACAGGAACGCGACCACCGCGTCGTCGGGGGCAATCTTGATCACCGTCACGCCTTTGCCTGCACCGGCGAGCTCGTTGATCTCAGCCGTCTTGCAGACCAGCGCGAACGTCTTCTCGGTGACGACCGCGAGCAGATCTTTCTCACCCACCGGCATCACCCCGATGATCTCGTCCCCCGCCGGAGGCCGCGCGTACCGTCGTCCCGCCCGGGTCGAGACTTCCTTGTGCGGCTCGAGCGCGAACCGCAGGCCAAAGCCGCGCTTGGACACCGCGATCAGCTTTTCTGGAATCGCCAGCCGCGCGTCCAATGACAGCGCCCCGACGACCCGCTCCTGGTCGTCGAACTTGAACAGCTTCTGCACCGGGTCCCCGTAGCCGGTCGAGGCGGGAACGTCGTTGAAGCGGGTGACGTACGCCGCGCCGGCGCTCGAGAAGAAGACCAGGCTGCTCTTCAACGAGCCCGAGACGATGGCCATCACCTCGTCGCCCTCGCGCAGGCGGGTCGAGGCGGGGTCCTTGATTTCGCGGACCCGCTTGACCCAACCGTCGCGGGTGATCACCACCTGGGCGTCTTCGTTGCTGATGAAGACGTCTTCGTTGAACTCGACTTCTTCGGCGCCTGCTCCGCCAATCTTGCTGCGGCGCTTGTCGGCGAAGGCGGCTCCGATTTCTTTGAGCTCGTCCTTCACTACCGCCCACAGCGCCTTCTGGTCTTTCAACAACGCTCCCAGCCGTTTGGCCTCGAGCCGTTTTTCCTTCAGCTCTTTTTGAATGACGAGGATCTCGAGCCGCGCCAACTTGTAGAGCTTCATCTCGAGAATCGCTTCGGCCTGCTCGTCATCGATCTTGAAGCGGGCGATCAGCTTCTGCGCCGCGTCTTCTTTGCCTTCCGACTTGCGGATGATTTTGATCATCTCGTCGAGCGCGTCGTAGACCTTCTCGAACGCCTCGAGCAGATGCAGCCGGGTCTTCAGCTGCTGCAGATCAAACCCGACCCGGCGCTCGACGACCTCGAGCCGGAAGTCGAGGAAGTGCTGCAGCATCTCTTTGAGGTTCAGCCGCTTGGGAGTGCCGACGCCCGATTCCTGGCTCGGGACCAGGCAGGTGAGGTTGACGCTGAACGTCGTCGACAACGGGGTGTGCTTGTACAGGTAGGCCATCACCAGCTCAGGGTCGGCCTCCTTCTTGATCTCGAGGACGATGCGCACGTCCTTGGTCGATTCGTCGCGGACATCGGTGAGCGGCGCCAGCTTCCGCTCGCGCACCAGGTCGCCGATCTTCGAGACCAGGGTCGACTTGTTCACCGTGTACGGAATCGAGGTGATGATGATCACCTGCGCGCCGCGGCCCTGCTCTTCCATTTTCCACTCGCCGCGCAGCCGAACGCCGCCCTGCCCGGTCTCGTAGATCTCGCGCAGCTCTTTCTTCGAGTTGAGGATCTGCCCCCCGGTCGGAAAGTCGGGCCCCTTGATGTGCCGGAGCAGATCTTTGGTTTCCAGCTTCGGGTGGGCGACCAGATCCACGCAGGCGTCGATCAGCTCGCCGAGGTGATGGGGCGGAATGTTGGTCGCCATTCCGACCGCGATCCCCGTCGCGCCGTTCATCAGCAACTGCGGCATTCGCGCCGGGACGACAATCGGCTCGAACATCGTCCCGTCGTACGTCGGCCGGAAATCGACGGTCTTGCGCGACAGCTCGCTGAGCATGTGGCCGGCCAGCGCCTGCAGCCGGCACTCGGTGTAACGCATCGCCGCGGGAGCATCGCCGTCGAGTGAGCCGAAGTTGCCGTGGCCGTCGACCAGCGGGTAGCGCAGCGAGAAGTCCTGCGCCATGCGGACCAGCGCCTCGTACAGCGCCGAGTCGCCATGGGGGTGGTACTGACCCATGATCGTGCCGACGATCTTCGCGGACTTCTGAAACTTCGCGTCGTGGGTCAGCCGGTGGTCGTGCCACATCCCGTACAGAATTCGACGCTGCACCGGCTTCAGTCCGTCGCGCACGTCGGGCAGGGCGCGCGAGGTGATGACCGACAGCGCGTAGTTCAGATATCGGCGCCGGGTTTCTTCCGACAACGACGTCGACTTTTCGCTGTCGCCACCGCCGCCGCCTCCTCCGCCCGCGGGAGGAGTGCCTTTGCCCCCTCCTCCACCCTTCCCGGCCCGGCTGCCTTTTGCCTTTTTGGACCGCCCATTCGGAGCTTCGGCAAATATGCTCATCTGTTCAGTAATCACTTCGTTTTCCATTGCAGTTCTCTACCCTTGCGGGACCTGTAGCAGGTGCTTCATGGGTGTTGGACGGGGCGGACTCTAACAGTCGGCGATCCCAAGTCCAGAAAGCTCCCCGAGTGGCCCGGCTGTAATACTCTTCGCGACGTGCTCTTCCCCTGGCTGCTCGTTTTGGCTGCTTCCGCTTCGGCGCCAACCGACCTTCCGCCCACCACCGCAGTGTTCGCCGCACCGCAGGACGGCAGCGCGCAGGCCACTTTCGGACGGGTGGAGCTGCAGCTGGCCCGGGCGCTGAAGAAGAAAGGAGTGGTGCTGGCCGACGTGGACGCGCTGTTTCCTCCGCCCGCCGCCGCGTCATCGGAAGAAGGCGACAAGCTCTTTGCCGCCGGCCGTGAGGCGTACGACAACCTCGACTTCGAGGCGGCGATGAAAGCGCTGACCGAAGCGGCGGTCTTCTTCATCAAGCGGCCCACCGCAGCCAAGGCCGAACAGCTGTCGGAAATCTTCCTCTTCCTCGGCGCGGCCGAGCTTCAAGACGGAGCGAAGGCGGCGGCGCAAAAAGAGCTCACCCGGGCCCTGCAGATGAACCCGGCGCTGGCTCCGGACAGCAAGTACTTCGGCGCGGACGTGCAAGCGGCGTTCATTGCCGCGCAAAGAGAGATGGGGAAGCGGCCGAAGGGAGTGCTGTCGGTGCAATCGGTACCTTCGGGCGCCGAGGTCGAGGCGTTCGGTCTGGGCTATGGAATGACTCCGGTGGCGGAAATCGAGCTGCCCGCCGGGCGCTACATGGTCCGCCTGATTCGCCCCGGTTTTGCGCCCGCGGCTGCCTTTCCGGAAGTCATCGCCGGCCAGGTGGTCGCGGTGCAGCAACCGCTCGAGGCGGCCCCCGCGCTGCTTCGGCTGCGGGAGCAAGCCCAGAAGATGATCGGCCGGCAGACGTTTCAGAACGCCGCCCTTCCCCTCGATGCGGTGGCGGTAGCCACGGCGATGAAGGCCCGCTTCCTCGTGATGGTGTCGGTCAGTTCCGACCCCAAAGGGCTGCCGCAGGTTGAGCTGCAGGTGTGGAACATCGACACCTCAGACCGCCTCACCGCAGTGAAGTTCGACGCCGATGCAGATGGGCGCGGCTGCGAAATCGGCGCTGAAGCGGTCCAGGCTTTTGTCTCGCGCCCGGGGCCGGCGGCTCCCCTCGCGCGAAAAGTGCAAATGTCCGAAGGCGAGCCGGTGTTCAAGCGGTGGTGGTTCTGGGCGGCGGCGGGAGTGGTGGCCGCGGGCGCGGTGACTGTCGGGGTTGTCGCGGCCCAGCCTCACAGTTCCGGGGGTTTCAACATCGTGCTCGGCCAGCCGTAGGATGCTTGTGTTCTTCCAGTGAGGCTAACGTTCTCCAGATGACGTACCTGTCCAAGACGCTCGTTGTGCTCGCCCTGCTCTCTTCGGCGTCGTTCGCCGCCGCGCCTGCCCCCGCGACCGGCCGGAAGATGAGCGTGCTGGTGGTGCCGATGGACAAGGGCGCCGAGGCCCTGCAGGTGAAGCTCGAGACCTACATGATCGAGACGCTCGCCGACTACCAGGGCGTGGCCGTCAAGCCGACCGACGAGCTGTTCGGCAACCCTCCAGATGAAGAGGCCCAGGCGTCGCTGAAGCGGGCCGAGATGGGCTTCAAAGAGAGCAAAGACGCCTTCGATGCCCGAAATTACGAAGACGCGGAAAGGAAGCTGCGCGCGACGGTGAAAGAATTCACCAAGGCCGCCAGCGCGCTGAAGACCTGCGGCCATCTGTGCGACGCGGTGGCGATGTATGCGTCGGTGCTCCAAGCGCGTGGGGACGTCGAAGAATCGAAGATCGCGATCCTCGATCTGCAAGCGCTGGGTCCGACCTTCGAGCTCGACCGGAAAAAATACCCCCAGGAATTCATCGCGCTGCGGGCGACCGTCGCCACCGGCCGCAACGCTCAGCTGCGCGGCAACGTCAACGTCAAGACCCGCCCCAACGGCGCCCGCGTCTACCTCGACGGAGAGTTCATGGGACACTCGCCGATCAAGCTCGAGACCCTGGCAATCGGGAAACACATCATTCGAATCGAACGGCCCGGCTTCAAGCAGTGGGGCACGATCGTCGAGGTGTCGCCGGAAGAGACCCCGATCAACCAGGACCTGATCGCCACCCCCGGGTACAAGGCGTACGACTCGGTGCTCGACAAGCTGGCGGGCGAAGCGCTGAAGGAAAAGGGAGGCCCCACGATGGCCTCGCTGGCCAAGACCTTCGGAGTCGATCGCGCTTTGGTCGGCGTGCTCAAAGAAGTCGGCGACTCGGGCGGCAGTGAGATTGTCCTCGGGCTGTTTGATCTCAAGAGCGGCAGCCGGCTGGCGGTCAAGCGCGCCAACTTCCAGGGCGACGAGTACGGACAGCTGAAGAGCGAGCTGGGCCGGATGGTGAACCAGCTGATGACGACGGCCGAAGGGGGGGGCGAAAAATTCTCGAAGTCGG
>JAYVCD010000314.1:0-49942 GCA_043750125.1 Archangiaceae bacterium | reverse complement strand
CTGCCCGAGAACGCGCTCGATGTCCTCGTTGGGCACCGAAGGGTTGGGCAAGAAGCCCGCAAGCTGGGTGATGTACGCCTTCAAGCAACCTCCCCTTCACTGGGCCCGGTCAGCTCGGAAACCCGAGCGTTGAACCAACCCTTGAAACCAACCCGTACCACCATCGCGACGAGCACCAGCACCGGAAGCAGCAACAACACCGAGCTGCACAGCCAGGTGAGGAACAGCAGCTCGAGCGGAAGCCGGAAGCCGGTCCACACGTTTCCCGCTGCGCGAATGGCCCGAGCCCACGCGGCGAAGACATACCCAGCCAGGAACTCGGGGAGCACGTATTTGCGAAGCACGGTGAGCGGAACCGGGCTCGTTCCCTTCAGCACCGACGACTGCAACTTTCCCTCTCGCAGCGCGTCGCGCAGCTTTTCGCCCGAAGCTCCCAGCGCCTCGATCGCTGCGTCCGAGACTCCCGCCGGCGGAAAAGGACCAAAGGCATTCTTCCGCCCGGTCCAGACCCACCGGGGAGTGGTGACGAAGGTCGCCCACGTCGGCCCCTGGTCGACGAGGACGATGTGATCGATGACCCGCGCTCCCAGCTCGTCGAGCCGGGGCTTCAGCTTGAGCCAGGCCGCGTGCCACATGTTGCGACAGGCGCACAGCACCACCACGGGCGTCCCGGACAACACCTTTGCCTCGGGTGAAGCGAGGAACGCGGTGATCGGCAGCGAAGGGGCCAGGAACCACACCTGCCAGGCGAAGATGATCAAGTCGTAGCGCTCGTGGGCGATCGCCATCGGTTGCATCGCCACCGGAACCTCGAGCACCGACTCGGGCATCACATCGAGAAATTCTCCGATCCCCCAGGGGAACGGGTACGGGGTCTTCGGCCGGGGGTCGAACACCTCGAGCTGCACGTCGCCCGACTTCAGCAACGGCGCCAGCAGGCTGTCGGCGCATCGCCGCAGCTGGCCCGTCTGGGTGTGGCACACCAGCAGCACGCGCTTCAGAGCGTCTTCCTCGCAGTGATTGAGCCCAACAGCCCTTCTCGGGTCGAAGACAGCGAATGGTACAGCGCCCCCGGCACGGCGTTTCCGGTGACGAACGCGCCCGCACCGAAGGCCGCCTGGGTGGGAAAGATGCCGGGGCTCGCCGCCGCGGCCGACGCCCCTGGACCCAACAGGCTCAACAGCTGCGCCTGGTGCGCCGCGAGCCCATGACCCAGGAAGAGGCTCTGCGGGCCCTCGGGTTCCCGCGCGGTCTTCAACATCGAGGCGGGCTCCGCTTGCTTCATCGTCACGTCGAGCAGCTGGGCCGGCCCCTGGTTCCCTTCACGCGACAACAGCCAGAACCCGACACCTTCCGCGAGCAAGACCCGGGTGTCGGTCGGGTCGAGCCCAAGCCGAGCCAGGTGCTCGGAGGCCGGGGGAACGAAAACATCGACCCCTCCCACCAGGGCAAAATCGATTTCTTCGGCGTGAAGCAGGGTTGAAGCGTTGAGCAGCGCCGCTTCGAAGCTCGCCTCGTCCTGGCAAATGGCGAGCACCGGGCCTTCCAATGCGTAGGCCTGGGCGATGTAGAACGCCCCCGCATTCCCCACCGAGTTCGCGAACTGGGTCGGGCTGGGGATGCTCTGCCCGTCGTACAGGGACCGCACGAAAGGAATCAGGTCCGCGAGGTTTCCCAGGCCCGTCCCCAGAAACACTCCGGTGCGTCGGGGCGGCAGCTGCTTCACCCCTGCGTGTTTCATCGCGAGCGCCGCGCCCGACAGCGCCAACTTGATGAACCGCCCGATTTTCCGAAACTGCCCCGACCACAGCGCTTCGAACTCTTCTTCGAGTTGAAAATGGGCCGGGGTGACCGGCCAGGCCCGCGCGCACCCACCCAGAATCGAAATCGGAGTCCTCATGCGCCGTGATCTTCGACCAGGAACGAGGCCGACGTGCCTCCGAAACCAAATGAATTGAACAGGTGGACCCCCGGCTTTCCGTCCGTCGACAACGGCTTGAGCTGCGGCACCAGCCCGCCCGGCGCACCCTTCGAAAAACCCACGCTTCCCGGCACAAAGCCCGCCTCGAGCGCCCACAACCAGGCGGTGAGTTCCAGCGCGGTCGAGGCCCCCAGGGTGTGCCCGAACACTCCTTTGAGAGACGCAAAAGGCGGCACCGCCTTCCCAAACACCCGCTCGAGACCCCGAAGCTCACCCATGTCGTTTACTTTGGTGCCGGTGCCGTGCGCTTTGATCGCCGTCACCGCCGAAGCCTGCAGCCCGGCCCGTTCCAGCGCCCTTTGCATCACTTGCGCCGCGGTGACCCCGTCCGCCGAGCCCGCCGCGATGTGGCCGGGATCATGGGCCAGGGCCCCATCGAGGACCTCGAATCGACTTCGGCGTTGTCCGCTTCGCCCCTCGAGCACCAGGCCCGCAGCCGCTTCTCCCATCTGAAGCCCATCGCGATCGTGGTCAAAAGGTCGGCAGGTGGTGGGCGAGTACAGCTTGAGCAACTTGAAGCCCTCGACCGAGATCTTCATCAGCACGTCGAGACCAAAGACCACCGCCCGGCGAATCGTGCCCTGTCGAATCGCGTGCATCGCCATGATCAGCCCGACCGCGGTCGAAGTGCAGGCGGTGGTGTAGGTGAACAGCGGGCCGCCTGCTCCGAGGCGCTGGGCGAGGTGGGCGGTGATTCGGCCCGGGCCTCCACACAGCAGCGTCCACCCCTTGTTCACCGCCAGCGCACCCTGCTGAAAAAACGCCATCTCTTCGCTCGCGGCGACGCCGGTGGTGGTGCCGACGAAGACGCCGAGCTCTTTGCGATCGCCGACCGTGAGGCCCGCGCCTTCGATCAGCCGAATCGCAATCTGGTCGGTCAAGGTGAAAGGCCGTTGGGGACTCTTGTCCGCGCCTGGAATCACCGCTGCGAGGACGTTGGCGAATTCACCCGCGCCGGTCTTCCCGATCCCCGACCGGCCTTCCCGCAACGCGGAAAGATGTGCGTCGCGATCAGAACCGAAACACGAAAGTGCCGCGGTCGCCCGGATGTCGATGTGAATCCGTTCGCTCATCCCAGCTTCAGCACTGTCTGCAGCTTCACTGGATCTGCCGCCGAGGCGATGAAGGCCGACATCGCGCGAATCGAGGCGAAGTATTCCCGCACCGAGCTCGCGTTCTGCAGATCCACTCCGAACTGGTACTCGAGCGCGACGGCAATTTCGACCGCATCGAGGCTGGTGAGGTTCATCGGAGGCCCGCCGAACAGCGGCGCATCATCGGAAATTTGCGACGGGGTGACATTCTGAATGTCACAGCATTTGATGATCAACGCTTTGAGGTGCTCCCGCAACGGCGGAAGGGGGTCCACTTGGAGGGTAATGGGGGCGTCCTGAGCCATGGGCGAATGTATAGACGGAAAGGGAGTTTTCCTGCGAGCGCCCCGACGGGGAGAAAACCAACAAATTTGGGGGCTCCATTTCTTTTGGTGGTACGCGGCGCCCATGGCCAGCCCTGGTGCTTACGAGGTCGACCCGCGCGCGTGCATTCGGTGTGCAGCCTGCGCGACCGTCGCGCCCGAGAATTTTTCCGTCCGAGCCGGGCCGGCGAAGGTGCGTCGCAATCCGACCCACGCATTCGAGGGCCTGGCCTGCGAGGCCGCGCGGGTCCTCTGCCCCACGCAGGCGATCGCCGTCGCCGAGGCCTCAGCCGCCGTCGATCTGCCCGCCGCGCTGGCCCCGACCGATCTCTATTCGCCAGTGATGGAAGTCGCCGAGGCCGTTCGCTGGAAAGTCGAAGAGATGCCCTGGGCCTCGTTCGACAAACTCAAGGCGACCCCCGGCTTGCGCGCGGTGGTTCGGGAAATGGCGTATTCCGAGCAGACGACCTTCTCGGCCACCCAGCGCTTCATGGAAGCGTTCGGCGACGACACCGACTTCTCGCAGTGGATCTCGGTCTGGTTCTACGAAGAGACACGCCACCCCCTGGTGTTGCTCAAGTGGCTCGCGCTCGCAGGGGAAGCGCCGGGCAAAGACTTCGTGATCCAGGGTCGTGCGTCCGCGCCCTTAATGAAGTCCCAGACCGGGACGCTGGTGACCAACATCATCTCTGAGATGGTCGCCGCCCACGCGTACCTGCAGATGGTCGGTGGCGCGCCCGAGCCATTGATCACCCGACTGGTCGAACGGATCTCTGCGGACGAGGCGCGACACGGTGCCAGCTTCTTCACCTACGCCCGTCGGATCATCGCCACCTCTGCCCAGCCAGAACGCGAGCGGCTCGAGGCCTTGAAGGTGCTCCACTTCTGGTTCAACGCCAGCAAGAGCGTCAACCACCCGGTGAACGAAGCGATGGACCGGCTGAAGGCATTGCTGCCGGCGGTGGGCGCCCCTCCCTTCGTCGCCCCGTACGATCGCATCGCGCAGATCATCGGAATGCTCACCAGTCTGCCCATTCAAAACGCGGCCGACATCGGGCCCCAGATGATGGCGCAGACCCGTCGGGTCCACGCGGTTTGAAAATTCTCTATTGAGCCTGGCCGGCGGGCAGTACGGCCATCGGGCGCGCCTTCCGCTGCTCGTGCTCGAGAATTTCTGAAAACAACGCCCGCTCTCGAACCCCGCAGTCGCGCACCAGCGCTGCTGCTTCGGCAAACGGTGCGTCTTCCGCTTTCTGCGATCGGCAGATGCGCGCGCACTTCGCCGCGAACTGTCGCCAGGTGTCCCCGATGTCGGTCAGCTTTTCCGAGAACTCGAGGTAGAGGGTGTCGTCCAGCACCGGAGCGGCTTGCTGTAGGAACGCCGCGTAGAGGTAACGAAAGCCCGCTCCTCCGGTGCCGATCTCTTCCTGCATCCGCACCACGTTCGACAGCTGCACCAGGCTGTCTTGCGGGTCCTTGTAGATCCGCGGCCACTTTTCCATTCGGTCGGCGAGCAGGCCGATGGCTTTGCCCCCGAAGAACGGAAGTGGAATGCGCGACATCCCCTTCGCCGTATCAATCACCCCTTCACGGACCGCGTGACGCAGCCGCGCCGCATCGACCGTGGGAATGCCGGTCACGAAGTAGAGCTTCCCCTTCGGAGCCAGAAAGCCCTTTGCAAATCGCGCCCGCGCCATCGAAGCCGCCGTGCAGTTCAGCGGAACCTCGAGCACCGGGTCACTGACTCTCCAGCCCTCTTCGCTTTTTCCGAAGACCACCAGGTTGTGGGCGTTGAACTGAAAGCGAAACCGCTTCGGCATGTGCGAGAGCCAAAAGACATTGGTCTGAACCCCGACGGGAATGCCCGACGCCACCAACTGCTCGAGCTCGCGCGCCCCTCGTTCGGTGTCGCGAAAGGTGCGGATCTCGAACTGCACCCCCAGCCGCCTGCACGCCTTGCGAAAGATGCCGCCCGGCGCAGATCGAAAGTTGGTGTTGGGTGCGCCGAACAAGCTCTTCACCGGCAGGTGAATGAAGAACAGGCCCGCCGCGATTCCGAACGCCATCGGCTCGGACAGCGGCAAGCCGTGATGGCTCAACAGCGACGCGGTCACCCCCGATTCGCAGTGGGCCGAATGGAAATGTTTGAACGCAATCTCAGTCATCGGCGTCCCCCATCGTCAGCTCAGGCGCATCGGGAACGGTCTTCAACTGCGCCGGGGTCACGTCCAGCTCCTGGCAATACCGCCGGGACAAGGATGATGAGAGGCGGCGAAACCCAAAGGGCTTCAGGTGCCACCACACCCGCCATCGCCCGATGCCCATCTGCGCGGCCGCCAGCCCCAGCGTCCATTGCCGCGTCGCCAGGTGGTAGGCCAGCGGGCTCTGCTCACCCTTCCGCGCCTTTTCCCACGCGATCTGAATCAACTGGTCTTGAACCCGCAGCGCGACGGTGGTGGCGACGACCTCGTCTGCGTACCCCCGCGACGGGACCACGACGTATTTCCCGTGCTCGTCGACCGCGTAGGCCGCCTTCTGATGGCCGTCGAGAAACGAATCATCCTGAGAGACGTCTTCCTTTTTCAACTCAACACACTGTGAACAAAGCGTAGACGACGCTGAACCGTGCGCTCTCGGGCACGAAGACGAGGAGCTTCTGGCCCTTCTGCAGCTGACCGCGCTGGGCGAGCGCCTCGATCGAGAGGAACACCGAAGCCGAGCCGGTGTTGCCCTGCTCGCTCAACGTCGAGAACTGTCGTTCCGGAGGAATGGGCAGCCCCACCTCGGCGATGCGCTTTTGCACCTCGGGAAGGAAATAGTTCGAGCTGTGGTGGGTAACGAACCAATCGATCTCGTCGACGGACAGCGGGTGCTTCTTCAGCATCGCCCCCAGCCCCTTGCGCCCGACCAGTTGGCCGATCTGTTCGCTCAACATCCGCGCGTCCTGCCCCATGTTGAAGAAGCCGCCGCGCACCCATTCCTGCGGATCTTCCACCGACTTCCAGCTGACCAGCTTGCCGTCTCGCTTCGCGGCCAGGTGGTACATGCAGACTTCGGCCTCGCCCGCGAAGCTCAACGAGTCGATCCACTCGACCTTCAGCGCCGGCATCTTCCCCCGCGCGATCGGCTCGGGCTCGACCAACATCGCGGCGGCACCGTCCGAGAGCATCCAGCGCAGGAAGTCGTGCTCGAAGGCGAGGGTCGGGTTCTTCTCGAGCGCGGCGGCGCGTTCGGCAAGCTCGGGAGCAAAATGGCTCGCGCGCATCAGCGGGCTGGTGAGCTCGGAGGCCGTCACCACCGCCCTTGGATGCTCGCCCCCGGCCACCGCCAGGCAGGCGTACTTCAGCGCCGTAATCCCGGTGCAGCAGGCGCCCGCCACCGAGACGATCTCGCACGGCGCGGCTTGGAGCTCACCGTGCACCATCGAGGCGTGTCCGGGAATCATCTGATCTGCCGTCGCAGTTCCACAGGACAGCAGCGCCAGGTTCGACAACAGGTCGAGGCCGGTGCGCTCGACGAGCAGCCGCACGGCCGCAGCGGCGAGCTGGGCGTTGGTGTGGCTCTGGGCGCCGCTCGCGGGGTCGATCGCATAGTGCCGAGCCAAAATCCCGTTGGCCTGCAGCACGCGTCGGCGCGTCATCGAAGGACGGCCACCGGCCTGACCCAGGACCGTCTCGATGGCCTCGTTGGGCACCGAGGGGTTGGGCAAGAAGCCGCAGATCTGGGTGATGAAGGCCTGCACGCGTCGTCGTGTCTATCACGACCTTCCCGAGAGGCCAGCCGGCCTGCGGTCCACCGACACGCGTCATTGAGGGACGATGTTGAACTCGGTACGACGGTTCTCGGCCTTGCCCGCTTTGCTCAGGTTGGACGCAATTGGCTTTTCTTCCCCGTAGCCCACCGCCTGCATCCGCGCCGGGTCGACCTTGCGCTTGATCAGCGCCGTCATCACCGCGTTGGCCCGATTTTGCGACAGCTTCAGGTTCGCGATGTCCGACCCGTCAGAATCGGTGTGCCCCTCAATCCGGATGTTCTTGATTGAAGGAGTGTCCTGCAGCGCCTGCGCGACTTCATCGAGGATCTTCTCGCTCTCGGCTCCGATGATCTTCGCGCTGCCCGAGGCGAACTTGATCTGCTTCTTGATCTCGATTCGTTCCTTGGTGACCACCACCATCGTGTACTTCTTCGGGCAGCCCTTCTCTTCCCTCACCCCGAACTGATCCGGGCAGAGATCTTCGCGGTCGACCACCCCGTCGCCATCGCGATCTTTGTCCGGGCAGCCCTGGTTTTCGGTCGGCCCCGGCTCGTTCGGGCACTTGTCTTTCTCGTCGGGCAGGCCGTCCTGGTCGTTGTCGAAGTCCGGGCAGCCGTCGTCGTCCTGAAAGCCGTCCTTGTCTTCAGGCTCGTTGGGACACTTGTCCTTGTCGTCCGGAATCCCGTCGCCATCTTTGTCGGTGACCGGGCAGCCGATGTTCTGGATCGGGCCGGGAATGTTGGGGCACTTGTCGGCCCCGTCGAGCAGGCCGTCGTTGTCGTTGTCCACGTCCGGACAGCCATCCTCGTCTTCGAAGCCGTCCTTGTCTTCGGGCTGATCGGGACATTTGTCCTTGTCGTCGGGAATTCCGTCCCCGTCGCGATCGCCCACCACCGGCACCGGGCAGCCCTGATTCTCGACCGGGCCCGGGTTGGCGGGGCACTTGTCGTCCTTGTCGAGAACCCCGTCCCCGTCTTTGTCGGTCTCTTCGATTCTGACGATCAGCTGCGGCTGCTCTTTGACCAGCACCTGCTTCGGACCGCAATCCTTCGACAGCAACAGCGCTTTTTTCGCAGCCGCTTCGGCTTCCTTCAGGTGCTCAGCGGCGCGAAAAGAGGTCCCTTCATCGAGCTCCCCGAGCGCGAACTCGAGGCTCGCCTCGGCCGTGGCCAATTCGCGGGGAGCACAGCGCATCGCTCCGCTGCGCCGCGCCCGCTCGAGGTCGACTTTGATCACGTCGGCGCTGGCGCGCACCTGGGCACCGCTGACACAGCCGGTGCCCCACAGCACCAGCACGCCCACCCCGATGCAGGCAAGTCGCTTCAAGGTCCCGGGTCGTCCTTCTTGACTGCTTTCATCGCGACATCACGCGCGGCGTTGGCGAACTTCGAAGCCTTCTGCGCATAGGTGACCGCCTGTTCGAAGTCCGCGTAGCCCACTTCTTCCCGCGCCTTGTGCAGGTAGAGGTTGGCTGCCGTCCACTCATAGGGGGCCAGCTTGTCTGCCTGGGCCGTGCGGGCCGCCTCGAGCTGGACGTCGGCGTCGAGCAGATGCGCGGTCGACTGCACCGGGCCGCAAGCCGCGAGACCAACCCCCATGAATGCTGCAAGAAGGTGCCGCGACATTGACGTGCTGAAAGCTCCCACGAGGACAAAGGTGGGTCAATTGATTGGCGAGCCAGGCTTCACCTAATCTGGCGACCATGTCTCTTCCCCCCTCAAAACCGTCCGGCAGCACCGCTTCCAAAACCGGGGATCGCCCCCGCGCTCAGATTTCGTACGAGGGTGAGGACGAGTTCAGTTTGATGTCGCTCAACCCCGAACGCCGACAAAAGCCCACCCTGGACATCGAGCCTTCTCCTCCCGGCGCCTCCAAAGAAGTGAAGATCGACGACCTCAAACCGCGAAAGAGCAGCTTGTTCGGCTTCGTGAAGGCCATCTTCGAGAAGTGAGCCCCGTCCGTCCATCACGAGCTTCAGCGCGTTCTGGCCGTATTACCTGGGCGAGCACCGCTTCCCGCTGACCCGACAGCTCCACTTCGTCGGCACCACCCTGGCCGCAATGCTGATCGCGGCCGCGGTCGTCTCGATGCACTGGCAGCCGCTGATCGGAGCCCTCGTCTCGGGCTATTCCTGGGCCTGGGCCAGCCATTCCTTCGTCGAGAAGAACCGCTCCGCCACCTTCACCTACCCGCTGTGGAGCTTGATCGCGGACTGGCGGATGTGGGCGTTGATGATCGGGCGCAAGCTCGACCGGGAGCTCGAGGTCCACGGCATCGGGCCCAAAGCGTCGCCGGTCGCTGCAGTCGTCAAAACCTGAACGTCGCTCCGGCCCAGAACCCTTCGCGGGTCGGCGCCACGCTCAGCTGAGGCCTGCCTTTGTTGGGCGGCAGCACGAAGAAGACGATGACCCCTGCCACGAGGGCCGCTCCTCCCGCCGCCCCCAGAATCAGGGTGTTGGAAAAGTTGGTGTCGACCCGGGCCTGCACCCCCTTGGCTTCTTCGGCGTTCACCCCCGGCCTCACCGTCCCCTGCTGATCGATCAACGTCGAGAGCGCGAGGCGGTCCGCAGCCCCCGGAACATAAACACCCACCGCACAGATCCCGGCGATCGCCCCGGCTCCAATCAACACGTAACTCCCAATCCGGGGACCCAGACCGCGCTTCACATTTTCCTCGACCATCGCAGGCGCCGCGACGACCTCCGAAGCCGGTTCCCCCGGCAGGGTCGCAACTGCAGTTGGCGCGGAAGCCGTTTCCGCAGTCGCGCCCAGCGCCGCGATTTCAGCCGCGCTCGGATTTCCAGTGAGCACAAAGCCCGCCAGAGCAGTCAGGGCCTGTCCGCGCCGGGAGCCCATGAACCGGATTCCTCCATCGCGCACCTTGGTGCCCTTGTTCACCTCGAGCAGTTGCGCGGTCACCCACCCCGGCTCGTTGTTGCGGGCCTCGAGCCCCAGCACGATCACGTTGTCGGCTCCGGCGAGGGCGGCGAGCTTCAGCGCGCTGTCGACCATCTGCGCGGGTTCGACGTTCACACACAGCGGAGGCCGCGGACTGAGCGCCCCCTCGAAGCCAAGGTCGATTTGCAAAGCCTCGTCGCGAGACAACTTGAGCTCACGGGTGAAGCTGACTTTCTCGAAGACTGCCAACGACAACCGATAGTCACCCAGGGGGTACTCGCCTGCGAACGGAGTCTTTCCCACCAGCGCCCCATCGAGGAACACCTGCGCCGCATTGGGGCTCGAGGTGATGGTGAGCTTCACCTTCTTCACCCGCTGCAGCTCTTTGCGAAGCACGTCGAACGCCTGAATCGTGGCCGGAGTCGAGTAATCCACGTCCAGCTTGAAGCCCGGCTCGATCCGCAGCACCCGCTTGTGGGCCTCTAGCGCCTCGCTCTTGCGACCGGTCGTCTTGTAGACCAGCGCCTGCAGCATCAGCGCCCGGCTCATCAACCTCCACGGCTCCGCGCGCGGGGACAGGCGGTCGATCGCCGCGGTCGCCTGACGCAGCGCTTCGAGCGCCTTGTCGTACGCGCCCGAATAGAACTGGGTCTGCGCCGCCTCGAGCTGCCGGCTGAGCTCTTCGGTGCTCAGTGTGGGAACGGGACGAAACCGTTCGAGCACCGCCTCGCTGGTCAACACGTCAGACCCGGCCTTGCTCGAGACCACCGCCGACAAGGTCTGGGTCGCCGCGATCAAATCAGGATTCCGACAGTCACCCGCCGCGATCGTCACGGTCCTCGGGGCCGCCAGCCCCAGAGACGAGAAGAGCAGGCAAGCAAAGGCCGCACCCGTAGTGCCGTTCAATTTCATACAGCCGGCTTTGTAGCTTCGAAGCGACTGCCCTTGAGACCAAAACGCCAAATAGATCCGACCTCGGCCCCGGAAGGGTAGTCTTCGCCCGCTGTGTCGATGGTACTCCCCGGCTCTTCGATCGGTCGTTACCTGGTCAAACGCAAGCTCGCCGAAGGCGGGATGGCCGAGCTGTACCTGTGCACCGCAGTCGGCCCGGAAGGCTTCGAGAAAGAAGTCGTGATCAAGAGGATCAGGGCCTTCCTCTCGAACGACCAGGGCTTCATCGACATGTTCAAGGCCGAAGCGCGGCTGGCCTCGCGGCTGAACCACGCCAACGTCGTGCAGATCTTCGACTTCGACAAGCACGACGACGCCTGGTTCATCGCGATGGAATACGTCTACGGCGCATCGCTGTGGGAACTGCGCCGGCGCTGCCGCGAGCTGGCCGTACCCTTTCCACCCCTTCTCGTCGCCGCGATTGGAGCGCAAGTCGCCCGCGGCCTTCACTACGCGCACACGCTGTCAGACAAAGGAAAGCCGCTCACCCTGGTGCACCGCGACGTGACGCCCCACAACGTCCTGCTCAGCTTTGATGGGGGCGTGAAGCTGACCGACTTCGGAATCGCGAAGGCCGGCACCAGCTACACCGCGCCCGGCATGCTCAAAGGCAAGTTCGCGTACATGGCGCCCGAGCAGGCCCGCGGCGACCGGGTCGACGCGCGCACCGACGTCTTTGCGCTCGGAATCACGCTCTGGGAAATGCTGACCGGCGGCAGGCTGTTCGAGGGCGACAGCGACGTGGCAGTGCTGCGCGCCGTGCAGGAAAGCCTGATCGCCTCGCCGGCGCGATTGAACCCAGATGTTCCTGCCGAGCTGTCCGATGTGGTGCTCAAGGCCCTCGAGCGGCCGCTGGACCAACGGTTTCAATCGGCCCACGAGCTCGATCGCGCGCTCGCGCACTTCGTGCTCAAAAATTCGGCGAGCACCGACGATTCGAACGTGGGGCTCTTCTTGCGGCAGATGTTCCGCGACGAGCTGGAAGAAGCCGACCGCGCGATGAGCGTCGAGCACTCGAATTCGCTGGACGTTTCGCAGACGCCGATTGTCGACGGCTACGCGCTGGGAACCACCCGCCAGGTCGATCGCCACCACGAGCCGCCCACGGTGCAGACCGCCACTCCGGTGCCCAGGGCCAGCCCCGAGTCCGATAAACCCAAGACCGCCCAGATGCCCGGCCTTCGCTCGTCGCGAAAGTTGTCCCCGCTGATGGACGACGACGATCTGACGTCGAAGCGGCCCACCGATCAGATGCACGAATTCGCCAGCGGCGCTCCCCGGGAACAGACGGCCCAGATGCCCGGCCTGCGCTCGTCGAGAAGGCTGCCGCAGGTTGTCGCTGCGTCACCCGAGGTGAACGTCGAGACGGATCCCCAGTCCTTGCGCATCGCGCCGGCACATTCGGGTGACCTGGAAGATTCGCTCTCGGACCCGTACCCCGAGCTTCCCCGGCGATCCTGGGTACCCTGGGCAGTGGCGGCCTGCCTCGTGGTGGGCCTGGCCGCCGGCCTCGGCTTTGCCGTTCGACAGGCAAAACTCACCGCGCCTGTTGCGCCGACGGTCGTTGAGCTCCCCATCGCAGCAGCAGTCGTCGACCCGCCACCCCCTTCGCCTCCGGTCGACCTGAAATCCGCACCCGAACCCGTTCCCACTGGGGTGCCCGAATCGCCCGCGGAACCTTCGAAAGCTGAAGGGCCACCCGCTGCCGATCCCAGACTTGCGGTCGAGCCTTCCCGGCCCAAAGGCTACTTGCAGGTCGAGGCGATTCCCTTCGGCACCCTCTACATCAACAACCGGAAGTTCGCGGACATCGAAGGCGCAAAGAAAATCTCGCTTTCACCGGGCCTCTACACCCTGCGGTTCGAGCACCCCAAGCAGGTCAAGAACGAATCGGTGACGATCAAGCCGGGCCAGACGGCATCGGTAAAATTTCACCCGCTGCAGCAGTAGCTACTTCGCCTTCCCCCGGCCCTTCTTGCTCGCCGGGGCTTTTGCGATCGCCATCTTGAGCTGCTTCTTGGGCTGGCTGACTTCGCTGGGACTCTCGGCCGCAATCGCCACTGCCTGCTCTTTCACCGGCTGTTCCACCCGGGTGACTTCAACCCGGGTTCGGCCCCCGACAGCCAGCGCAATCATTGCGGCGATCAGCACCAACCCCGCCCCGCCGACGAACGCGAATCGACGGGGGGTCCCCCAGGCTCGCGCCCGTTGGGGCCAGCTCACAGCCCGGTCGACTTCCTGCTCGGCAGAAGAGCGGGCCACCACAAGCGCGGGCAGTGGGGCCGGAACCGACTTCGAATCATCCGACACGGCAAAAACCAGGCGCGCCATTCCCGTGATCGACGCTTCTTGATCCAGCCCGATCGCCGCGGCATTGAGCACCTCGAGCATCGCTTGGGTGTCTTGCGGGTTTGCGGTGTTCACCGCCGACATCACCGCGACATCGACCGCCTCGGCCACCGAAGGGTTGAAATAGCTCGGCGGCCAGGCACTCACCTCGCCCGACCCTGAGAGCAGACGGTAGATCAACGGCCCGAGCCCGTGGGCTTCTCCCGGGGCCGACTCGTGCACCACCACGGCGCCCTTGCTCGTACACCACACCCGGTTGGGATCCAGCGAGCCTGCTCTGCCCAGCGCTTGAAGTTGAGTCACCTGCCGGCTCAGCTCGCCCGACAGATACATCGCAAGCTCGAGCGGCAGCCGGTTCCCTTCGCGCGCGTCGATCAGCGCCTGCAAAGTCACCGCACCTTCAATCTGTGCCGGGAATAACGGAGTGGTCACAGAACGCATGGACCTCTTCCCCAGCAACATTCGGGCTCACGCGCAGCCAATGCGTTTCTGAACCTTTGGCCGGTCAGATGCTCTCCGTCTGTAAACAACAGTTCACAATCACCCGTTCACAGCGGCCAGGCCCAAGACGCGCTGTCAAACCTGTTGGTGCTTACAGCCGCTGCCACTTCGGCTCGAACGGCGCCTGGGTGAGCGTCGGAGCGTTGATCGACATCACATAGTCGGCGCGACGATTCTGCGGCTCGTCTTCCTCGTCTGCCGTGGCCACCCGTAGCGCCTCTTCGCCATACCCTTCGTAGAAAATGGGAATCTTCAGCCCCCGATTGCGCAGGTAGCCGGCGATCGCGCGGGCGCGATTGAGACTCAAAGTCCGATTCGCCTGGTTTTTCCCGACCGTGTCGGTGTGCCCCACGACGTAGAGCTTCACCTCTGCGTATTGGCCATACTTGTTCACCACGTCGGTGATGCTCACGTAGCTCTGTTCGAGCTTCTGGGCCTCTTCGCTGCTCACCTCCCATTTGCCTGAGGCGAAGCTGACTTCCTGGTGGGCAATGTCAATTTGCCAGGGGGAAAATTCGACCCCGGTGAAAAACGACGTGGTGTCGTAGGCCTGAATCGAAACCTTCATCACCTTCCCCGGCGACTGTGGCCAGGTGATTTCCAGCGAAGTGTTGGCGGGCTCGGCGTTGAACGGGACCTCTCCTTTGAACGCGTATTTCCCCGTATCCATCAGCACGGAAACCACCGCCTTGGCGGCCGGTCGGGACAACGTGAACTTCACCTTCCGATGTACGAAGTCGACGTCGGCCTTCTCGCATTTCATCTGCAGCGGGCCCCACATTTCAGCCTCGAACTGCAGCGGCATCTGCGCGGTTGTGCCATTGGAAAAATTCACACTCAGCGCCCCGACGTAGCTGAACTTTCCTTCTGGCGGGTTGAGGTAGAGCACCCGGGTCTGGCCGACTTTGCCGCCCCCTTTGACCTCGATGTCCTTTCCGTCGCTGCGCTTGAGGTTCAACTTGAAGCCGGCAATCGGTTCTTGAATGTGGACGTTCACCGAGGGCTGACCTTTGCCCAGCACCGCGACCGACGTGACCGAGAGGTCGACCGCATCGGCCCAGGATCCGGTCGACGCACAGAGCACCGCAAGAAGACTGACGCGGACCATTTTCTTCCTCATAGGGCGCTGGCGCTGACGGCCGGTAGGGCGATGCGCGTAATCCGCCGGTTGGTCTTGATCGAAAAGGGCAGCTCGGTGCGCGCGAGCAGGTCTCCTTCGCTGACCCAATACAGCTCGCCCGAAAACGGGTCGTAGATTTGCCAGGCGCGCTTCCCGTTGGAAGTAGAGGTCTGAAGCATCACGGCCAGCCGCCGATGCTGCACGAGCGCCGGGCCCAGGGCAATTGGAACAGGAATTCCCCGCCCCACCGCCGTGGCCGCCGAGCTCAGTGCCGCCTCGAGGCTCAGCAGCGCGTCATCCACGTCCTGCTCTCGATAGGTCACCCCGAGCCCGCGGGCCGACTCGTTGAGCAGATCTTCCATCAGCTTGTGGCCCACCAGAACCGCACTGGCCTTCGGGGCCGGGCCTGCGACAGGTCGGGCCCGGGGGGTCGCATCGACGCTCTGTCCCAGCTCATTGAAGTTGACGCGCTCGGGCCCCAGCGCCCGGCCCTTGGCCGCCGACGGTTCCGGCCCGGTGTCGAAGGTCGAACGCAGCCCCGACGCCCGCGCGACGGCAGGCAAGGGCTCTTGTCTTTCGTCAGCGGGCGAAAGACAGTGGCCCTTCAGCTCGTAGGCATAGAGCGGATCTGCCTCGGCGCGCAGCCGCTGCACCACGCTGAAGCCTTCAGGAGCGTGCGCATCGAGCGTGCATGCCTCGAACGCTTCATCGTCTTCGAGCACCCGAAGCTCATCTGCGAAGGCGTGAATTTCAGCAGGAGAATGTCCTGCGGCAACCGCGCGCTGCAACAGCTCACGCTGCATCTCGCTGGGAGCGTCCTCCACCAGCTCATTGAACAAGGCGCGGGACTTCGCAGGCCATGTACTGAGCTTCTCGAGTGCGTCCTCACTCAATGCATCCCAGCCGCTCATCGCGAGCCTTTGGGCAGCCGATCTGAGCCCCGACGCAGGGCGGCCACCACCGCCGCAGTCAGCGCCAGGCGTTCGAGGTGCCCGACCAGCAGCGAAACATCGAACTCGGTCTTCAGCCTCGCCGACCACCGCACCAGCAACGAAGCCAGCGCCGGCTGCCCGGCAAAGCGACCCGAGGCCAGCGCCTTGAGCTGCTGCGCGGCCTCAGAAACCCGCCTCCCCCCGAGCGTGCGCAGATTCGCCACGCAGTCATTGAGGTGTTTTTGCTGCACCTGCGCCGCTCGAAGATCTGCCAATTCTTCGAGCAGCAGCTGCCCATTCAGTTCACGATTCAAGAACGGAGCAGAGGCGGCCATGGGACGAAAGGCTTCTTACTCCACCCGGATGCCCACGACGCAGATGCCCAACTTCGACGCCCACTTGAACAGCAGGGCGCCGTCGACCAGAACCGTCTTCCCCGCTTCGACGGCGAGCACTTTCGCCCCTGACTCTCGCATCACCTCGAGCGTCACCGGGCCGGCCGCAGGCAGGTCAAAGCGCAGGTCTTGACCGGGCTTGGCGCGCTTGACCACCACCGCCCCCGGCCCGCCCAGCCGCCCGGCGCGACGAATCGCTTCATCGGTGCCTTCCACCGCTTCCACGGCGAGCACCACTTTGTCCTTCACCACCACCGTCTGCCCCACGTCGGCGCGGCCCAGCGCTCCGGCTACTTCCCGCCCCAGGGCCACGTCGGCCTCTTGCGCGAGGGTCAGGGGGGGCCCGGCCAGGTGCCCTTCAATTGCGATCACCTGCTGGACGTAGTCGGTGGCGGCGACGATCGAAATGCCGTGCTTCTCGAAGTAAGCGGCGATCGCCCGTAGGAATTCATCGTCGCGCAGTGAGCGAAGTGAAGCGGCGATGCGCATCATTCCGCGGTCTGGCCGTGCCTTCGTCAGCGAACGCGCTCGGCCGATGCCTCCCGCCATCACCGCGCGGACCACCTTGCGGCTGTGGAACTCGCTGACGATCGCGTCGATTTGTCCCACCCGAATCCACGCCAGCGAATCGACCTGGGTCGACAGCCCCGCGTCCGTCTCTCCTAAGTGCGCGACCGCGTGCACTGAATGCCCGGCCGCCCGCGCCGCGCCGGCGAACAACATCGGCAATCGCCCGCTGCCGGCAATCAACCCCAGAGGCTCGCCCGAGGTCACCGGGTCAGCCCGCGTTTGCTGCTGCTGACGAAGTCGAGAAAGAACGCAATCTCAGGGTGCGCCCCGTACTCGGCCGTGATCCGCGACAAGGCTTCGTTCAGCCCAAGCTTGCTTCGAAACAACAGCTGGTACGACTCTTTGATCCGCTGAATCTGGTCTTCGGAATACCCGTGTCGGGTCAGACCTACCGAGTTCAACCCGGCCAACTCGGCGCGGTCGCCCTGCGCTGTGCAGTAGGGCGGCACGTCCATCACCACCACCGCTCCGGCGGCGATGAAGGCGTGCTTGCCGATGCGGGTGAACTGGTGGATTCCCGACAGCCCCCCCAGCACCACGAAATCACCCACTTCGACGTGGCCTGCCAACGCGACACTGTTGGCCAGCACGCAGCCGTTGCCGACCCGGCAGTCGTGCGCGACGTGGCTGTACGCCATGAACAGGTTCTTGTTTCCGATTCGAGTGACGCCCCCTCCGCCCGCAGTGCCTTTGTGCAAGGTGGCGAACTCGCGAATCAGGTTCTCATCGCCAATCTGAAGCTGGGTTTCTTCGCCGGCGTACTTGAGGTCCTGCGGCTCGGCCCCCACCGACGCAAACTGGAAAATTTTGTTCCGTTTGCCGATCGTCGTATCGCCGACGATCACCGCGTGCGGACCCACCGAGGTCCCTTCATCGATCTTCACCTTCGGGCCGATCACCACGTACGGGCCGACTTCCACCGAGGGGTGAAGCTGCGCCTGGCCATCGACAATTGCGGTCGGGTGGATCGCCACGGTCAAACCTTCCCGAGCTCGACGACGGTGGCCAGAAACTCAGCCTGGGCCGCCAGCTTCCCTTCGACGGTGGCAGTGCCGCGGGTCTTCCACACCATCCCCTTGTGGCGAACGACCTCGATCGTCAGCTCGAGCTTGTCGCCCGGCACGACCGGCCGGCGAAACTTCGCGCCATCGATGCTCATCAGGTACGTGACGTGGGTGGTGGGGCTGATCCCGCCGCTGGTGTAGCCGAGCAACGCGCACGCCTGGGCCATGCACTCGAGAATCAACACCCCAGGCATCACCGGGTGGCCGGGAAAGTGACCCTGAAAGAAGGGCTCGTTGACCGAGACATTCTTGTACGCGACCAACCGGTGCTCGGGCACGCACTCGGTCACCCGGTCGACCAACAAGAAGGGGTATCGGTGCGGCAGCAGCTTCTGAATTTCCATGATGTCCATCACGGGCTTGAGCACTTCATTCATTTTGTTTTCTCTGCCTCGAGCTGCTCGATTCGCTTGCGCAGCGCTCGGAGCTCTCGGGCCATCTCGGGTAATTTTTCAAATGCATTCGAAGACCGATACCAGCCCAGGACGGCCATCGTTGGAGTTCCCATCAAATGGGCTCCTGCCTCTACGTCCCGGGGAACGCCCGCCTGGGCACCAATCTGAGCCAGGTCGCCAATCTTCAAGTGGCCTGCAATCCCCGCCTGGCCCCCGAGGACCACGCCCTTTCCGAGGGTGGTCGAGCCGGAAATGCCCGCCTGGGCGCACACCAGACTCAACGGCCCGACGGTGACGTTGTGTGCGACCTGGACGAGGTTGTCGATCTTCGACCCATGTCCAATCAACGTCTGGCCCAACGTCGCCCGGTCGATGCAGCTGCACGCCCCCAGCTCTACGTCGTCTTCGAGCCGAGCGATCCCTGCCTGCGGAATCTTGACGTGCTCTGGCACCCTCGAATTGAACGCGAACCCAAAGCCGTCCGACCCCACCACCGCCCCTGCGTGAAGAATGCACCGGCGGCCGACAATGCAGTGGTCGTAGACGGTGACGTTCGGGTGCAGCACCGAATCGTCGCCGACCTCGGCATTCTGCCCGATGAACACGCCCGAGTGCAGCACCGCTCGGGCCCCGATGCGTGCGCCTTGCTCGACGACGGCAAACGGCATCACCCTCGCCTCGGGGTGAACCTCGGCCTCGGGGTGGATGAATGCCCGTTCCGAAAGTCCCCCAGCAAAGACCCGCCGCGGGTGGAAGATTGCAGAAATCTGAGCGAAGGCCAGGTGCGGATTTTCGACCCGCACGACGCTCAGGCCCGCGGCAACCGACGGAGCCTCTGCCCCGACCAGCACCGCCGAGGCCCGGGTCCGGGCCAGCGCCTTCTTGTACCGGGTGTTGCCGTAGAACGAGAGCTGCCCGGGCTGGGCTTCCTCCAACCCGGCCACGCCGTCGATTTCCAGCGCAGCGTTCCCTTCGACTTGCCCGCCAACCAGCGCGGCGAGCTCGCCCAGCCGCTTCACTTCTTCGGCGCAGGTGCAGCGACGGGCGCCGGAGCGACGGGGTCTTTCTTGGGAGCGACCGTCACTTCCTTCTTCTGCGCGGCACCGGGAACGAGCTTGTACTTGTCGTTGTAGGTGCGGACGAGCTCGTTGGTCACATCGAGGCTGGCCGGCGCGTAGACCAGGCCCGAATCGGTCTTCTCGAACACCATCGTCAGCCCTTCGCGCACCGCGATCGAGGCGATGATCGGGTCCATCTTCTCGAAGATCTTCTTCAGCTCTCGCTGCTCGGACTGAGCCATCTCGGCCTGAAGTTTCTCGGCGCGCTGGGTCAACTCGAACAAACGCTTCTGCAACTCGGTGAACTTCTGGTTGCGCACCTCTTCGCTCATCATGCTGCCCTGCTTGTCGAGCACGGCCTTGTCGTCGCGCAGCTTGGCCTGCTCGCTCTCGAACTCCGCCTTCTTCTTATCGAGGTCCGTCTTCAAGCGGGCACGGGCGTCCTTACCTTCGGCCACTTCCTGCAGTGCGCGCTGAAGGTCGACGTAGCCCAGCTTGATGTCTGCGTGTGCGACCGCCGAAAGGGTAACGGCGGCGGTGAGGACGAAGAGGAAAGGCCTGCTCATGGTTTGAACTCCAGACGTCTGGCTTAAAGAAAAGTGCGCGGGACCTATAGGGGGCCCCGCATGATTCGGTCAAGCAACGTGGGACCTACTCCAGACGCTTGAGCGCTGCAGGAATTTCAGCGCAGGGCGGCCCGGTCCCGCAAAAGCTCGACCAGTTCCTTATGGCGCTGGAAAAAGCTGCTGAACGAGAAGGTCTGGCGGCCCGCGTGAACCGTATACAGCGTGATCAACCCCGGCAAAACCGCGAGCCGCTGAATCTGGTCGAAGCTCAACCGGACTTCCCGCACCATGCCCCGATAGGTGATGCCTTCCCCATCGACCAGGATCGCAGTCCGCACGTAATAAAAGACGCTGGCCACAAAGAGGATCACGAAGAAGGCGGTCGACGCGAAGGTCTTCAACGGCACGGTGGGGTTGACGACCAGAAACGCAAGGATCGAGATCCAGAAGACCGCGGCGACTGCCATCGCGGCGCCCAGAAGCGGCTGCGGGCGGAAGATGCGTTTCATGTCTCTAATTTAACGCCGGGTCTGTGGGCCCGCCAAGCTGGCCCCTTTGGGGGTAAGGGGGGGTGATGGCTCAACCTTCATTGGAATTCGACGCGCTCGGCTTGTCCCCGGCGAGTCTTCACGCGCTCGAGCGGGCCGGCTACACGCATCCGACCCCCGTCCAACAGCAGGCCATTCCCCACGCGTTGGCAGGCAGGGACCTGATTGCCTGCGCCGCGACGGGCACGGGGAAGACCGCTGCTTTCGTGCTGCCGATCGTCGATCGTCTGCACGGCAAAACAGGCATTGTTGCGCTCGTTCTCGCGCCGACTCGAGAGCTGGCAGTGCAGATCACACGCCACGCCCAGCGCTTCGCCGGAGCCCGAGGGCTGTCGGTCGCGACTCTGGTCGGCGGCGAGGACAATGCGGTGCAGGTGCAAGAGTTGCGCAAAGCAAACTTCCTCGTCGCCACCCCCGGCCGCCTGGTCGACCACCTTCAGCAAGGCACGCTCTCGCTCGCGGCTGTCGAAGTGCTCGTGCTGGACGAAGCAGATCGGATGCTGGACATGGGCTTCAAGCCCCAGCTGACGAGAATCCTCGCCAAGCTTCCGAAGAAGCGACAGACGCTGCTGTTCTCCGCGACAATCGGCGCCGAGGTCGAGGCCTTCGCCACGCTCGCGCTCCACCAGCCGGCGCGGGTCGAGCTTGCGCCCAGCGGGACCACTGCCGCGCGCGCGGCCCAGGTGCTGTTCGAAATCGAGCAGCACGAGAAAACGGCCCTGTTGCTCACGCTGTTGTCAGAAGGCGAAGAGAGCACCCTGGTCTTCACCCGCACCCGACGAAAAGCCGACAAGCTCACCAAGGCCCTGTTGCGCGCCGACCATCGGGTCGAACGGATTCACGCCGACCGGACCCAGGCCCAGCGCAAGTTCGCCCTCGAGGGGTTTCGGGCCGGACGGTTCCGGGTGTTGATCGCCACCGACATCGCCGCCCGTGGCATCGATGTCGCCAACATCGGACACGTCGTGAATTACGACCTGCCCCAGGTTCCCGAGGACTACGTGCACCGGGTGGGGCGCACCGCGCGCGCCTCGGCCAGTGGCCGCGCTTCGTCTTTTGCGGCGCCTGAAGAGACGCCCATGCTCGAAGCGATCGAAAAGCTCACCCGTTCTCCCGTACCCCGAGCCGAGGTGCCTCGCGACACCCGGGTCTTCAAGGAAGCGATCGCCGCCGAAAAGGCACGCCAGTCGGACCCGGGGCCGCGTCAGTCGCTGCCGATTCGCCCCGAGGGAAAGCCGCTCGGTCGTCACGCCCGCACCCACCCGAAGAAGCGCAAGGCTTCCCCGGCATGAAGCGGTTCTGGCTCATCAAGAGTGAAGCGGACGTTTATTCGATTGAAGATCTCGCTCGGGATCGCACGACGAGTTGGGAAGGCGTGCGGAATTACGAAGCCCGCAATTCGATGCGCGACCTGATGCGGCCCGGAGACCTGGCCTTTTTCTACCATTCGAATTCAAAGCCCTCGGGGATAGCGGGGCTGGTCCGCATTGAGCAAGTGGGACTGACCGACCCGACCCAGTTCGACAAGAAAAGCGAGTACTACGACCCGACCAGCCCCCGCGAAAACCCGCGATGGCAGATGATCAAAGTGGCGTTCGTCGAGCAGTTCAAAGCGGTCTTGCCGCTCGACCAGCTGAAGTCTCAGAAGGCCCTGGCCCAAATGCCGTTGTTGCAAAAAGGGTCGCGGCTGTCAGTCCAGCCCGTCGAGGAAGCGCACTTCGCGCACATTCTGAAGCTGGCGCGTTAGGGTCCGCCCATGAAAACCGCCCTGCTCATCAGCTTGCTCGCCCTGCCTGCCTTCGCCGATTCCGCCGGAGGCATCAGTTGGACTGCCCCCGCCACGTGGAAGTCCGACGCCCCCCGTCCGATGCGCGCCGCCACGTACCTCGTCGCGCCTGCCAAAGGCGACTCGGATTCGGGCGAGTGCGGCGTCTTCTATTTCGGCGAAGGCCAGGGCGGAAGCGTCGATGCCAACATCGACCGATGGGTCGGCCAATTCGAAGGAGCCAAGGCGCCCCTGCGGAAAAAAGAGAAGCTCGCCGGCTTCGAGGTGACCACCATCGAAGTCGATGGGACCTTTGCCAGCTCAATGGGTGGCCCGATGGGACCCAAGACCCCCAAGGCGGGCTTCAAGCTCCTGGGCGCGATCGTTGAGGGCCCGAAAGGAAACGTGTTCTTCAAGCTCACCGGCCCAGCCAAGACCGTCGAGGCCGCTCGGGCCGATTTCATGAAGCTGCTCAAGAGCGCGACCAAATAAACGCGACAGCTGCGCCCCTTCACGCGATCGAACTGCGCAGAGATCTTCTCAATTTACGGCAACGTCGGGCCCTGTTTGCCGCGGCGCCTCATGAGGGTATCAGGCGACATCGAGGCACATGACCTCGCCTGCGTTTTGTCCCCATGAGGCGATGTGCCTCACCCCAGACGCGACAATCCTCAACCATTGCCCCGGGGCAAGTGCCCACGGCATGTTGAATGCAGACGCCTTTCTCATTCCCCGGAGAAAGACCCATGACCCAGCTCGTGTTGCTCGCAGAAGAAGATCTTGTGATGCGTGAACAGCTCGCCCGCGCTCTGCGCAGCAACGGCTACCAGGTGATTGCGGTTCGCGACGGTCTTGGACTTTGCGACTACCTCGAGTTGGCGCGTCTTTCCCACGGCCGGGCACCCAACCCCGATGTCATCGTCTCGGACTCCGATTTGTCTGGGTACGGCGGGGCGCGCATCTGCGAGCAGCTCTCACACGAGCAGGCCTGCATCCCATTCATCCTGTTGGGCAACGGAGAGAACCCAGAAAACTCTGGCGCCGCGCTGATGCTGCAAAAGCCGGTGAACCTCAGCTCGCTGCTCGAGGCCGTCGCCAGCTGTGCCCACCCTCAGTCAGAAGTGTCGGCAGCCCTCTGACTCAATAGCGCCGGACGACGACCATCTTGAGCCTCCCGGGCGCCACGTCCACCCGGTGCTCGGTGGTCTTGGTCCCCCAGGTGACGCTCACCGTCTGACTTCCCGCCTTCACCCGCGCCCGCGCAATTTGAAACTCAGCGGGCAGCGACAGCCAGGAACGGGTGTCTGCTTGCTGGGTCAGCGCGAGAATTCCGAAGGTCAGAACCCCGAGCTCCTCGCTCTTGCTGGCCACGCCCACTGCTGCGGCCAGCCCCGCTTTGATCCCGGCGCTGGCCAGCGACCGAGCGATCATCCGCCCGATTCGATCTTGCAGATGCAGTCTCGCCACCGCGTCCAACGAAGTGACCTGTGTCGCTTCGACACTTCCGGTGCTGAAGAGGACCGAGGCGGTTGGAACCGGTGGGGTGTGCGCGGTGTAGACCGGCACCACCACGAAGGTCGCCTTCCCGATTGGGCTCTGGCCTTCTTCTTTCGCAGGTGCCTGGCCCGCTTCGATCACCACCGCAATTTGTCCCTCGTCCGCCCCCAGCGGGCCGTGCACCAGTCCCAGATGGTTCGAGGCCTCTTTTGCATACGCGTCGACGCGCTCGGTCAGCTTCGCCAATCGCAGCACAGGCTCAGAGAGGTTCCCCAAGTTGGGCTGAAGGCGCGCGGCTTCGAGGTAGTCGATCGCCGCCGCGTCCCATTGATGCTGATCTTCATAAAGCATTCCTCCGAGGTACCGCGCGATGGCCAACTGCTCGTACGGCTTTTGCTGGGCGATCATCTTCTCGAGCCGTTCATTGCAGCGACGGATCTCGACCAGCGCGCCCTCGTCGTCACCCAACTGGGCGTAGTTGAGCGCTTGCAGGACGGTGATCATCAGCTTCTCGAAGTCTTCGCCCCGATAGGTGCGCATCGTTTCATTCGCCAGCAGCGACCCCGCTTCTTCGCTGACCGAGGTGAAATCGAGCTGCTGCGAAAGCTCGTCGGCCTTTGCGAGCATGTCTCTCGATTCGGCCCATCGACCCGCCGCATGCAGCACGGTCCCGTAGTCGAGCAGCACCAGCAGCTTGTCGATGCCCGGGTCGCCCTTGCCGAAGCGCGCCTCGAGCAACGCCAGAGCCCGGGGCTCGTCGTACGCGCGGTACGCCTCGCGCACGTCGCGGGTGCGCTCGACGTAGTGGGCGCACCCGACGAGGGTTAAGAAGCAGCCGTAAATGAGCAGGCGCAAAAAATCACCAACTCACGCCCTGCTTTTCGAACTTCTTGCGCAGCTCTTTCTCGTCTGTCCATTCGATCACGCCCGAGCGCAGGTTGGTCAGCTTCGAAGTCATCTTGTAATAGATGAGCTTGTCGGCTCCGACTTCCTGAATGATCGAGCTGACCTCTCCGGTGAGCACATAGTCCGCGCCGGCTTGCTGGCCAGGACCCCGGGCCTGGTTCGGGTCGACGTAGCCTGAACCCTGGTACTCGTATTCTTCAGCTACGTCCTTGCGTGCACCTACGTCCTGAAAGGTGAACTTCCCGGTCTTTGACAAGGCGACGAAAATCTTGTCGGCCAACGACTTCATGTCGATGTGCTCGCTGGTCGAATTCTTGAATGTCTTGATTACGACGAGTGGGCGGGCCGGTGGCCTGGTGAAGTTTTCGGCTGACCCAGCCATCGACTCGGCCATCTTCTTGGCGATCAACTGAAGGTCGTTCTCATTGAACTTGTCCGACAGCATCTCGATCACGTTGGGGTCTTCGTACGTGCCCCGCGTGAAAGCACGCGGCCCCGAGCAGGCGGCCAACGCCAGGGCCGCAACGGCGAAAAGGCATCGGCTCGTCATGTGTGTCTCCATGTTCAGTTCCACTCGCACTCGAAGCGGCTGCCCATGTACCGCCACAGGTGGGCGAGCATCGCGTCACGTTTGTATCCCGCGTTGAGCCGACAGACGCTCATCAATGAGGCTCGCGGGTAATCGAAGCTGTAGGTCTGAGCGGTCTTCTTCTCGATCTCGTTGAGCCCAGAAGGGTGGGTCAGTGTCGGGTTCGCGCTCGTCACCACCAGCACCGAGTGCTTCCCATAAGTCTTCAACGTCACCTCTCCTGCCAGCTGAATGCGGCGGACCTTCTTGGTGATCAACAGATCCGATCGGTCGGTCATCGTGTCGTACGGGTTGTTGCGCGAAAGAAAATCATTCAGGTTCGCCGAGAAGACGCGGGTCAGCTCACCGTCGTCGACGAAGAAGTAGAGGAACGCATTTCGCGCCTCGCGGCCCTCGCCGGTGAAGTCGAGCGTGAGCTGTAACGTGACCGCGCGGTTGGGCTTCAGCCCGTGCAGCGAAACGGCAGAAATCACCTCTTTCGACACGCCCGCGCTTTTGAGTCGGATCAGCCCATCGGCACTGGCATCGCAGGCACAGCGCCGCTCCTGGATCATCTTCACCAGCTCGGCAGAGTCGAAGCCCGCTTTAGACAGCTTCACCAATTCATCGTCATGCAGGGGCAGCTGCTCTGAGCGCTGGTACACCCTGGGCAAATCGTTTGAGTTCCAATTGATCAGGTTGATGGTTTCTGAACGCCCCGAGGGAAACGGCATCGTCCGGGGCAGCGACGGAGTGAGCTGCGCCAGCACCACCAGCAGAACAGGAACAATCATGTCTAGAACCGCCAACCGAGGTTGAGCCCGACCCGAAAGCTCGCGCCGTTGCCCGCGACCGGAACGTCGAAGCTGCCCTCGAGGCCCAGCAGCAGGTGCTTGATGAAGATCATGTCGACGCTTGCCACCGGTGAGAGCCCGAAGCGCAAGCCCACCTGAGGGTCGATGATCGCTCCGGCCCGAATACCGAGGCTGGCGCTCACCGGCCAGGTGTTGGTGCGAAAGCGTGGCCCGATGAGAAGGTTCGTGCGCCCGGTGTTGAAAGCGTAGCTGGCGTGCGCGTCGAGCAAGAACCAGTCGACCATCCACAGCGACACCGTTCCTCCAAGGTAGAGGGGAGCACCCGTGAAGCCATTGCCCCCCAGGGGAGGATTCAGGCCGACCGGTATCGACGCTCCCCAGTTCAGCTCGATTGAAAGTTTGCCGTTTCCCGACGGCTTGTCGTAACCCCCTTTTCCCTGCTCGGAACCCTCGGCGCCGTCCGTGCGCCCCCCTTCCTGAGCAACGGCAGCCAGGGCGGTGAAGAGCACGGCGAGGTAGGGTGAGCATCTCATGGGAAATCCTCCAAAGGACTTCGACTGAAGGAGCCGGCGCTTATTCAATTCGAAACCGGGTTGGGCAAAGTTTCGCTTCTCGCGCGGGGCAACCATTCGGGGTGCTTGCGGAGAAAACCGATCAAACCTTCGCGGATCAGACAGCGCAAATCGAAGGCGTGCTCAGGGGCTGATGCGCCCACCAACAGGCGCAGAGTCATCGTGCGCTCGTCCGAGTCGGTGACGTGGACCGTGCGGGTCTTGCCATCCCAAATCGCCTTGAGGCGGTCATCGGCCAGCAGGCGATCGATCTCGACTCGGAACGCCTCGACATCAGCCAGGTAGTCGACTTTCAGCACTACCGTACTCAACATTGCGCTCTCGGCCAGCGACCAGTTCTCGAACATCTTGTCGAGGAAGTAGGCGATCGGCACGATCAGTCGCCGGTTGTCCCACGTGCGGACCACGACATAGGTCAAACGGATTTCTTCGACCGTCCCGAACTCTTTCTCGATGACGACCGCGTCTCCGAGGCGAATGGGCTGCGTGATCGACAGCTGCACTCCTGCCAGCAACGAGGCGAAGGACTTTTGTGCTGCGATCCCGAGCACTACTCCGGCCACTCCGGCCGAAGCGAGCAACGAGACGCCGACATTCCGCACCACATCGAACTGCAGAAGAAAGAACGCTGCCCCGACAAACCAGATCCCGAACTCGAGGATGCGTCGACTGAACTCGAACTGCGTCCGGATGCTGCGGTACCGACCATTGGGCTCTTCTTCTCGCGCGCCGACGTAGGTCGTCACCAGCTTCAACATTCGATGCGCAAACCAGACGACGCCGATGATCGTCAAAGAGCGGACGAGCAGGTTCTTCACCCCACCCGCTTCCGGGAAATCAATGACGACGCTGGTGGCGTGGATCAACAAGGCCCACAACACCACCCACAACGGGCCGTTGATCGACTCGACCAGCTGATTGTCCCAGTGGGTAGGGGTGCGGTGGGCAAAGCGCCCTCCCAGCTTCAAGACCAGCCACTGCAGCGCGAACGCAAGAAGCATGGACCCGACCAGCAGCGACGCGAGCGTCAACCACTGCCACACCATCAAGGGGCCCCAGAGCGTGGTCACAAACGAAAGCCATACCAACGGTGTGTCGCAAATGCGCGCGGTTTGTTACACGTGAAGTCCCTTGGAACGACGCAAGATCCTGATCATCGACGACAGTGAGATCACTCTTGCGATGGAGAAGTCCGTCCTCGAAGCGCGTGGCTACGAAGTACAGGCTGCGGCTACCCTCCAGGAATTCGAGAAGCTCCTGAAGGCGTTTCGCCCGCATCTGATCCTCACCGACATTCACATGCCCGAAGCCAAGGGTACCGACATCTGCCGGACCCTGAAGAACGAATACGGCACCCAAGACATCCCGATCGTCCTGTTCTCTTCGCTCGATGATGAAGAGCTCGAGAAGCTGGCCGAGCAGGTCGGTGCCGACGGTTTTCTGTCGAAGGCCAACGGGCTCGAAGCGCTGGGTGAAAAGGTCGACGAGCTGGTGTCTTCGATTCTCTGGTGAGCTGCGTGTTGCGGCTTCTCGCGATCGCCGCGCTGGTCCTGAGCTGCGGCTGCACCACCCGCGACAAAGAAGTCCGGCCCGCCGCGGGAGTCCGCCACGCGCGGCTGTTCATTTCCGCAGAGCTCAAAGGCTACCTGGGCCCCTGTGGTTGTTCGGAAAACATGCGCGGGGGAATTGCGCGGGCCGCGTTCCAGGTCGTCGAGGCGCGAAAGAGCGCAGAAGCCGTGTTCTTCATCGACTCGGGCGACGCACTCTTTGGTGCGACGCAGATTCCACCCGAGGCCGTGCCACAACAAGAACGAAAGGCGAAAGCGATCGCCGACGCCTTCAAGCTGATGGGGCTGACAGCCCGCGCGGTCGGCCCGCTGGACGACGCGCGCGGCGCTCCGTTCCGTTCGTCGTTGGGGCTGCCCGGGTTCCCGGTGTCTCAAGTGCAGCTGCTCGACATCGGCGGTTCGAAGATCGCGGTGATCAATGCCCAGACGATCGAACAAGTTGCGCCTCGCGCGGCCGCTGCGAAAGCCGGGGGCGCACGGTTCGTCCTCGCGCTGGTACAACAACCGTTCGACGTCGTGAACCAGGCCGCGGCAGCGGGGCTGCCGGTCGATTTCGCTCTGGCGACGCGGGGGAAAGGCGAGTTCTCGAGCGAGACGAGCAGGCTGGTGCGGGGCGTCACTTCAGTGGGCCAGCTTCAGAGCAAAGGGCGCACCCTGCTGACCCTCGAGCTGACCCAGGCAGACCCAGAGGCGAAATTCGAGCTGCTTAAGGGTGCGGCCGACAGCGAGCGCGAATTGGCAGCGCTGGACCAACGCATCGAGCTGCTACGGGCCGAGGTGAACGAGCCGATGCTTGCCCAGCCACTGAAGGCACTGCGAAAGGCGAAGCTCGAACAGGTGATTGCCCGTCGCGAAGCGCTGGCAGCGACTCCGCTTGCTGAGCCGACAGGAAAAAACGTGTTCAGCGTTCGCTTTATCCCCATCGAGGCAAACTTCCCGGCCCTCCCTGCCGCCGTCGCCATCGTCACCGCCTATGACCGCGACGTGGGGCAGCTGAACCTTCAGTACGCCCGGGAGCATGGCGTGGACTGTCCGGGTCCCCAACAGGGCAAGTCGGGCTTCGTCGGAAATTCCGCCTGCCTCGACTGTCATGAAGAAGCGTTTGCAAGCTGGAAGGCCTCGAAGCATTCCGAGGCGTACCCGACGTTGGAAAAAGTCGGCAAGAATTTCCACCTCGACTGCGTGGGGTGTCACGTCACCGGGTGGCAGCAGCCCGGGGGAACGTGCCGCATCGATCGCGTCACGGGTCGAGATTATGTGGGCTGCGAGTCTTGTCACGGGCCAGGCGCCGCGCATGTGGCCGACGCCTCGGACCAGAACATCGGGAAGGGAAAAGACCCGAAGACCTGCACCGGCTGCCACGACGCAGAAAATTCGCCGCACTTCGCCTATGAAGCATATGTCGCGAAGATCCTGGGGCCCGGGCATGGGCAACCGGCCCTTGAAGGCACTAAGAAGCAAAAGACCCGGGCAAAACGGGCGCTTTAACACTGGGGATTATTTCGCCGGGCCGCGGTTTGACGGGTTCAGCGCCGCAGCCATACTGGTACCGATTGCTCCTTTCGCTCTCTTTGCTGCTGGCTGCATTCGATCTCCCGATGCCTCCGCCCCCCGCGGGGATGACGGTCGTCCAGGCCGAAACGCGGCCTGCGGAACCGGCCGCCGCAGCTTTGGATGCCGACGAGCCGGTGACCTCTGAGCTCGAAGAAATGCGAGCTCTGGAAGAAACGGCGATCGAGCCCTCGGCCAAAAGCGACCTGTCGTTGCGGTTGAACCTTCATCACCTGGGGTACGGCAGCGCGGCCCGAGCCCATCTCGAGTCGGCACTCGACGAAGCAGACGCCCTGGGTGATGAGCTGCCGTTTGCACTGGCCCCCGTCACCGACCTCGCCACGTTCGATGTGAACTCGGTCAAAGACCGCTACGACATTCCGGTCGAGATGCAGCCGCTGGTCGCGCAGTACATTCACTTCTTTCAGGGGTCAGGGCGAAAGTGGTTTCGCCGGTGGATGTCGCGTTCCACTCGGTACATCCCGATGATGCAGCCCATTCTCGAAGCCCGCGGCCTGCCGCGCGATCTGGTCTACCTGTCGATGATCGAATCGGGGTTCAACACGCAGGCGAAATCCTGGGCTGCCGCCGTGGGTCCCTGGCAATTCATCGCAGGCACGGCGAAAGATTTTGATCTGCGCAACGACTTCTGGGTCGACGAGCGCAGAGATCCCATCAAATCAACCCATGCGGCGGCGCGTTTCCTCGGCCAGCTCTACGGCAACCTCGGCCATTGGTACCTCGCCTGGGCCGGGTACAACACCGGAGGGAACCGGGTCCGGAAGCTCATCTCAACCCAGAAGACGACCGACTTCTGGGCGTTGTCTGAAGCGAAGCGAGGGGGGTTTGCGAAAGAGACCAAGCATTACGTGCCGAAGTTGATTGCTTGCGCCCTGGTGGCCAAGCACCCCGAGGCGTTCGGCTTCTCGCAGGAAGAGTTTTTGTACGAGGCTCCACTGGACTTCGAAGAGGTCAAGCTCACGTCCCAGGTTGATCTCGACGTGCTCGCGCGCGCGGCCGACATCACTCTCGAGGATTTCGCCGTGTACAACCCCGAGGTGAAGCGGTGGTGCACTCCTCCGGCGACCGAAAAGGAGCCGTACGTCATTCGGATTCCGAAGACCCAGGCGGCGCTGTTCGCCGAGAACTTCGCCAAATTCACCCCCACCGAGCGTTTGAACTTCGTCTTTCACAAGGTGAAGAAGGGCGACACGTTGTCGGCCATTGCGAGCGTCTATCACTCGGCGCCCGAAGCGATTTTGAAGATGAATGGGCTGAAATCCGCGCGGAGCCTGAGGGTCAGCACCGAGCTCATCATTCCCACTCCCAGTGCACGTGCACTCAAGGCCGGCACGCCTGACCCGAGCTTCGAGCGGCAGGTCGCTCACGCTCGAAAGACGGTTGCCACTGTCCGTCCCGAAGACGAGGTCCCTGCCGGCGCGGGCGGGGGCCGAAGCGTCCCTCAGGGGACCGTCGCGATCGAAAAGGTCGGCGCGCGAACCCGGGTCACTTATGGCGTCGCCAGCGGCGACAGCTTGTGGACCCTCAGCCAGCGCTTCGACTGCAGCATTCCGGATTTGCAGAGCTGGAACGCGGTGCTCGAGCGGGGTGCAAAGCGGATGCGGGTCGGTACGTCACTGATCATCTGGCCAGGCACCAAGGCCAAGCTGGAAGTCGCCACCGCACCCTGAAGGCGGGGTTACGGTTTTTCCCAGGTCCGGGTACCGAACGGCGCCAGCGCGAGCATCCCAAGCTTCAGGTGCTGGTAGGCGAACGGGATGCCGATGATGGTGACCGCCAACGAAATGCCGAGGGCGAGGTGGGTGAGGAAGATCCAGATCCCCGCGAAGACCAGCCAGATGATGTTGAATACGAAGCCGACCGCGCCCTGCCCCTGGCTGGTGAAGTCTTTCCCGAACGGAAAAAGAGCCAAGCCCGCAAGCTTGAAGCACTGAACTCCGAAAGGCACTCCGACGATCGTCAGGCAACAGACAATTCCCGCCAACGCGTACTGAATTGCGGTGATCAGGCCACCCCCGAATACCGCCCACAACAGATTGAGCAAGAAGCGCATCGTTCACTGCTTATACTGGCGGGCCCGGAGATTGATTGCATTGAGCCTCAAGGTGTTAATCGCGCCGCAGGAATTCAAAGGAACCCTGACCGCTCCGGAAGCGGCTCAAGCGATCATGCGCGGGTTCAAAGGGATCCACGAACAGGCCCGCATCGACGTTGTCCCGATCGCCGATGGAGGCGGTGGCACGGTCGACGTGTTGCTTTCCGCAGGGGAAGGCGAAGAGCGTTTCAGCGACGTGACCGATGCGCTGGGTCGACCGGTCAAAGCGCGTTGGGCTCTGCTCGACGCAGGAAAAACGGCGATCATCGAGATGGCCTCTGCCTCCGGGCTCGGATTGCTGAAGAAAAGCGAGCTCGACCCGATGTCGGCCCACACCTATGGCACCGGTGAATTGATTCGCGCAGCGCTCGACGCCGGAGCCACTCGCATTCTGGTCGGGGCCGGTGGCAGCGCGACCTGTGATGGCGGGGTCGGGGCGGTGTCGGCGTTGGGAATTGCCTTTCTCGACGAGAAGGGCGCGCACCTTCCCCTGGGCCCCAAACACCTGGAGCGGTTGGCGAAGGTCGACCGCAGCGGGCTGGACCCACGACTTGCGGCGGTTCAGCTCGAGGTCTTGACCGACGTTCGAAATCCACTGCTCGGCGACGAGGGGACGGCACGAATCTACGGACCCCAGAAGGGAGCGGACGACGACGATGTGGAACGACTCGACAGTTTGCTCGAGCACCTGGCTCGGGTGGGACGCGAGGGGTCGGACGAGGCGCACGAGCAGGAAGCGGGCGCTGGGTCGGCGGGCGGCCTCGCGTTTGGGTTGCGTGCCTTCTGCAACGCCAGGCTTCGGCGTGGCTTCGATGTCATCTCGGACGCGCTGGGGTTGTTTGCGATGGTCAATGAGTGTGATCTGGTCATCACCGGTGAAGGGCAGCTGGACCTGCAGAGTGCCTACTTCAAGGGTCCCTACGCGCTGGGACGGCTGGCCCGAATGCAGAAGAAGCGGGTGGTCCTCTTCGCGGGGTCGATGATCGGTGGGTCGAGCGGAGTTCGTGATGCGTTCGATGAGGTGGTGGTGGTTGGCAAAGGCAGCGTCCCTGATCCGGCCAAGGCAGCCCGACTGCTCGAAGAAGCCGTTTCGCGCTGGGCAATTCGCCAGTCCAAGTAGTCGGAACTCCGCGTCCATGTCGCGTGTCATGGCAAGGATATGTCGCTGAAGAAGTGGCTCGTTGTGGCCGGCTTGGCAATCGCAGTGCTGGGGGTCGCTTCAACTCAGACCTGCCTTCGAACCGGACTGCGTTACGGACTGTGGCTTGACCACTGCCCCGATGGCGAGCTTCGCCAGACGGTTACGCTCCAGACCGCCGGGCTTTCGCGGGGAGCAAAAGGCAGCGTCACTCTGGGCGTGCGGGTGCACTACACCGAAGGGGCGGCCGACTCGCGCCGCACCGCGAATTTGAAGGGCTTCACGCCCGAGGTCTTTCTGGTCGACGGAACGACGCAGACGCAGCTCATGCCCCAGAAACCCTGGGCCCGGGCCGGCGACCTTCAAACGGCAGAGCTCACCATTCCGCAGGTCAACGACGGCGACTACCTGCTTCGGGCCAGAGTGAAGACGGCGTTTGGTGAGTCGCTGCTCGATGTTCCGCTGCCGCTCTACGCGCCCGCGCGCATTCACGTACTGACCGACCGCCCTCTTTATGAGCCGGGGAACACGGTGAAGTTCCGAGCGGTGGCGCTGAAGGGCAACGACCTGACTCCGCTGGACGGCCGCCCGGGGCTCTGGCGGGTCTACGACGCGCAGGGGGTCCTGTTGCTCGAAGAGAAGTCGCCCGCTGGGCCCTGGGGAGTCACGCAGGGAACCTTTCCACTGGATCAAGGCGCCGAGAGCGGAGATTGGCGGGTCGAATGGCATTCGGGCGGAGCGGTGGGCAGCCGCCCTTTCACCGTCAAGCCGTTCACCCTGCCCCGCTTTCATGTCGAGTCGACCCCGGGCAAGCCGTTCTACCGGCGAGGGGAACGGCCGGGTCTGAAGGGCGAAGTTCGCTACAGCTCGGGAGCGCCGGTCGCGGGCGCGAAGCTCGAGCTGCAGTGGGAAGTGAGCGGTGAGTGGCCGGCTCCGGCCGCGTGGGTCGAAGGAACCGCGCTGCCCAAAGTTGCCACCGCCGATGCAAGCGGACACTTCAGTCTCGAGCTGCCCGCCGTGCCCGAAGATCTGCAGAAGCAGGCGAGGCTCACTGCCCGGATTTCGGCGATCGATGGCAGTGGAGACCGGGTCGAAGGCATTGCATCGATTCTGCTGACCGAAGATGCAATTCCCCGCGCGCCGACGTAGTGACCCGGGGCGAGCTGTTCAACCTGCTGGACGAAGAAGCCTCTGAGCCGACGCTGTCCGATCGCCTCGCCTTCGACCGGCTCGAGGGTCCACTCGAGACATGCGCGCGTTTCGTCAATGACACGGGCAGCCAGGCTCACTTGGGAATCAGGGTCGGTGCCAGTGGGGTGATCGCGGCGATGGCAGCCCCGGCCACCCGGCTGGGAAAGTGCGTCGAGAGCGTGCTGCGAAGCGTAAAGTTCGCCAGCGGAAAAGAGCGCCTGTTCGATTTGACCTGGAACTTCAACGACAGCGATCTTCCGCGCGTGACCGTCACCCCCGAAGGAGTGCCCCAGGTGCCTGCGACGCTGCAACACGCGCTCGATGAAGCGATGGTGACCGTACGCGATTGTTTGCCTCCGACGGTCGGTTCGGGCCCTTTGCCCAAGAGGCTGACATGGGCCACCAAGGGCGGCTCGCTCGCCGTCGAGTTGTCGTGGATCAACAACCCCACCGAGGCGCATTTTCCAGACAGTGCCATCGCGTGCATCCAAGGCCGTTTGACGAAGCTCGAGCTGCCGAAGCTTCCGGCCGATGAGAGCGACGAAGGCGAGAGCACCGCCGCTGTTGGCTTTGCGCGACTGGAAATTCAGGCGCCCGCAAAGTACGAGGCCCATCGCCCCCAGGCGACCACGCTGATTGGCTACGAGTTTCTGATCACCGCACGCCGAGGCGATGCAAACCTCGGCTCGACGCGGCTGCTGATGAGGCCCGGCGCCATTCCTCCGCTGCGACTGCGGGTCGACTCGCAATGGGTGAAGCCAGGATCGAGCGTCGAAGTCGAGGTGCTGCGCGGCCCTGAGCACAAAGGGGGACTTCCCGAGAAGGCGTACCTGACGATGGGACGCGAGACGCGGGAAGCGAAGCTGGACGCCAAGACGCGCAAAGTCCGATTCACCCTTCCCCCGTCTTTCGACGGGTGGGCGTCGATCACCTGTGGCACCGGGCTCGTCCACCTCTTTGTCCAGCCGAGCGCGTTGCTGCAGGTGGCGATCAGCGCAGACAAAGATCGCTATGCCCCGGGTCAGATTGCCCGGCTGAACATTCAAACCCGCACCGGAGAAACAGCTGGACCCGCCGCAGTTGGGCTCTTCGGAGTCGATGAAAGTATGGGCCAGTTGGTGCCTTTGCCTGGCTCGGAAGAGCTGGCGTCGCTGCGGCCCCAGGTCGCCTTCGTCCCGGGGTTCGAGGGCCTGGACGCGCAGGCACTTTCGATGGGCAGAGTGCGGGGGAAGAACGCGACTGCGGCCACTTTGCTCAAGGTCAGTGCCCTGCCCGCTCCTGCAGAGATCGAATCGTCGGTGACCGTGTCGGGGGAAACGCTTTTTGACCCGCTCGAGACGCTGACCGACAGGTTCTACATCGCGCTCGAGGAGCTGCACGTGCAGACCCGGGCATGGGAATCCACTGCGCCCGAGGCAGAGAAAATGACGCCCCGGACGATGGCTCGTCTGTGGGCGAAGGCCCTCGACAGCCTCGAGTTCAAGAAGCAGCCAGCGCACGACGCGTGGGGTCGCAAGCTCAAGCTCCACCGCCTTCCTCTTGACCTGCTGGCGCTCACCGACCCGCGCGCAGTGGTCGTCGATGGGACCCGGCTTCCTGAAGACGTTGAGAACTGGTCGGCCTGGGTTGCGAAGGAGAAGCCATGAACAAGAAATCGTTTGTGCTTGGGTTCCTCGCCGCGCTGTTCCTCTCTTGCTTTGTCGGCCTGGCGATCACCGTCTTCGGCGGAATGGCGCGCAATCCCTATGCGGCTTCGGCCGACGCTCTGGCCGGCCAGGACCTCGATCAGTCCGCACGAGCCCCACCCCCGCTGGCGATGGATCTACCGGCCCAAAGGGAAAAAGCGAAGACCCGGGACTTCAAGATGAAAGGAGGAATGAAAAACTTCGCGGCCTACGAAGGTGAAGGGGGAAGTGCTCAAGGCATGGCAGTGGGGGGGGTGGCCCTCGCTCCGCCGAAGATGGAACTTGCAGGAAAGCAACCGATGTCGGCAGCGCCCGACGAGCCCGAAGCGCAGGGCGCGGCTTCTGGAGCGGCCGCTACCCGGGCTTGGTTCCCTGAGACATTCCTGTTCGAGCCGTTGGTGGTGACTGATGCACAAGGGCGCGCCTCGATTCCGGTGAAGGTGCCCGACCGTCTGACTTCGTGGCGGGTGCTGGCGCTGGCCCACTCGCGACAAGGGGGCCAGGCGGGGGCGGTGACCTCCTTTCTCGGGACTCTGCCCACTTATGTCGACCCGGTGGTTCCGGCCTTTTTGATCGCGGGGGACGAGGTGCGCCTTCCGGTTCAGCTGATCAACACGACGTCCAGCGACGTGAACACCACTTTGAAAATGTCGGCTCAGAACGCGACCCTTTCTGCAGTCGGGGGCCCGGTAAGGATTCCGGCTGAGGGCAACAGCATGCAGTACGTGACGCTGAAAACGACGCGTCCGGGGACCAGCGCCTTCAAGGCGGTGCTTGGCGAGAGCGACGCGGTCGAGCGCAACGTCGAGGTGAAGCCCGCCGGGAAGCTGCGAACCACGTCGGTGGGCAGCACTCTTGCCGCTCCGCGGGACGTAGAGTTGGTGGGCCCGACCGATGCCCTCGAGGGCAGTGAGACGGTGCGACTTCAGGTATTCCCGGGGGCGCTGGCGCTGGTGCGATCGGAGCTCTCGGCTGCGCCGTACCGCGGGGGAGTGGCCGACGACGCCTACACCCTGTTGCTCACGGGCCGCGCGCCGGCGCTGCTGCGGTCATTGGGTGGCGAGCCGGCGATGGACGTCATTCGCGACTTGTCGGTGCTGGCGACTCAGCGGGCGATTCGACACGCGCGCGCTCCGGATGTTGCGAGCGCAGTGCTCCTGGCCGAGGCGGCGTTTGCTCACCCGGACAATGCTGTCCTCTCGCGCCTGGCAGAACGACTGGCGGCGCAGGTCGCTGCCGCCCAGCGCCCCGATGGCACCTGTCAGGGCGCGGACGGGTGGACACTGCAACGTCTGCTCGTGACGACCGGGGGGTGTGTTCAAGCTGTGCGATCGGCGCAGAGCACCTCGGCGCAGAAGCAGCGCGCGATTGCCGTCGCGATTCGTGCGCTGGGAGCGTTTGAGAGGAACCTCGCGCGCATCGACGACGGCTACACGGCCGCCGCGATTCTCGCCAGCGAGGCAGCGAGTGGAACCATCGCCGAGGCGCTCAAAGAGAAGGCCTTGAAGGGCATCGTTACGGGTCGCGATGGGGCAAAATTTCTGACCGTCGATGAAGGCGTGGTGCGCGCAGATGGAAACCGCCCGACGATCGCCGAAGCGACCGCGCTGGCGGTGCTCGCGCTGCAAGGCGATCAGAAGCACGCGGCGGTGGTGGCTGATCTGGGCACCTGGCTGCTCGCCAATTATTCGCCGGTCTACGGTTGGGGAGATGGGCAGGCGAACCTCGCGGCACTGCGAGCAGTGACGGCACTGTTCAAGACGCCGGTGCCAGCCAACGTGAAGGTGTTCCTCGAGCGAGAAGGACAGCCGGTGGTCAGCGGAATTCTGGACGCGGCGCACCTTCATGACGTGCTCACGCTCGAGGCGCTGGTTCCCAAAAGCGGAGGCAAGCACCGCTGGAATGTGCGGGCCGAACCGGCGGTGGCGGGGCTGGGCTTCTGTTTGACCCTGCAGGCGCACGTGCCCTGGCGCGATGAGCCGGCCAGTGGGCTGGAGTTCACTTCGAAATTTGCGGATCGGCTCGAGGTCGGCAAGCCGGTCGAGCTCGAGCTCACCGTCGCGGCCCCTGCCAATACTCAGACCAGGCTGCGCATTGCCCTGCCCGCCGGGGTCCAGGCCGATTCACCTTCGCTCGACGCGCTGGTCGCAGCCAAGACCGTGTCGCACTTCGAGACCGAGGACGGGGCGATCACCCTGCATCTGGTGGCGCTGCTGCCCGGGGCGACGTTTCAAGCGAAGCTGAAGGTGGTGCCCACGCTCGCGGGCACGCTCCACGCCGCGGCGAGCACGCTCGAGCCCGAAGGCCGGCCGCAACTAAGCAGCGCCTTCAAGTCGGCAGTCTGGGTGGTGAAGTAGCGGGCTTTGATGAGTCCGTCAGCCCGCCCAGTGGTTCGAACAGATGATCGCGAAATGCAGCCCCGCCGCGAGCAGGACCATCAGGTGAAATATTTCGTGGTACCCAAAGACCCGCGGGTCGGGGTTGGGCCAGCGGCGGGCGTAGACCGCGGCGCCGGCGATGTAGATGGCCGCGCTCGCCAGCACGACCCAGGTCGTGGGCCAACCGAAGACCACCGGCAACTTCAAGACGAGGGGAAGCGCCGAGAGCCCCAGCGCGACGTAGGTCGCCGCGCGCAGCATGCGGGGCATGTCGGTCCAGAGGACGAACGCCACCACGCCGATGGTTGCGCTGATCCACATCGCCCACAGCAAGGGGGTTGAACGGTGGGCCGGAGGGGTGAGGGTCCAGAACGCGGTGTAGCTGCCCGCGATGAGAAAGAAGATTCCCGAATGATCGACGCGACGCAGAATCCGTCGCGCGGCGTAGCTCCACATCGGGCGGTGGTAGAGCGCTGACATTCCGAGCATCAACGTCAAGGTTGCGGCGTAGACCAGACCTCCGACGTAGGCCTCACCCGTCCTGGGAGAGGCGACCAACGCCAGCGAAGCCACGACCGCGACGCAGAAGCCGATGAAGTGAGAAACGCCGCGGAACTTCGGCTTGATCTTCGAAGGGACGTAGGGACTCACCGCTCTTCCATCAACAGCTTGAGCTCCTTGATCCGGCGGGTGACGAAGTCGCGATCAAGCTTGGCGAAGGCCTCGGGCAGCAGCGCTTTGCTGGTGCATTCCTGAACCGCGACCAGATTTTGAAGCTCGATTTCGTTCGGGTAGGTCGGAGGCATGAAGTCCTTCAGCACCGCGTCCACGTCGGCCTCGGTCACTGCATCGCGCCCATCGGTGACCGCGCGGAATTTCGATCTCACCAGGATCGCCTCGATGTCCGCGCCCGACATCGTTCGCCCCTTGGTGAGCTCGGCAAAATTCGGGACTTCGACCGGAACCTTCACCTTCCGCTGCATCGCTTTGAACAGGTCGAGGCGTTCGGCATCGTTCTGCGGGTAGAAAAGGCCGATGTGCTCCTCGGCGCGCCCCTGGCGCTTCAAGTCGATGGGCAGCAGATCCGGCCGACAGGTGAGCAGGAACCAGATGATCTTGCCGCGGTACTCGGTGTTCCCCATGAAGCTGGCGATGGAACCGAAGATTCGGCTGCTGGTGCCCGAGTCTCCGCCCGAGTCACGGTTGCCCAGGAACGCGTCGGCTTCGTCAATCATGACGGCCACCGGCCACAGCGCCTTGAGGATGTTGAAGATCTTCTCGAGGTTTGCCTCGGTGACGCCCTGCCACTGGCTGCGAAAATTGAGAAACTTCACGCACGGGACGCCAATGTCACCGGCAAAGCAGGTCACCATGTACGTCTTGCCGGTGCCGACCGGGCCCGAGACCAGGTAGCCCATCGGCATCACATCGATCTTTCCCTTCTTCAGTGCGGCCGCGGCGTTGCGAAGCATTCCCTTGGCCATTGCGTGGCCCGAGACCGAGTCGAGGTTGTGAGCGGGCTCGATGAATTCCAGCAGCCCATGGCACTCGGCCTGAATGATTTCTTTCTTCTTTTCCTTCAGCACGTCGGCGGTAATTCGCGTGCCCCCTTCGATCGCTTCGGTGAGCACCCGGTCGAGGTTGATGCGCGAGAGGCCGGCCGTCATCTTCGCGAGCGCGGGCATCGGCAGATCTGAAAGGGTGGGAAGTTTTTTGCCTTCGAGCTTCCACTTCACGAAATCGAGTCGCTCGGACTCGGTCGGAAGTGAAATCTCGATGTTCGAGACGTAGGGGTTTCGGGTGATGCGGGGGTTCACCTCGGCAAGATTTTCGATGATCAGCACCACGCTGACATCGCCTCCCAGCAACTGGGGATCCGAGGCCCATTTCGTCAGCGTCGCCAGCACGAACCGGTCTTCGGCCGAGAGGTGGCTCATGTCTCCGGCGGGAGCGAGCGTCTCGGCGTAGTCGATGATCAAAGCCATCGACTTCCCGTCGGTGACCCGCATGCGCAGGTAGTTTTCGAGAATCTGCAGCGCCCGACCCGGATCGCGGGGCATCACCTTGCTGTAGTCGGTGCCGTACATCACGTCGTAGCCGGCGAGCACCCGGGCGAGGTCCTTCTGGGTCTCGGGGTCCGACGCTCGGATTCCTGAGCTGCGGTCGTAGAAGACGACGTGGTCGCGCCCGCCAAACAGCTCGTCGGCGAGAAAGGCGCGCAGGTTTCCGAAGCCCGGGGTGCCGTCTTCCGACGTGACCGGCTGCAGGTCGCGCACCGCTCCGTAGACGAGGAAGGTGCTGACGGTTCGGGTGTAGTAGCGCTGAGCGAGCTTCTGGGCCCACGCGGGAAGATCTCCGAGGGGGTCGTTCTTCGATCGTTTGGCTTTGGGCATGGGCTACTTCTTCTTCATCTTGGTAATCAGCCGCGTGTACTCGTTGCCTTCTTTGACATCGACGGTCTCGATCACGGTTTCAAAACCATCGGCGACCACCATCACGGTCAATTTTCCCGCGGCGACCGGCACGAGGTGAGGGCCCGGTTTCAGCTGGGTGTCATTCTCTTCGCGAATTTCCTTCCCATTGATGTTGACCTTCACGCCCGCGACCGCATCGGGAGGAATTTCGACGTACAGCAACCCTTTGGCCCCGCCTTTGAGGGCGAACGCGCCTGCCACACCCAGGACGAGCGCCAGCATCACTCCCCCGAGCGCGAGGTACTTTTGGCGGCCAGCGCTGGGCACGGTGATCGGATCATCGACATTGGTGATGATTCCGGCGGGCAGGCGGGGCCCTTTCGTAGACAGGACCGTGGCCATGTTCGCGACCGACCGCCCCGTTCGCTTCGCGGGGGGTACGGGCGGCCGCCCCGCCGGGCCCGTCGGCACCTCGGACGCCGGGGGGTTCACCGGCATCATCATCGTGGCGTTTCCGATGGGCTCTTCGACGGGAATGCCGAAGTTGAGGGGCAGTGGCCGACCCTGGGAAGGAGGTCGCACCTGCTCGGTCATCAACTCGGAATCGGGCTGAACGGGCGGACGCTGGTCTCCGTTGAACAAGCGCGCGGGAATTGAAAACAGTGTGGCGTCATTGCCCATCGAATCGGAAACCGCATCGGCAGGGGGAACAGCGCTCAGAGGCGGCTGCCCGTCGAACATTTCCGGCCCGCCGACCAGCATCGTGTGGGCGTTTTGTTCGTTCCCGAGCATCGGAGCGACAGCGGTCAGCCGCGGAAGGCTGGGCGTTCGTTGCGGGCCAAGGGGAGGCGCCATGGTCAAAGCGCTCTGCGGCGTCAGCTGCGGTGGCGGAATCTTCGGGCTCGCGCGCCCGATCGCCGGAGGCGGCATCTGGGGTGTGAGGTGGGGCACGGCGCCGTTGGGAATATGAGCGCCCCCGCTCGGGACCGGGATCGCCTGAGTGGCAGCAGCAGCCGGCCCCGCCCCGGACCCTGCGTCGGCCGGGACCAGCATCCCTTCGGGAGCCCGAATCTCGCCGTATTCCATCATTCGCTGCTTTTCGCGCTCGTATTCCTCGGCAAAGGTCGCCTTCATGTACTGGGCGAGGTCTTTGCGGCTGAAGATTACGTCGCTGGTGATGAGGAACCGCTGCAGGTCATCGCCCAGCTCGCTGGCGTACTGGTAGCGATCGTCCACGTCTTTGGCGAGGGCCTTCATGACGATCCTCTCGAGGGCCTCGGGGATCTTCCGGTTGTAGGTGGTGGGAGGCAGCACCTCGACCTTGCGCACCTTCTCGAGCACCGAGAAGTCAGAGTCCCCGATGAAGAGGCGCTCGCCGGTCAGCATCTCGTAGAGGCATACGCCAATCGCAAACACGTCACTGCGCCGGTCGAGCGGCAAGCCGCGAATCTGCTCGGGACTCATGTAGCCGAACTTGCCTTTGAGGATTCCCGCCTGGGTCTTCGTCGCCTTGCCCGCAGCCTTGGCGATGCCGAAGTCGATCACCTTGACCTCGCCGTCGTAGCTGATCAACGCGTTCTGGGGCGAGACGTCGCGGTGGACGATCGTCATGTCGCGCCCCTGGCGATCTTTCTGGCGGTGCGCGTAGTCCAGGCCTTCACAACACTTGGCGATCGCGTAGCAAGTCAGTGGAATCGGAGCGGGCTCTCCCTTCTTGCGGCAGCGATCAAAGACCGCCCGCATGTCTTTGCCCGAGATGTATTCCATCGCGATGAAATACGAGTTGCTGATCTGCGCCAGCTCATAGACCTGAGCGATGTTGGCGTGGTTCAGCTGAACGGTGATCTTCGCCTCGTCGATGAACATCGAGATGAACTCTTCATCTTCGGCGATGTTCGGCAGGATCCGCTTGATCGCCACCACGCGCTCGAAGCCACCCGCGCCAAAGGTCTTTCCGCGCCAAACCTCGGCCATGCCGCCGATGTTCACCCGGTCGAGGAGCAGGTACTTCCCGAAGGGAATCGGGTTTCTCTTGGGGGCGTTCAAGGGTTCTTGGGCTCGTCGAGGCGGAAACTGGCAACCGACAGGGGAATGTACCGACCCGACTCGAACACCGTCAACGACCGGAATCAGCTGTTTGGGGCCCGTCAGCGGCTTGCTCAAATGGGTCGGTGGGGTCCGAGGGGTCTTCCAATGGCTTGACGCTGACCGCTCCCACCACCCCTTCCCCCGCGCGGGTGAACAATTGGGGAGGTCCAAAGAAGGTCCCCACCGGGAGGCTCACCGCCGAGATCCAGGCCTGCTTGCCGTCCACCGACACGCAGTAAAAAAGCGTACCGACCGGGTCTCCTTTCACTTCGGTGACGGGCCCCGAGCAGCCCTGACGAACGGAAACGGACCAGGCTTTCACCGGCTGCCCCTTGACGAGGTAGGCCGGCGGGCCAAACGGGTCGGCCATCGCTTGAAGGTCGCGCGCATTCGAAGGAACCGCATTCGGGCTGGCGGCGCGGGTGGCGGCTTCGGCCAGCCCCTGCACGGTCAGTGAGGTGCGATCGGACGAGCTGAGTGGAGATTTGGCAGCGCTCAACAAGAACAGATCGACGAAGAGCACGATGACCGTGGCGATCGGCATCAGGCGGTAGCCGCGCCAGACGGGGGGTCGCTTCTGAATGAGGCCCAGCACGGTGGCCGAGACTCCCACCGCGGTGGCCAGCAGGGCCGCGATGGCAAACCCCAGATTCGGAGGCTCGAAATAGGCTGCGACCTCGGCGGACCGGGCCCGCATCGCATCGAGGGCGTCGCCGCCATACAGCCAGCCCAACAGCAACGCACACAGGGCATTGATCAGCAGGGCGGCGCGGGGCTTCATCCGGCGAGGGTCCTTGCAGGATCGATCGAGGCGGCGTGGCGACTGGGAAACCACGCGCCGGCAAGCGAGCTCAGCACCCCCAACCCCATTCCTCCGGCAACCAACGACCAGGGCAGCTGAAAAAAGGTGTCGGGTTTGAACGGAAACTGCGGCAGCAGCTTCGCCGCAGCGAGATCGATCGCCATCGCGGCAGCCACCGCGACCCCGGTTCCCAGAATTCCACCGACCGCTCCCAGGGTGGCCGCTTCGGCGAGCACCAGCGCGCGAACGTCGGACTTGCTGGCCCCGACCGCACGCATCACCCCCAGTTCCTTCACCCGAGAACGCACCGAAGCCGACAGCGCATGCGCGATGTTGATCGCCGCCAGCAGACAGATCAACGCCGACAGCAGACCCATGGCCAGGGTGGTGACCGTGACGGCTGCGCCCGCGTTCTCGGCCATGCGCCGTTCCTGGTCATCCACTCGAAAGCCCATTTCTTTGATCGCGGCGACCAGGGTGGGCACCGCCGACGCGTCGTTGGCCTGCAGCGTCACCGCGGTGAAGGTCTGCGAGTCGAGGCCCGCCGCCTTGTTCAACCTCACCGCGGTCGCGAGTGGAATCGTCAGCCCGGCAAGCAGTCCGCGGTCTGAAACCCCGACCAACTGCATCGCGCTCTGGGTGACCGTGCCGGTGGTCGTCTGGGTGACGAAAGATCGACCCAGCTCGACCGGAAAACCAAAGCCCACCAGCATCGTCGGTGACACCTGCGGCAGGCTGCGCGCCGGAGCGAAACTCTTGTTGTAGATCTCGAGCAGTCGCGTCGCGACGAGGGCAGGAATGGGGTCGCCCTGGGGAGGGTCAGAAAATTCTCCCAGCTGCACGTCGGCCTTAACGAGCTCGGTGTCGACGCCGACTGCGAGCACTTCGATTCCCATGTAGAGCTTCGCGCCGAAGAAATCGCCGTTGTACCGGCTGACGGCAGGGGCCCGCAGGTTCATCTTCCGGTACGCGTACCTCACACCGGGCAAGGCGCGCAGACGGTCCACCGCGCCCTGATCGATCTGCCCACCCAGCAACCCTCCCAGTGTCACCTGAGGCGGTACGACTTCGATCAGCTGCGCTTCGACGGGGAAGACCTTCTCGCGAACCACGCGTGAAATGCCCATTCCCAGCGCGACGAAGAAGACCAGCGACGCGATGCCAATCGCGACGCCGAAGATGCTCGACGCAGCGCCACGGCGATCTCGGTTGATCGACATCTTGACCAGCTTCGACAACGCCCCCTTCTTCATTGGAGCTTTCCCTCTTTGAGCTGCAAGACCCGACTGGCCGCGATGCTCACCCGTTCCTCGTGGGTCACCGCGAGCACCGTCAAACCTTCGGAATTGAGCTGGCCAAAAAGTGCAATCACTTCGCTGCCTGTCGTGGCATCGAGGTTCCCGGTCGGCTCGTCACAAAAAAGAACCTTCGGTTGGGTGAACAGCGCGCGGGCAATCGCGACCCGCTGTCGTTCCCCGCCCGACAGCTGGGCCGGAAGCCGATCGGCCTTCAGCTGAAGCCCCACCCGCTCGAGGGCCGCTCGGGCGCGGGTCTGAACTTCGTCGTCCGAGAGCACTCCGCCAAAAAAAGCTGGCAGTGCGACGTTGTCGACGGCGCTCAGGCCGGGCACGAGGTGAAACGATTGAAAGACGAATGCCACCTGCTGATTTCGAAACGCTGACAGCGCCGAATCGCTGAGCCCGGTGAGTCGGCTGCCCGCGACGGTGACTTCGCCCGCGTAGTCGGCGTCGAGCCCTCCGAGAATGTGCAGCAGGGTCGACTTGCCGCTGCCCGACCGACCCATGATCGCGACGAAGTCACCTGCGCGAACTGAAAGGTCGACCCCGTCGAGCACGGTCAGCAGGTGTCCCTCGCCGTCCTCGTAGCTGCGCTTGAGACCCCGGGCTTCGATCATCGGCGAGGCCGGACTCAAGGAACTTTCTTCGGCGGCGGTCCGGAAGGCGTCAACGACAACACCAACTGGCCCTGCACCGCTCCGGCCCTGGACTCGAAGCCGAGGGTAATGGCCTCGAGATCATCGGTCGCATCGAGCCAGCGCACGGCGGTGGCCTTGATCGCAAAGCCTCCGATGCCCCACGCAGCGCTCGGAAGCTCGCGTACCGCCCGCGCCAGCTTCTGCACGTCGACCGCCACCGACAGCGCACGCGAATCGAGTACCCCCTTGAGGGCGGCATTCGAGACCGGTTGCGCCTTGCCGTCGGACTTGAGCAACGCATCGATTCGGGCCGCGGGAGACCCGAAAAACACCAACGGCCCCCGGGCCGCGAGGTGAACGCCTTCGCCCGCAGAATAGGTCGTGAAGTACACCGGGTGCCCCTGGCGATCAGTCTTCGACATCGTGGCGCCGATGCGCGGTGCAAGCCCGGCGAGGGTGTCGAGGGTGGTTTGAATCTGCTGCGGATTTTTCGCCTCGAGAATTCCCGTCAGGTGGACGTAGGTGAACGGATTCGTGCTGCGCAGATCGAGCTCGGGCATTCCCCCCATTCGTGCGGTGGGCGCCAAAGACAACCCGGCGACGCAGCCCGGCTTGAGGTTGGCCAGCAGCTCGCTGTCCAGTGGGAAGCGGGCTTCGTCAAAGGCGCGCTTCAGCTGAGGCGCGAACCGTTGAATCCAGGGCGCCAGCTGGGTGGGATCTCCGGAAAATCGGGCCAGCCCCCAGGCGTCGTCCGGCAGGTAGCCGAGCAGGTCCGAGCCCGGTTGCTTGACCAGGACCTCGAGCGCCTTTGCATCGCCCGTCCACGGGGCATCGGCGGTGAGCGTCAGCCCTTCGGGCCGCACGCTCAGACTCGCGGTCGCGCTCGAGATGGTTCCCCGCAGCGCCGGAGACCCCGGGGGCAGGAAGATCACCAGGTCGCGATCTTTGGGCAGCCGCTGAAGCGACGCGTTGGACACGGTGTCGGTTGCGAGCGAATCGACGTCCGAAAGCCGCGCCCAGACCGGCAGGTTCAAGACCGACCGGTCAAAGCCGACCAGCACGAAGTTTTTCACCTTCACGTAGCCCAACCGCGGGGCGGCTCCTGCGACGGTGACGAAGGCATGCACGGTGAGTTCGCCGTCTTTGCGGTCTTCAGCCACGTTCGCGCCGAGCCGGGTGCCAGCCAATTTCTGCAAAACGCTGGCGACCTTCGCTTCGTCGCTGACGGTCAAGACGAGGAACACCGAACCGTCGAGTGTCGCGACCACCGCGGCTGAACCCGAGGGGTCGAGCCCGGCTTTCTCGAGGGCCGCTTTGCTGCGCAGGTCGATGCCCAGCTGCTGCACGACCGCGTCGGCCCACTGGTGGGCGTCGGTAAAGCCATTGAGTTGCGCCGAGAATCCCGCGACTTTCAGATTTTCCAGGCCCTGCAACCGCTCGCCCAGCGCCTGAACGTTGGGAACCACCAGCACCGCGACCGCCCCGCGGGGCAAGAGCCGTTCGATTCCCGACCCTGAAGCGGGGGTTGGCTTCCCGCACCGGCTGCACCCCGACCACGCCAGGATTGTGACCGCGAACGCGACCTTCAGCGCCGAACGCGCGTTCATCGCGCCTTCACCTGGGGCGGCGCGCTCAAACCAAGCTCATCGGAAAACTCCATGAACCTTTCCATCTCGCGCACGGTTTCCTCGGTGGATTCGACTTCGGTTGTGAGCGCCTCGAGCTGGCGCTCGACTGCTTCGGGGTCTCGAATGGCGATCGATTGTTCGTGGGTCAGCCTCAACAGGTCCTCGATGCTGGCGAGTTGATGGCTGACGACTTCCCGACTCTCTTCGGCCTGCACGAAGCGATGAACCCGCTTCTTCATGATCTCGACCCGTCGGGACTTCACGTCCTTCAAACGCAGGTTGGTCTCGTTCGCCACTTCGCCCTGCAGCCCGTGTAGCTCGGCCTCGATCGACTTTCGATCGGCGGTGTTGAGGTATTTGCGGTAGCTGTTCAGCGTCGACAGCAGCCGCAAGAACGAAGTCAGCAGCCCGTCGAGGCGGCCTTCGGACGAAGCGGCCATCACCCGCCCTCCGGGCAGCACCCGGTAGTTGGTGAGAATCTTTTCTTTGAGCTCATTGAGGGCGAGCCAATGTTCGCGTTGCGACGGCGCGAGCTCGTTCACCAGCTGCTCCCGGGCCTGGGGGCTTCCCAGCTCGAGCAGTTCCTGGGCGTCGTAGTTGCTGGCGACCAGCCGCCGGAAACTGGGAATGACGGAAAGAAACGCCAGGTACATTCCCGAGGCCCCCGCCGCGGCGGCCAACGCAGTCCAGTCGCCGGTGACCACCGACGCCACTGCCCCCGCCCCGAGGGCGAAGAGGTTGGCCGGCATCAAAAGAGCGGCCTTCAGGTAATGGGTGGAATGCTTCGCCACTTTGAGCTCACGGCCCGCGAGTCGATGAAACGTACTTCAGTGCTCCCAGATCGCACGTGTCTTCCGCGTGAGGCGTGGGGGGGTTGTTCCACAGCCGGGTGGCGAGGCCTGACGCGCTCTGAAACAGCTCGAAATAGGTGACGGGTGCTTCGCCCGAGAGCCCGAAAAAAGACAGGTTGTCGCGCATCGAGGCCGGGGGGCTCTGCCGAATCGCTTCTTCGGGATCTCCCAACCACGCAGCGACTTCCCCCAGGGCGCGCGCTCCCGCACCCGGGTCTTTGGCGACCATCGCGTTCGCATCGAGCGCCCCGCGCAGCACCCGTCGAATCGCGTCGGGGTAGCGCGCCGCAAAGTCCCCCCGGGCCACGAGCACGGTCGCGATCAGATGTGGGGCATCGACAGTCGACGAAAGGAAGCTCCCGCCCAACCCCTTGACCGCCGGGTCGAGATCGCCGGCGTAGCCTGCCGCAGCGTCAATTCGGCCCGCGGTCAGCTCTTTGCCCGCTTCCTTCACTGATTCCAGATCCACCAGCGTCACCTCGCGCATCGACAGGCCCGCTCGCGACATCACCCAGAGCAGGAAGTAACTGGCGGTCGAGCCGGGCTCCACCCCAATCCGTTTTCCCTTCAGCTCCCCGATGCGGGTGATCGACTTCCCGACGGCGAGCACGTCCTGGCCCCGGCTGCGGCCCAGCAACAACACGGTTCGCGGCGCCGCGTCACGAAGCGCAGCCGCATCGATCGCCAGCTGCGAGACACTCATCGCGGCGAGGTCCACTCCTCCGTTGTCGCCGCCCTTCATCAGGGCCCGGCGAAGCGCATCTTCCCGCTCGAAGGCCACCGCCTTCACGTCGATCGCGTACGAGGCCTTGAACGTCTGCCCTTCGTTGGCGGCCCAGACGAGGCCCGCGACCGAGCCCCGCGGCACGTAACCCACCAACGTGGTTCGCAGTGGAACCGAAGCCACGTCGTCGATCGGAGCGCTGACCCCGGCGGGAAAGTCTCCAGCGGACAACCGGGTGGGACGACCCCAGACCCGATCGCGCACCCTGACGACGTAGCCTTCCGACCAGGCCCAGACCGAGGCGGCCGCGGCGAGCACCAACAGCAGCAGTGCAACGCGCTTCAAGCCGGGCCCCCCAGGCGATTTTCAGAGCTCAGAACGCCTACTTGACCTCGACTTTCTTTCCGATGGTTTTCTCGCCACCCGATGAAACATCGGAGACGGGAGCCGGGCTGCTGAGCCCCATTTCCATCTTGAATTGCTTCACCAGCTCATTGGCCTGGATCTTTTCGGCCTCTTCTTCGATCTGCACCGCCTGGTGATCGACGGACTCGAGCGCCATGTTCATTCGCGCTTCGTTGACCGCGGTCTGCTCTTCGACCTTGCGGATCATCTCGTCGTGGGTCGCCGAAACGCCTGCGACCTCGAACGATTCCATCGCATCGGCGACCTTCGCCTGCCACTTGGCGCGGCGCGCGTCGCGAATCGCATTCATCGCCTCGCCGGTCTTCTTGTCCTTCTCGCGCATGAACGCTTTCTTCACGTTCAGGGCCTTCTCGTAGGCGGACTTTGCGGTCGCCAGCTGTTGCTCGTTGCGAGCCAGGGCGCCCTTGTCCATCTGCAGCCGGGTTGCGTACTGAGCGGCGAGGTCATCGCGGCCGGCCTGAATCGCCGCCTTCACCTTGGCGGTGAGGTCGTTGACCTCGTTCTTGTACTTCATGTTTTCTTTTTCGAGCAGCGTCTGGTTCGCGCGAACCATGGCGATCGACTCGTTCATCTTCGGAACCTGATCATTCAGGTCGCGAATGTTCTGTTCGAGGATCAGCTCGGGATCTTCAATCGAGCTGACGAAGAAGCCCACGAAGCTGCGCATTGCCCGCTTGAACCTGTCCCACATGTTCGGTGCTCTCCTGTGAGGGCGTCGTGATGCTTGCTCGTCGCTCGTCTACGACATCCGACTCTATACAGTTTGTTTCACAACCGCTTTCAAACTCGCTGATTCCTACGCGCGCGAAGTGCGCCGATTGCCG
>JAYVCD010000313.1:0-19366 GCA_043750125.1 Archangiaceae bacterium | reverse complement strand
GCTCACCACGAGTCATCGGAAGTAACGAGGTCACGGCGCTCTCAACCGTCAACCACGGCCCGCATTCCCGGGCACGAACTTCTGATCTGTCGTACTAGTACAGGGACTTTCGGCCCCGGTTCGGCAACGTCGGCCAGTTTTGGTCCAGCTTCCTGGATTGCACTCCGCCATCAATGGCACCGTCCAAATGCGCCGTGCTCCTCACCTCGGGGCACCGAAGTTTCTCGCAAAGCTTGATCGGCAGAGACAACCTCACAGCGGCGTCGTGATCTTGGTCGCTGCGCGTGGGTCGCGCAGAACTTCCGCGGAGTGCGCGGGTTCTTGTGGGCGAACGCCTCAGGGCGTCTTGTACATGCGGTACAGCTTTGCATCGAGATCCGAGAAGTAGAGGTACGCGGCGTCGACACCGATAAGCCGATCGATTCGGACGTTCGGAGGAATCGCCGCGCTGCCCAGAGGTTCGGCGGTGCCGCCAGCCTTCGGAACGCGCCACGCCGTGCGGAGATCGTCGAGCGTGGCGTAGTAGACGAACGAATCGTCGACGACCAGACCCTCGATTGGGCTCTGAACATCGGTGACCACCGTCGCGCTTGCGGCGGTGAGGTTCGCCAGCGCGCAGCGCTTCAGTTGACCCTGAGAGTTGGCGAGGTCCCAGTACACGTACGTGCCGTCGCTCGTGATGGACGCGTGGTCGGCAGATGAGACGTCAACCTCGAGCTTGACCGGCGTACCGCCCGTGGTCGGCACCGTCCACAGAGTGCGAAGCGTCACGTCGGGGTGGTTGTCGAACCAGAACAGGTGCCCATTGGCGACCGTCAGGTCGGTGATGATGTAGCCGAGGTTGTCGGTTCCGGTGAGCTTGGTGGCCTGAATCGTCGACGTCGCGGGGAACGGAGCGATGACGTAGATGGCCGAGTTGTCGTCTTCCGGGAATGCGCCGCCGTTCGCCGTGGTCGTGCCGGTGAGGTACGCCGCGGTGCCGTCGACGACGATGTTGCTCCATACCAGCATCGACGAAGGCTTCGCCGGCTTGCCGCCGCTGGCGGGGTAGCCCGGGTCGACGCCTGGCAGCCTGAACAGCGCCGTCGGCGTGCCCGTCGGCTCGCTGCCGTCGAGCTTCTTGCGCGACACCAGGCCAGTGGTCGTGCCCGGCTCGGCTTCGTAGAGGAACGTGGAGTCGAATGTGGCAGCGCTGATGTTCAGGTTCGGGTTGGCGTTTTGAACAATGTCCTGAATCACGGTTCCCGCGGGCGCCGAGGTGATGGCCGTCGCTGGCGCCGGGGCGCTGTACAGGTAGAAGTGAGGAACTGCGGGAGCCGTCGTGTACTCCCACACATAGACTTTGCCGTTCGAGACCTGCGCGCGGTACCGGAATCCGGTCGGCGAGTCCGGCGTGTTGATCACCAGCACCGGCCGGCAGGCGCCGCCGGAGCACGTCCCGCTTTCACACACCCGGCCACAGTGACCGCAGTTGTTTTTGTCGGTCATCGTGTTGGCCGTGCAGGCCTGTCCGCCGCCGGCCCCTCCTCCGGCCCCTCCGCCAGAGCCACCGCCAGAGCCACCGCCAGAGCTTCCGGAGCACGCAACGAGGACTACGGACAACGCCACACACAACCATCGAGATGAGTTGTTCACCGCCCAGACTTACCAAGCGCTCGGAGGAGCCGATCGCTTTTTCCCACCGAACCAAGCTGTCGCGGCTACGTAGGCGCTGCGGTGGGGGCGGTTTCTCCTGCTCAGCGAAGCCAGCGGCGTCGAGGTCCTCGAGGATGAAGATCCATTGATCCTGGGAAAGAGCGCCGAATGCATCGTCGCAAACGCAAGCTTCAACGCGACCTGGAATTCATCGGACCTTCGAAGCGGCTGTCCTTGAATCGTTTCAGGCTCACGCCGCAGTGGGAACCGGGCCCAACTTTTTCAGGAGATCCGCAACAGGGCGAACTGGTTAACCGAGGCAAGCCGATTCCCATCGGTTAAATCCTGCAGAGCTCGATCAGTCCGCAGGCGCCGAGCTCTTCACCGTCAACGTCAGGGCGCCAGTTGCTCGACCGCTTGACAGAACGCCTCGACCGTCTGCGCCTTGCGCAGCGTGCGGAATGGGCGGCTCTCTTCCGGCAGGCCCATGACCGCCAGAGAGCTCTTCAACTTTGCCAACACCTGGGCGTCGCCGCCGAACAGCGCGCCGTAGCTCTGAGCGAGCCCGCGCAGGTAGCGCTGGTGGGCGACCAACAAATCTTCCGAGGACGGCTGCAGGGGCGCCCGGCCGCGCAGCCGATCGAACAGGAGCGGATCTCGCATCGCTCCGCGGCCAAGCATCAGCCCCGCGGCGCCGGTCTCGCTCCGCACCCGGTTTCCGTCTTCCGGGGTGCAGATGTCGCCGTTCGCGATCACCGGCAACCGCGTTTGCTTCACCACGCGCGCAGTAATTCGATGATCCGCGTGGCCTTCATACCGCTGCACCACAGTGCGCGCGTGCAGCACGAGGAAGTCGACGCCCGCAGCCTCGAAGATCGGCAGCAGAGAGAAGATCTGCTCCGGGTTGTCGTAGCCCGCGCGCACCTTGACGGAGAACGAGCCGAAGAGGGTCTCGCGCAGTGCGTGGAGGATGTCGGGCAGCGTCTCCGGTCGCTCGAGCATTCCGCCGCCACACCCCACGTTCATTCTCCCGTAGGGGCAGCCCATGTTGAGGTTCACGTGCCGCGCTCCGGCGTCCTGCGCGGCGATGGCCGCCTCGACCAGCGGCTCGCGATCCCGCCCGATGAGCTGCACCACGAGGGGGATCCCGTGCTCCTGGGCCTTCGCGTCGTCGAGGTCCCCGTCTGACAGCCGCGCCGCGCCCGCGACCGTTCCGGGGCGCACGCGCATGAACTCGGTGAAGAGGACGTCGGGCCGAACCCACTGCGCGAAGACGTGCCGCACCGCCCGATTGGTGACGCCCTGCATCGGAGCCAGCATCAGCGGCTGCGATCCTTCTACCCACGGCAGCTGGCGCGTTGAAGCCATCACAGGGCGGACCGTACGCGACATTCCATCCACGAAAAGCGGGCGGGGTGGATCCGTCTACATCTTTCGATGCGGGCGTCCTCGATTCGCTTTCACAGTTCTGGCCGGTCGTGGGTCGCGCGGGTGGAGATCTCATGACCGCCCTTCAAGGCAGTCACCACGAAGTGACCCTCGGCACCGGCGCGATTGGCGTGGGGCAGCGCTCTGCGGGTCACATCTGGCCAGCGGGCAGCGCCGGACTCGTTCACTTCGACGGGGTGAGCTGGGGGGCGGTTCCAGGCGTGAGCGAGGACCTCAACGGCGTCTGGGGAAGTGGCCCCAACGATGTGACTGCGGTAGGGATCTGGGGGGCGGCTTCGAACGACCTGTGGGCAGTTGGAAGCGGAGGCACCATCAACAGCTTCGTGCGAATGACCTCGTCAAGCCGAAGGTGCCCATGCTTCTCCAGCGCCACGATCAACAACGGAACCAGCGGCTTGAGCCTCTTGCCGCAGATTCGGTCCGAAGCCTCCCAAAGGACGACGAGGGCCTCCCGGACCGCTTGGTCGTAGAGTCGCAGACGTGGAGGTCGCTTCGGCGAGCTCGGCTCGGTGGTGTTCAAGATCCGAATCGAGTGCTTCCGGTGGAATCCCGTGACCGCGACGAACTCGTCCAGGATCCGAACCTTCTCGTCCTTCGAGCCGCCTCGGTACCGCTCGCCGATCGCCTGCACCAACTGCTGTCTCGCTTCCGCGCTGATTTTCGTTCCCATTGTGGCCTCCACTGGTCCGCCACGGCCGGTAGCAGATTCGGTGAGGCAACGACCCCCGTCGACCTCAGGCGCGGGCGTGCTGCGGCGGCGGGGGCAGGGTGAAATAGAAGCGGTTGCCCCCCTCGGCAGGCTCCACCCCGATTGTGCCCCCGTGGGCCTCCACCGCCAGCTTGCAGAACGCAAGGCCGAGGCCGCGGCCACCGGGGTGCATTCGGCCATCCTCGAAGCGCTCGAAGGCCGCGAAGATCGCGTCTGTCTGCTCGGTGGGAATCGTCGGACAACGGTCGAGGACCTCGAAGCCCGTTGCCCCGGTCGGCAGCAACCGGGTGCCAACGGTGATCGTCTGGCCCGTCGGGCCGTATTGGATCGCGTTCCCCACGAGATTCGCCAGCACCCGGCTGAGCAGTTCCGGATCGCCCTCGAAGGAATGAGCCACCTCGGGGAGGTCGAGGATCAGGCGCTGCGCCCTGGCCTGCACCGCGCGACGCCACCCAGGGGCCAGCGCTTGAATCAGCTGCGGCGCAACCAGCGGCCGAACGCGAGGCTTCAGCTCCCCACTCTCTGCGAGGCAGATGTCGAGCACGTCGTTGAGCATCCGCCGCATCGTCTCTGCCGCTTCCATCAACTCGGCGACCATCTCTTGCGACTGCGGACTGTCGTTGGCCAGCACGCTCGCCAACAACGCAATCGTCGTCAGGGGGCTGCGGAGATCGTGCACCAGCATGCTCGCCAACATTTCCTTGGCCCGCTGCGTCTTCGTGGCGTCCTGGATCTTCAGGTCGATGAGGCGGAGCCGCCTGCGAAGCTCGAATTCGGTCTCGACGATTGTTGCCAACCGGGTGAGCAGTTCGATCTCGTCGCGGTCGAGGCGGCGCGGGACGCGGTCGATGATGCACAGCGTTCCGAGCGCGTGCCCCTCGGGTGTTCGCAGCGGCACGCCACAATAGAAACGGATCTTTGGATCTCCGAGGACCAGCGGGTTGGTTGCGAAGCGGGGGTCCGTCAGCGCATCGGTGACGATCATCGGCCCGGCCTGCCGAATGGCGTGATCGCAAAAGGAGACGTCCCGGTGCGTCTGAGGCGGCTCGAGCCCCACCCTGGCCTTGAACCACTGGCGGGTCTCATCGACCAATGAGATCAGCGCAATCGGAACCGTGAAGAGCCTCGAGGCGATCTGCACCACGGCGTCGAAGACGGCCTCTGGTGGAGTGTCGAGCAGCTCGTAGCTCCTCAGCGACCGAAGACGGTCTTGATCGTTCGCGACTGTTGGCATCTGAGCCCCCCCTGGGCTACTACGCCCCTCAATATCTCATAGTTGATCGGACTTCGGACGCCCAATGCAATGGGGCCCGACCTGCAGGGCTGCGGCAGTGTCCTGCGACCCGAGTTCGAAGAGTTGTTCCCGGGCAAAAAACTCCCCCCCGCTCGAGCTGACGCGGGGGGAGAAGTCATCAGGAAGAGGCCGCTTCACGGAGCGGACGTGCCGTTACATCTGCCACGGCTTTCGATATACGTTGTGTTGTTTGAGCATCCGGGTTTCGTTCGCCCTCGTCTCATCCAGGGGCACGTTTCCCCTCACCAGGAGTCCTCAGTGATCGACGGTCCCCGCCGCCCGGCAACCCTCAAGCCAGTCTCAATCGCACCCACTGCTGCAGCCGTGCCTGTCGCAAAGCCAGTCGCGGCGACACTGGTGAGCAAGCCCGCCGCGGGCTGGGTTCCAAAGGCGGTGGCAGCACGGCCGGTGAAGGCGAGCGTGGAGCCGCCCTACAACGCCGCTCCCGATGCGAGCGCGCTGTACAAGGCGATGAAAGGCGGCATTTTCGGCGCGGGCACCGACGAGGCGGCGATCTTCCGCACGCTCGAGGGTAAATCGCCGGGGCAGATCGGCACGATCAAGAAGACGTACGCCGATCACTACAAGCGCGACCTGGTCACCGATCTGAACAAAGAGCTGTCGGGGACGGACCAGACCCGCGCTCGAGCGCTGCTCAAAGGTGACGCGTCGGCCGCGGCTGCCGAGCAGCTCTACGGGGCGATGAAGGGAATGGGAACCAACGAGTCGAGCCTGTTCGGCGCGCTCCAAGGCAAGAAACCCGAGGACCTGAAGGCCATCAAGCAGAGCTTCGAGACGAACCACGGAAGCCTCGACCACGCGCTGTCGAAAGAGCTGGGCGGCTCGGATCTGATCCGGGCCCGGGCGCTGCTCAACTCAGATGCCGCGGGCGCCGATGCCGCGAGCCTGCGCAAGGCGATGTCCGGGCTGGGGACCGACGAACAAGCGTTGTTCAAGACCCTCGAAGGCAAGGGCCCCGCAGCGCGCGCGGCGATTTTGGCGTCGTACAAGAATCAAACCGGCTCAGAGCTGAGCACCGATCTGAACAAAGAGCTCACCGGCCCGCAGAGGCAGCAGGCGCAGGCGCTGCTCAAAGGCGACGCAGTGGGCGCGGCGGCGGCCAGGCTGAAAGCCGCGATGAAGGGCATGGGCACCGACGAGAGCGCGATCATGGCCACCCTCGAGGGAAAATCGGGGACCGAGCGGGCTGCGATCGCTGCCGAGTACAAGAAGGTCAATGGCGTCGAGCTGCTCAGCGACCTGCACAAAGAGCTGCGCGGTGAAGATTTGCTCCGCGCGAAGTCGCTGCTGACGACCGGCAAGGTCTCGGACGTCGAAGAGCTGCGAATGGCGATGACGGGCATGGGAACGGACGAAGCGAAGATCACTCAGGTGCTCGCCGGCCGGACCCGCGAAGAGATCGCCCAGTTGAAGACCGACTACCAGGCCCAGTTCGGCAGCGACCTGGTCAAAGATCTGCGCGGCGAAGTCGGTGGCCGTGATGCGTTCGAGCTCAAGCAGAACCTGGCTGGCATCCCCACGTCACCCGAACAGGCACTGAAGAAGATGAACGAGGCCCGCGCCTTCGAGCGCAGCGGCCTGGCGAACGCGGCGAGCAAATTCGTGATGGATGGCTTGAATGGCAAGGGCAAGCTGCTCGACGGCAACATCGACCGCGCCAACACCTTCTACGCAGACGCGAAGAAAGACGGAAAGCTCGACGCGGTCGAGAGCCAGCGGCTGGGCGAATTGATCGGCTACACCCAGGACGACGTCTCGCTGTACCGCGAATCGAAGGACAGCGCAGGCAATGCAGTGGCGACGGTTGTAACCACGACTGCCGCAATCGGAATCGCGGTGGCGACGGCAGGAGCGGGGACTCCGCTGGTGGTCGCGGCCCTGGCAGGCGCGGGCGGGGGAGCCACCGCCCGGGTCGTGACCAAGGGCTTGATCGCCGGCCAGGGCTACAGCGCCGGCGCCGCAGCGCTCGACGGGGCGATTGGCGCGGCCGACGGAGTCTCGAGCTTGATCGGCGGTGGTGCGGCGCAGAAGGTGGTGAGCGGTGCGATGGGCTCGGTGCTCAAGGCGGAAGGCAGCGTGGCGGCGCGGGTCGCGATCTCCGCGGTCGACGGCGCGACCCAGGGCGCAGTGAGCGGTGGGATCAACGGCGCGAGCGGCTCCGCGTTCACCGACAGCACCTGGGACAAGGGAATTGTCGCGGGAGTAGGCAATGTCGCCAAAGCCGGCGCGCTCGGCGCTGCGTTCGGAGCGGCGACCAGCGGGACGATCGGCGGCCTCAAGGGTCTGGCACCGCCGAAGGTCGTCTACGTGTCGACCAACAGCGACGTAGGGGGCGAGAAGATCGATCTTTCCCGGTACCAATCCGATGTGTCGACCCGGGCCCAATCGAAGGAATGGCTGACCGAAAATGCCTACAAGTACGAGAGCAAGGTCAGGGATCTGCAGGCCGCCAACCCCGGTATCGCGAAGATTCCGAAAGAAGATCTGATGGCGCTCAAGGCTTACACCGGTGACTACTACCGGAAGATGAACTCGGCGCTCCGAGGTGAAACCGCGCTGTGGAAGACGCAGGAAGGAATGGCGAGCGGAGTGAAGGGAGCCTCTTCTGCGCTCAATCAGCTGCCGTCCCACCAGGGGACGGTGTTTCGTGGGGCCCATCTGGATCCCGCGGTCCTCGACAAGTACGTCAAGGGCGAGGTGATCGCAGAGAAGGCGTTCCTCAGCACGACCCTCGATGAGTCGGTCGCCAAGAACTTCGGCAACGCCAACACCTTGTTCGTCATCAACGCGGTGAAAAATGGGCGCGATGTCTCGTTTCTGTCGGACTACGCGGCCGAGAAAGAGGTCCTCTTCACGCCGGGCACCGCGTTCAAGGTGTTGTCCAAGGACCTCGACAAGACGACCGGGCGCACCACGGTCTATTTGAGCGAGGTGGTGAAGTGAGCGACGAGCTGACGAAAGAAGAGAAAGAAATTCTCGAGCGGATGAAGAAGGACAGCGCCGGACTGCGGAAGGCGTTGCCCACGCCCGATGGAAAAGGAAAGCCAGGAAAGATGACCAGCTTTGCGCCCGGAATCGACGATCAAGGCGAACCGTTTCCAGTGAGAACTCTCACCCCGCCGCCGCCCGCGCCGAAGAAACCTTGAGGAAAAATCGAGCGGGGGGCTGCACGCGCCGAACTTTCGGCCACTTCAGCCCCGATTCGGCAACGTTGGCCAGTTTTGGTCCAGCGTCCTGGATTGCGCTGCGCCAGCAGCGAAATCATGCACCCCAGCTTATCAGTGTCGCAACAATCAGTTCCTCAGTGTATTTAAAGACACTATTTCGCGCGCAGCAGGGGGTTCTTCCAGCGAAGCCGTGAGAATCGCGAGAAGTCCTTGTCGGCGGACCAGAATTGAATCCCGTTCTCGATTGCCAGTGCTGCGAGATGTGCGTCGGTCACCATCGGACCCGTCACCTGCCCATCCTCAGCCGCGTCACGAAACTCGCGCAGATGAGTCGGCCCAGGGTCGAGAACTCGAACGTTCGGTTCGTCGAACAGCTCTTCGATTATCCCGAACGCGTCACTCAGGCTCAAGGGTCTCTTCAGCAGCCCCGGCGAGCTGGCGACTCGAACGAACGCCACGACCGCCAGCCATGGCAGGTAAACCGTTTCGCCAGTGGCAAGCAATTCGTCGAGAGCTGCGAAGACCCGTTTGTGGTGGGCGCTGTCAGCGTCGTAGGCGTAGAGCAGGATGTTGGCGTCGAGGACGTGCATTAGATGCCTTCTCGGTCCATTCGGGACAGCAGCTCGCCGATGTTGTCGTAGCTGTACCCAGGCTTCAGGCCCATCGGACGCGCCTTGATCTTGAAGCGCGGGCGTTTCGACTGAGTCTGCGGCTGCAGCCCACGCCGCAAGACCCGTTCGAGGGTCTCTCGAAGAGACTCGCCGGCGCGGCGCATCTCTGTCTTCAACTGCATCATCAAAGCATCATCAATGGTGACAGTGGTTCGCACATCATGATGCTAAACGCCCGGCTCGTGATATGTCGAGCGAGCTGCGACGATCACCTTCCCGCCGGACCCTGGGAGAGCAAGTCGTCCTCAGCCAATGGTCCGCGCTTGATCCGCTGCATCAACGACTCTCCCTCGATCAGCTCCGCTGCAAGGTAGCGCCGAAGGTGCAAGACCGGCGAGTACGGTTACTTCCTGGTGTTTCCCCATTCGAACCTCGAGCAGACGCGCAGGCGGCTCCTCGAGCTGGGCGCGCCGCGGGAACTTGCGACCGTTGGCGAGCTAGCTTTCGAAGAACGAAGTCAGAATCCGGTGCGCCTGTTCCAACGCGGCGACGGGCGCGCTCTCATCGCGCTGGTGCGCCTGCGCTGATTCTCCGGGCCCGAAGTTCACCGCATCGACCCCCGCCTGCGAGAAACGCGCGACATCCGTCCACGCCTGCTTCGACTCGGCCTCGAGCGCGGTCAGCTTCTGCAGCTTTTGAAAGTAGGCATTTCCCCCGCACACCCGCCCCGACGGCGAGAGGTCGGTGAACTCGACCGAAGCGCGCCCGGCGACCAGCGCCCGCACGTCTTCCTGCGCCTGAACCAGGCTCTTCGAGGGCGAGAACCGGTAGTTCAAGTTCAGCTCGAACGCGTCGGGGACCACGTTCCGCGCGCGCCCGCCCTTCGCCAGCGTCGCGGTCATCACTTCGTAAAACGCAAACCCGTCCGTCCGCACCTCGTGCCGCCCCCGCGCCTCGAGCTCGGTCAGCAGCGTTCCCGCGGCATGAATCGCGTTCTTCCCCTGCCACGGCCGGGCCGAGTGCGCGCTCTTCCCCTCGAAGCTCACCGTCGCGTGCAGCGTGCCCATGCATCCGACCTGCACCCGGTTGTCGGTCGGTTCCATCGCGATTCCAAACGCGAGCTTCGACAGCTCGGGCACCTGGGCCATCAGCGGGCCCAGCCCGTTGTCCAGATACGGCCCTTCTTCCCGCTCGTAAAAGACGAGCAGCAAATTCACCGGCAGCCGGTCGAGCTTCAGCCGCTCGGCCAGCGACATCATCACCGCCAGCGCGCCCTTCATGTCCGAGCTGCCCAGGCCGTGCAGCCGCCCCGCTTCGATCCGCGCCTCGGGCGCCTGCCCATGTGCGGGCACGGTGTCGAGGTGTCCAATCAGCGCCACGTGCGGCCGGGGGTCGAAGCGGTCTCCCACCACCAGCGAATGGCTGTGCCGAAAAACCTGGTCTGCGGGAAAGCGCCCGCGGGCCCACTGCTCGACGAAGTCTGCAATCTGCCGCTCGTGCCCAATCGGGCTGGGGATCTCGACCAGCCGCAGCGCCCGTTCGGCGAGGGTCACACCGACACCGCGAAGTCCCGAAGCGCGGCGTTGAGCGAGGTCTTCTGATCCGTGCTCGCCTTCCGCTGCCCGATGATCAACGCACACGGGGTCAGGTACTCGCCGGCGGGAAACTTTCGCGTCCGCATTCCGGGAATCACCACGCTGCGCCGGGGAATTCGGCCCTTGAGCACCACTTCTTCCGGCCCGCTGACATCGATGATGTGGGTCGACGAGGTGAGCACCACGTTGGCGCCCAGCACCGCTTCTTCCTCGACGATCACCCCTTCGACCACCACGCAGCGGCTGCCGATGAAGCAGTTGTCTTCGATGATCACCGGAGTCGCGCCCGACGGCTCGAGCACTCCGCCGATTCCCACTCCGCCAGAGAGGTGCACGTTGCGGCCAATCTGCGCGCAGCTGCCCACCGTGGCCCAGGTGTCGACCATCGTCCCGCCGCCGACATAGGCCCCGATGTTCACGTACCCCGGCATCACCACCGCGCCCCGTTCGACGAACGCCCCGTACCGAATCGTCCCCGGAGGCACCACCCGAACGCCCGCGTCCGCCAGGCCCTTCTTCAGCGGAATCTTGTCGTGGAACTCGAAGGGCGCCATCTCGATCACCTTCATTTCCTGCAATGCGAAGTACAGCAAGATTGCCTCTTTCACCCAGGCGTGAACCTGCCAGCCGTCCGGTCCCTTCGCCGCCACCCGAATCGCTCCCCGGTCGAGCAGCTCGACCGTGTCGCGGACCGCGCGCGCGTAGAGGTATTCCTTCAGCTTCTCGCGGTCGGCATAAGCCTGGGTGACGTGAATCTTCAGCTCGTCGAGCGTCATTTCCCTACGACTACAACATCATCACGTGCCGAGGTAGTGGAGGACGACGCGTCTAACTTTCGGCGCGTGCCGGTGCTCGAACAGGTACAGCCCCTGGACCGGAACCGCGCACGCACAGCCCGTCCGCCCGCTGTTCTTCCTCAACCCACCGCGACACCTGAGGGGTGATTGACGTAAAGCCCCCGCCCCCGGGTCGCCAACTGCAGCGTGTGTTGGGCCTGACGAAGTACCGACATACCTTAAAGACCCTGACAACTCGTAGTAAGGCTCGCAACCCAAAGATGACTCCCGCCGAATTTGCAGACTTGGCCACCGGGCACCTGCGAGCGCGGGGGATGACGCGAGAGATTCGCTTCGACGCCGCCCGCTTCTGCCTGATCGTCGAAGGCGAAAAGGGCCTCTGGCGCTTTTGCTTTCTCAAGCACGGGTACAACGAGTTCACCGCCGCCGCGCTCCACGAGCGCGAGAAGGTGCTGCAGCGGCGCCTGTGGAGCCTGCTCGACAACGGCGCGTTTCCGCCCCTCGACGAGGTGCTGCGCGGCGTGCTCCCCCGGCTGCGCGAGTCCGTCTACCACGCGGTGCTCGAGCGCCAACTGGCGGCCCAGGTCGAGCTCGAAGCCGAACGCGCCCTGCTGCAGATTCCCTACCGGCACTTCAACGACGAGCTCGAAGTCAACGCGGTGTTCGACTTGCCTACGTCCGCGATGGACGTGACCGCCTCGCGCCTGACGCTCTGGGGCATGTCGCTGGCCCAGCTCGAACAGCACGCGGTCGCAAACCTTCGGCTGCGCTCGAAAGAACCGTTTCGCCAGTTGGCTCCCGGGCTGTGGGCCTCGCCGTGGGGCGATGGTCACGACGCGGCCCGCCTGCTGCTGGGCGAAGAAATTTCGCGACTGCAGGTGAAGGGCGAACACGTCGCGATGATCCCCGCCGCGAGCGTCTTGATGATCGCCGGCAGCGAAGACCCGCAGGCGCTGGCGAACATGGCGGAAATCGCCCGCGACGCGGTGCAGGACCCGCGGGCCATCACCGGAGTCGCCTTCAAGCAGGTCGGCGACGGCTGGCAGGCCTGGCTACCTCCGGCTGACAGCGCCGCGTTCGACAAGCTCTACTTCCTCGCGCTGCAGTCGCGCGCCAATTCCTACACCCAGCAAAAAGAGCTGCTCGACGCCTGGTACGAATACAAAGGCGAGGCGCAATTCGTCTCCCGCTTCTCGGCTTTCCGGACCGACGGGGGCGAAATCTACACCTGCACTCCGTGGACGGAAGAAGTCGACGGACTGCTGCCGCGAACGGATCGAATCGACTTCGTCCGCCTCGTCGGAGAAGGGGAATTGAAGCCGAAGGTCTGGCCCGCCCGTTTCGAAATCGCGCTCGAAGTCGTCGGCCGCTTGATGACCCGCACCGACGACCGACCCGAGCGCTGGAAGTCAAAGGGCTTCCCGACCGACGCTGAGCTCGCTTTGATGACCGAGCGCTCGAACCTCGAAGTCGCAAGCCTCAATGGCTGAGAACTGACGGATGCCCAGTCTGAATCCAATGGTGCTGTTGGTTCTTTCCGACCTCACCCGGCGCTCGGCCGACGGGTCGTTCAAAGCACTCTCGAAGGCCGACGGGGCCATGCGGGTGCTCCACGTCTCGCGCGGCTGTCTCATCAACTCTGAGAGCCCGGTCGTCTCCGAGCGCCTGGGCAACATGCTCGCCGCCGAAGGTCGGCTGGATCCGGTGTTGATCGAGCCCGTCGCCAACGAAGCCCGAAAGCGGGGCACCCTGTTGGGGCATCAGTTGATCGCCGACGGGCTGTTGACCCCCACCGACCTGGCGAGCGCGCTCGAACGCCAGGCGCGGCTGCGGCTGGAAAACGCGATGGCGTCTTCCGGCACCGTGACCCTGGTGGCCAGTGTTGGAGTCGAGCCGATGGTTCGAATTCCCCTTGAGGGGGCCGTGACCGCCGCCTTCCGCAAGCGAATCAACCTTCAGGCGATTCGCGACTCCATCGCCGAACGGCCGAAGCAGCCCCTGGCGCTCGACCTCAAAGCCGAAGTCTTCACCCGGCTCGAGCTGGGCCCCAGCGAGCTGCGCGTCTGCCGCGAGCTCGCCGCGGGAAAGTCTCTCGACGCGGTCCTCGCCGGCTCGACCAGCCCGGACAGCGTGCTGCGGCTGGTCGGGGTGCTGGTCGCGTTGGGCCTGTGGGCCTGAAGCTTCACCAGTCGACTTCGAACCGCTGTTTCGTTTCCGGGTCGTCGAGCACCAGCCTCTTTCCCAGCGCCGCAGCGATCGCCGCCGCCGCAGGCAACAGCGCCTCTCGCACCGCCGGCCACTGCGCGTCGTCGCCCGACGCCTCGGGGCCCACCAGCGCCGCGTCGGCTTCGAGCTCGATGCGAACCTTCGCGCGCGCCGAAGTTCCCCGCTTCGGGTCGCGGTAGACGCACAGGCTCACGCTCTTCACCGCCGACCGCGGATGCGTGCCCAGCCGGACGAAGTAGTCGCCGAGCCAGGAACGCGCTTCGGGGTAGCCGGTCACGCTCTGCGCGTCGACGGCGAGGACGATGCCTTCTCGCTTTCGCCGCACGCTGCGAATCAGGTTCAGCACCCCCAGCCCGAAGACCGCCAGCAGCGCGAAGCCCACCGGCCAGGCGGCAAGCCGAATTCCCGGAGGTGCTTCCCAGCTGGCGGCAATCACGAACGCGCCCAGCAGCAGCGGCCCCAGCGGCACCACCGACCGGCGCAGCAGCTCGGAATCGACCTGCTGCTCCAGCCTCAACGGCCAGAGGGTGACGACCGACCAGCCTCCGGGAAACGACTGGCCCGGCTCGAGCGGGGCCGGGGCGGGAGGGATGTGCGGCCCGGTCATCAGACGTCGAGCGCTTCGATGCAGCTGCGCAGCACGGCGATGCGCGCGTACTTCTTGTCGTTGGCCGGCACCGCGTGCCACGGCGCGTCGGGCCGGTGGGTGCGATCAAACATGTCCTGAATCGCCCGCTCGTAATCCGGCCAGCGCTTGCGATTGCGCCAGTCGTCCGGGCCGATTTTGAAGTTCTTCACCGGGTCTTTTTCCCGGGCCTTGAAGCGCTCGAGCTGGGTCTTCTTGTCGATGTGGAGGAAGAACTTGAGAATCACGATTCCGTCGTCGGTCAGCGTCCGCTCGAAGGCGTTGATTTCGTCGTAGGCCCGCTGCCACTGGTCTGCAGAGGCGAACCCTTCGACCCGCTCGACCAGCACCCGGCCGTACCAGCTGCGATCGAAGACCGACAGCTCGCCCAGCTCAGGCGTCCGGGTGTTGAACCGCCAGAGGTAATGGTGCCGCGCCTCGGCGTCCTTCGGAGCGGCAATCGGCCACACCTTGTAGCCTCGGGGGTCCATCAGAGAGGTCAAGCGCTTGATCACCCCTCCCTTGCCCGCCGCGTCCCAGCCTTCGAACACGATGATCGCCCGCCGCTTTTCGAGGAAGTAGCGCACCTGCAGCTCGAACAACTTCTTCTGCAGCTTCTTCAGCGCTTCTTCGTACTCTTCTTTCGTTTCGCCAATCGACTCGGCCGGGTCGATGTCGGCCAGGGTCAGCGTCCCCTTCGGGTTGACCACAAAGTCATAGGCGTTGGGCGTCTTGTCGCTCAGCTTGATCTTCTTCTTTCCCATGGGTTGCTTCAGTCTGGACCAGGCGGTGGAATGGGTCAGCCTCTTCGTTCGTAGGAGCAATGATGAAGCTGCAAGACATCAGCCGATATTTCCGCGACGGCCAGGTCTCGCTGGCGAAGAAGAGCCTCGTCTTTCTGGGAGCGCTCTACGGGGTGATGCCCCTCGATGCCATCCCCGATTTCATCCCCTTCTTCGGCTGGCTCGACGACCTTGGCGTCATCGCCGCGGTGACCGCGTACCTCTGGCGAGACATAAAAAAGCACGCGGAAACACGACGACTGGAATCTTCCGACGCGCCACGTTAGTTCGCGTTCCCCATGCGCATCATCCTGACCGCCGCCACCCTGCTTCTTGTTGTGTTGTACCCCCGCGACGCGCGTGCTTGAGGCATCTCGGCTCCGGTCGGTCCGACCGGGTTGGCTCAGCTGTGTCACGGAGAAAAGCCGCCCGATTCCCGGGTCGGCCTCGCGTTCGGCGCGTTTCGTTCGCGCCTGTCCTTCGCCGAGCGGGGCTTTCTCGACATCGAGGAAATGGCCCTGGGCGCTTCCTTCGAGAAGAAGCTTTCCAAGCGCGTCACCCTGCAAGTCAGCGGGGGCGGCATCGCCTTTGCGCGGCTCGGAGCCCCGGGGGCCGAGGTCCTGCGTGGGCTCTTCGCCGGGGTGGGGGCTTCCTGGTCGATCGTCGATCAAAAAGGCCCCATTCCGTTCGTGATGGTCGGCGCTTCGGTCGCCGTGTCGCTGGCCGTGCCTTCCCGCGGAGGCGATGACGCGCTCTACGCCGCCGACCTTCGCGGCTCGGTGACCGCCGGCTACACCTTCGCCAAACGATTCACACCCTACCTGGTCGGACGCGCGTTCGGCGGGCCGGTGGTGGCGGTCGAAGGCGGACGTTCCGACGTGGGCACCGACATCTACCATTTTCAGGTCGGCGCCGGCCTGGTGGTCGGGCTCCCGGCCGGGTTTGATCTCTCGGTCGAGCTCGTCCCGCTCGGAGAGCAAAGGGTGAGCGCGGGGCTCGGCTACTCTTTCTGACGGCAATCGCAGCGCAGCTGAAGGACATTCGCCCGGTCTCTGCCTTTGAGCTCCGCGCCGCGACCTGCCGGCCCGTTCGGCGCGCGCGGCGGCCAACGGAATCGAGGACATCTTTGCCCGCTGCGAAGAGCTGACCCTTCCTCTGTTGGTCCTGCACGGACAAGCCGCTCAAGCTCTATGCGAAGCAATGGCACGACTTGCCGCACGAGCCGCTCAAGGCGCAGGTGAAGGCCGACGTATTGAAGTGGATCGAAGCCCACGCGCCCTGATCTGAGGCTCAGTCAATTCCTCGAGCTGTGCCTTCGGCGGAGCTTCCCCAGCAGCTCGATCAGGTTCTTCTTGCGTGCAAATCCGCGGGACAAAATCAACTGCAAGCTGCGCTCTGCGAGGTTGAGGTCGTGGGTGGTTGCGAGGGTGAGAAGCTTTTCGAGATCGATTCTGTCCTGAAGCCGGGCCTTCGATTCTGAGAGGACCTTCATCGCGATCAAGTGCCCGACGGTCGCGACCGGGAGCGACGAAATCTCGAGCAGTCGCATCGGTGTCGCCGCAGCAACGATTTCGGGCTCGATGCCAGAACTGGCAAACAACAAGTCGACCAACACGTCCGTTTTCTCTCCAGGGGCAGAGAGTCGAGCGGTCGCGAGCCGACCGGTCGCTCTCTGTTCGACCGCGCCTTTCATTCGCCAGCCCTCTGAGTGAGGCCGAAAACGATCTGCTGGGCTTGCTCGTCATCGGCGACCGAGACGGCGAGGTCCACGTCTTCGGTGAAGCGGGGCTCGGTCCGCGCGGCGACCGCCTGGCCACCAATCAGTGCGAAGTGTGCACCTGTCGCGGCGGCAGCAAGAGTTGGCGAAGGAGCCGCTCGGGGGACACTGGCTTTCCTTCGGCGTCCGGGGGTCTTCGCAGCAGCCATTGCTCGAACAGCGTAGTCAGTTTTTGGCGGCTTGCTTTGGGGTTCTCGCGTCGCAGTCGCTGACGCATCATCTGAAGCCCTAAATCCGTGAGCCCGAATGCTGCCTCGAGCCGCTCGGACGCTGATCGCCTCGTGTCTGCCCGTTTCACGCGGCGCAAACTGTACCTCGTGCCGTTGCCCCGACTTCGCGTTAAACCCCCGCCCCATGCGAATCCGCCTGCTGCTTTCTGTGCTCGTCCTCGCCGTGATCGCGTGCAAATCCGCACCCCAGCCGGCTCCTGAGCCTGCTCCCGCTCCTGCTCCCGGTTCAGAGAAACCGGCGCCCGCGCCCGAGCCGGTCATCACCTTGCCGGCCTCACCGCCTGCTCCGCCGCGCTCGCCTCCGCTGGCGTCTGTCGAGGCGCCGGTCGACAGCCCTTTCACCGACGACACGGTCGACCTCGGCCACCGCCTCTTCTTCGACAAGGCGCTCTCGAAGGACGGCTCGATGAGCTGCTCGGGCTGCCACCTTCCCGAGAAGGCGTGGGCCACCTCGAACGCGGTCGACGCAAAGGTCGGCGGAGCGATGAACAAGCGCAACACCCCCACCGTGCTCAACCTCGCCTACCACGCGAGCTGGTACTGGGACGGCCGCGCCCCCACCCTCGAAGCGGTCAGCGCCGCGGCGTGGAAAGGGCAGCTGGGAGCCGACCCGGCCGCGATCGCCACCGCGCTCAACGTGAACCCGGAAGTGAAGGCCCGCTTCAAGCGCGCCTACGGTGAAGTCGCGACCGCCGACAACGTCCCCAAGGCGCTCGCGTCGTTCCTTCGTGCGCTCAACAACGCCAACGCGCCGTACGACAAGTTCCAGGCGGGCGATAAGACCGCGATTTCCGCCGACGCCCAGAAGGGCTTCGAGGTCTTCAAGAAGGCCGGCTGCATCAACTGCCACGTGCTGCCGCTGTTCAGCGATGTCGACTTCCACAACACCGGCATCGGCTTCGACAAGCCCGAGGCCGAGCGGGACCACGGCCGAAAGGACGCGACCAAGGACGACAAGGACGAGGGCAAGTTCAAGACGCCTTCCCTGCGCAACGTCGCGCTCACCGGGCCCTGGTTTCACGACGGCTCGGCGAAGACCCTGAACGACGCAATCGACATCATGGCGTCGGGCGGAACGAAGAACCCGCTGCTCGACCCGAAGCTCAAGCGGGTGATGCTCTCGGCAAAAGAGAAGGCGCAGCTCAAGGCGTTCCTCGAATCGCTGAGCGGCACGTCGAGCTTTGCCGGCCCTCCGTGACGTGCGGAGCCTGGGCCTGAGCTGGGCCGCTTCGGGCTGAAGCATGAACGCTCTTCTCCTCGCGGCCGCGCTGCTGGCGGCCGCCCCTGAACCCGAACTGCGGTGGGGCGCAGACGCGCAAGGCGGCGCGCCCTACGTCTTTCAAGACCCGACCGACCCCAATCACCTCGTCGGCTTCGAGGTGGAGCTCGCCGGTGAGCTCGGCCGGAAGCTCGGGGTGCGCGCCCGGCCGATTCAAGGTCCCTGGGACAAGCTGATCGAGCTGCTCGCACGCGGCGATTTCGACATCGCGCTCAACGGGATCGAAGTCGCCGACGAGAAGACGCGCGTCGTGCTGCTCAGCCGCCCGTACTTTTCCGCCCCCGAGCGACTGACCATTCGCAACGGCGATGCGCGCGCGCCGCGGACGATGGACGCGCTGAAGGGCCGCCCGGTCGGAACGCTTCCCGGCTCGATGGCCGAACGGATTTTGACCCGCGCCGGCGCCGAAGTGCGGACCTACGAAGGCGGGCAGGATCAGATCTACGCCGACCTGAAGCTCGGGCGCATCGACGCGGTGCTGCTCGACGCTCCGATTGCGCTCTTCTACGCAGAGATCGACCCGGACTTTCAGACCGTTCCGGGCGACTTCGGAAGCGTCGAATATGCGATCGCTTTTCGCCTCGACGATGAACCGCGGCGCGCGAAGGTCAACGCTGCGCTCGAGGCGTTGATCCACGATGGAACGCTGCGCGCGCTCTACGAGAAGTGGGGCCTGTGGAGTCCGGAAATCGCCCAGCTCTTTGGCGACCCCGACCCCATCGCGCGCAGCTCCCCCGAAGAGTTCCTGAGGTGGCGCGCGGCGGTCGGAAAGCTCCCTCCGTTCTGGGAACGGGTGACGACCCGCTACCCCCAGGTGCTGCCCCTGTTTTTCAAGGGCGCGCTGCTGTCGATCGCAGTCTCTTTGCTCGCGATGATGCTGGCGATCGTGCTCGGAATTTCGCTGGCGATGGGCCGAAGGTATGGGCCGAAGCCGGTGAGCCTGGCCTGCGTGATGTACATCGAGTTCTTCCGCGGCACGCCGCTGCTGATTCAGCTGACGATGATCTACTTCGGCCTGCCCGAGCTCGGCCTGAAGCTCTCGCCCTTCATCGCCGGAGTCGTCGCGCTCGGTCTGAACTACGCCGCCGCCGAAGCCGAGAACTACCGCGCCGGGCTGGAAAGCGTTCCGGTGGGTCAGCTCGAGGCCGCCACCGTGCTCGGCTTCTCGC
>JAYVCD010000312.1:0-7305 GCA_043750125.1 Archangiaceae bacterium | reverse complement strand
AGCGCGAGATCTTTGAGCTGCGGCCGCCCGGCCAGCAGCCTCACGAACACCGGCAGCTGCTTGCGCACCAGGGGCTCGCCGCCCGTCAGCCGCACCCGGTCAACGCCCGCGGCACAGAACGCCTCGACCACGGCGTTGAGCTCTTCGAAGGACAGGATTTCCTGGTTGGGAAGCCAGACGTAGTTCTCCTCGGGCATGCAGTACGCACAGCGGAGGTTGCACCGATCGGTGACGCTGATGCGCAGGCTCGAGAGTGGCCGGCGAAGCGCGTCGAGAGTCACGGCGCTACAGGCGCATTCGGCGGTGCTGCCTTCTCTTCCGTTGCAGGCACCGCCGCCGCCTCACCGTCAGCAGGCTTCGGGTCCTTTCGCTTGTCGCGCAGCAGCTCTTCGTTGCGCTTCTGCATCTCGGCCTTCTTCGCGACCATGTCGGCCTTGATCTTCAGCAGCCCGGTCTCGCCGATGTCGAGGAACGCACGTACAACTTCGGGATCGAACTGGGTTCCGCCACAGCGCGAGATCTCCTGCACTGCGTTCGCGAAGGTGGTGCCCTTTCGATACGGGCGATCGCTGGTCATCGCGTCGAGGGTATCGGCGACGGCGAAGATTCGCGCTCCGATGTGGATCTCTTCGCGCTTCAGGTTGCGCGGGTAGCCCTGACCGTCCCACCGCTCCTGGTGCGAGAGGACGATATTGGCGGGGATCGATAGGAACTCGATCTGCTGAATCATCTGGTGCCCGATGTCGGGGTGACGGCGCATGTCGACCCACTCTTCGGGGGTCAGCTTGCCCGGCTTGAGCAGCACCGCGTCGGGGACGCCGATCTTGCCGATGTCGTGGAGCAGCGCGCCACGGCCAATCTCGTCGAGCTCCGCGCCCTTGATGCTCATGCGCAGCGCGACGGCGGTCGTGTACTGCACGACGCGCTGCGAGTGGTCCGAGGTCTCGTGCTCGCGGGCGTCGAGCGCCGTCACGAGGGCGAGCAGGGTGTTCTGGTAGGTGCTGGCGATGTTCTTCAGCGCTGAGCGCAGCTCGGTGGTGCGGTCGCGTACCTTGCGCTCGAGCTTCTTCTGGTAACGCTTGCGGGCCAGCTCGATGCGGCGCTTGGCGAGCGCGCGCTCGATCGAACGGATCAGATCGGTGAGCTTCGGCGGCTTGAGCAGGTAGTCGACGGCTCCGCGGCGCAGGCAATCGACCGCCGCTTCCGTATCGCCATAGCCGGTGAGCATGATCACCGAAGTGTCGGGGAACTTCTCGCGAAAGGTCTCGAGCAGCCACAGCCCGTCGCGGCCCGGCATCTTCATGTCGCTGATGACCAGCGGCGTCTCGTCCTGGGTCGCCAGGTCAATCGCCATCTCGGCGCCGCTGGCCACGGCGCAGTTGTAGCCTTCCTCGCTCAGCAGCACTGAAATGACGTCGCGCACCGACTCGTCGTCATCGACGATCAAAATACGGGGAGGAACGGGGGGGATGGCTTCCACAGTGCCAATGATCTTAGGAGGGAAGGCGGTCGTACCGGAAGGGCTTGAGATCGACTGACGTGCGTTGCGCAAGTAACAGTTGACTCACCAGACGGGCGGTCAGTGGTGCGAGTAACACTCCATTGCGGAAATGGCCCGTTGCAAGGACCAGATTTTCCAGCGGCCCCTTGCCGATGATCGGCAATTGACAAGAGGACAGGGGCCGCAAACCTGCCCAGCTGCGGGAAATCGGCGTTTTTCCCAAGGCAGGGCAGAGCTCCTGCATCGCAGCGACGATCTGTTCGAGGCCCCCGACTGTGGTCGAGGCGTCGAACCCGACCCGTTCTTCGGTGGTTCCGACGGTCGCGCGCCCATCGCCGCGGGGAATGAGGTAGCAGCGCGGGCCGGCCAGAATTCGGGCGGGCAGCTGAGCCGACCTGATTTCAATCATCTGCCCGCGCACGGGCTCGACCAGGTCGACGGGCACCCGGGCGCCGTCGACTCGCGATGACCAGGCCCCTGCCGCGAGCACCACCGCGTCGGCCGCTTCGATTCCGCCGGCGTGGCGGACACCCGTGGCTCGCCCCGCGTGTTCGACAATCTGGGTGACGGTGGCGTGCGGCAGGCCCACCTCGGCCCGCCGGCACGCTTCGACCAGCGCGGGCACGAACGCGACCGGGTCGATTTGATGGTCATCGGGGAACCAGGCGGCGGCCTGAACGTGATCAGACAACGAAGGCTCCAGTGCGCGCGCCTCGGGTCCGGTGAGCATCGAAACCCGCAGCGAGCAGGCGTGCTGCCAGGCGGTGGTGGCGTCCAGCGAATGCACTTCGTCATCGGTGAAGGCCGAGGTGAGAATTCCGCTCTCGAGGTAGGTGGAAGGGTGGCCGCTGAGCTCGGCCACTTTCTCGGCAAACGGCGGCCAGATCGTCCGGCTGCGCAGGCACAGGTCAAGAAACGGGCCGGGCGCGTGGGCCTCTTTTTGAGGCGCGAGCATGCCTCCGGCGGCCAGAGAGGTTGCTGCGCGATGGGCGGAGTTGTCGAAGACGAGGACTTCGACCCCGTGAGATCGAAGCTCGAGGGCGATCGAGAGCCCGATGATTCCGCCTCCGACGATGGCGACCTTCACGGGGCGGCCTGCGTGGGGTGCGCCAGGGCCTTATCCGATTGCGGTGCAGTGCGGTGCGTCTGCCAGTACATCCATCCGAACGCGAGCATCGCGAGGATCATCAAGACGACGGTTCGATTTGAAAAGCGCATCTGCGGATCCATTTATGACGGTTCAGAAGTCTGCTTGCACCGGAGTTTGACGGTGCTATCTGCCCGACGGAACGGGTTTCCCCTGGGAGGCAAAAAACGTGGCTGAAGTCTTCGATGTGGTGGTGATCGGATCCGGGCCAGGTGGGTACGTGGCAGCCATTCGCGCAGGTCAGCTGGGACTGAAGACGGCGCTGATCGAGAAGGACAAGAAGCTGGGGGGCACCTGCCTTCACCGCGGCTGCATTCCCACCAAGTCGCTGCTCTACACCGCCGAGCTGTACAGCCACATTCTTCACGCCGCCGAGTTTGGAATCGACCTGGCGAACCCGACCATGAACTGGGCCCAGGCGCAGAAGCACAAGCAGAAGGTCGTCGACAAGGGCGCAGCGGGCATCGACTTCCTGATGAAGAAGAACAAAGTCACAGTGGTGAAGGGCCACGGGCGGATCACCGACAAGGGCAAGGTCGAGGTGACGCTCAACGAGGGCGGCAAGCAGCAGCTCGAGACCAGGAACATCATTCTGGCGATGGGGTCGATTCCGAAATCGCTGCCCAACGTGCCGGTGGATCACAAACGGGTGATGAACTCGGACTCGATTCTCGAGATTCAGACCATTCCAAAGAGCATCATCGTTCTGGGCGCCGGCGCGGTCGGCACCGAGTTCGCGTCGGTCTTCGCCCACGTTGGAAGTGAGACGACGATCGTCGAGTTCATGCCCAACATGCTTCCGATTGAAGACCTCGATTGCAGCAAGGAAATCGAGAAGATCTACAAGCGGCTGCGAAAGATCGAGGTGATGACGGGGACCAAGGTCGAGAAGGTCGAGACCCACGCCAAGGGCGTGAAGGTCACTGTCAATACCGGAACCGAGACGAAGGTGTTGGAAGCCGAGATCTTGCTGTCGGCGGTGGGCCGGTCGCCGGTCACCAACGACGCGGGGCTCGACAAGACCAACATTCAGCTCGATCGCGGGTTCATCACGGTCGATGCCAACCAGCGCACCACGGAAGCCAACGTCTACGCGATTGGCGACATCACCCCGTACCCGATGCTGGCCCACGTCGCGAGCGCGCAGGGAATTCTGGCGGTGGAGCACATCGCGGGGAAGAACCCTCCGGCGATCAACTACGACCTGGTTCCAAGCGCTACCTACTGCTACCCCGAGGTCGCGTCGGTCGGCCTCACCGAGAAGAAGGCCCGAGAGCGCGGGCACGACGTGAAGATCGGAATCTTCCCCTTTAGCGCGATCACCAAGGCCTCGATTTCAGATGAAGGCATCGGGATGGTGAAGGTCGTCAGCGACAAGAAATACGACGAGGTGCTGGGCATTCACCTCGTCGGGCCGCACGCGACCGAGCTGCTCGCCGAGGCGTGCGTGGCGCTGAAGCTCGAGACGACCACCGAAGAGCTGACCCGAACGATGCACGCGCACCCGACGTTGTCGGAAATCGTGAAGGAAGCGGCCGAGGCCACCCTGGGGCACGCGATTCACATCTGAGTGCCGCGCCTCGTCCTGGGGAGCCTGCGTGTCTTCGACCCTTCAGCGAAACCCCTCGACTGTGGCCGCGCCCGAAGGCGGCTACAGCCACGGACTCGAGGTGGTGCTGAATGGCGAAGTGCGACGCCGCTGGCTCGGCGAGGCTCGGCCCGCGCTGACGGTGGTGATCGTTCAGACAATCGATTCGAGATGGCTGCTCGAAATCGAGGCGGTTGCCGCGGCCACCCGGGGTCCGGATATGCCGAGTGGGGCGATCCGTTCGGGAGCTTGACCTGCCCCTCTGGGGTCAATACATCCACCGCACGATGGCGACGCCCGATCGCTTTGCCCTTCCCCAACTCGCTGAAAGCACCCGGAAGCCCGACTGGCTGAAGGTGCGGGTGCCGAGCGGGGGCGGGTACGAACGGATGAAGGCGATCGTTCGCCGCACCAAGCTGGCCACGGTGTGCGAAGAGGCCCGCTGCCCGAACATCGCCGAGTGCTGGGGCGGGGGCACGGCGACGGTGATGTTGATGGGCGAGGTCTGCACCCGCGCCTGCCGCTTCTGCCACGTGAAGGTCGGGGCCCCCCTTCCGCTGGACCCGATGGAACCGGTGAACCTGGCGCTCGCGGTCAAAGAAATGGACCTCGAGTACATCGTGGTCACCTCGGTCAACCGCGACGACCGTCCCGACGGAGGCGCGTCCCACTTCGCCTCGGCGATTCGCGAGCTGAAAGGGCAGTCGCCGAAGACCACGGTCGAGGTCTTGATTCCCGACTTTCAGGGCAGTGAAGAGTCGTTGGCGACGGTGGCCCAGGCGCGGCCCCACGTGGTGGCCCACAACATCGAGACCGTCGAAAGGCTGACACCGAAAGTGCGCGATCGCCGCGCGACCTACCGGCAGTCGCTTCGCGTCCTCGAATACCTCAAGCAGCGGCCCGAAAAGCTCTACACCAAGACGTCGATCATGGTCGGACTGGGTGAGAGCGACGACGAGCTCGAGGCCACCTTCAAAGACTGCCGTGAAGTGGGCGTCGACGTGCTGACGCTGGGGCAATATCTGCAGCCTTCGCAGTACCACTTGCGGGTCGAGAAGTTCGTCACTCCCGAGAAGTTCGCCGAGTACAAGAAGGTGGCGGAGGGCTATGGCTTCCTCTATGTCGCCGCAGGGCCGCTGGTGCGTTCATCGTACCGGGCGGCCGAATTCTTTCTGCGTGGTCTGATGGAGCGCGAGCGCACCGCGAATGCCAACCCTTAACCTGCTGCAGGCCGTGAACGATGCGCTGCGCGTCGAGATGCGTCGCGACCCACGGACGATCGTGCTTGGCGAAGACGTGGGAAAGTTTGGGGGCGTCTTCCGCGCGACCGCCGGGCTGTACGAAGAGTTCGGGCCGGATCGGGTGATCGACACTCCGCTTTCGGAAGGCGGGATCATCGGCACCGCTATTGGAATGGCAATGTACGGCCTCAAGCCGGTGCCCGAGATTCAGTTTTCGGACTTCATCTTTCCCGGCTTTGATCAGATCGTTTCCGAGCTGTGCAAGCTGCGATACCGGTCGGGCGGGCAGTACACCGCGCCCGTCGTGATTCGCACTCCGTTCGGAGGGGGAATTCGCGGCGGCCACTACCACTCGCAAAGTCCCGAGGCGTTGTTCATTCACCAGGCGGGGCTGAAGGTCGTCGCTCCGAGCAACCCGTACGACGCCAAGGGCCTGCTGCTGGCCTCGATGCGCCAGCCCGACCCGATCATCTTCTTCGAGCCCAAGCGGGTGTATCGCGCCTCGAAAGGCGAGGTCCCCGAGGGGGACTACGAGGTGCCGCTGGGCGTGGCGAAGGTGGTGCGCGAGGGCAAGGACCTGACGGTGATTGCGTGGGGCGCGATGGTTCACGAAGCGTTGATCGCGGTCGAGAAGGCCGCCGCAGGGGGGGTCGAGTGCGAGTTGATCGACTTGCGCACGCTCTGGCCGTTGGACATCGACTGCATCGTCGCGAGCGTCGAGAAGACGGGCAGGGCGGTGATCGTCCACGAGGCGCCGCGCACCTGCGGGCTGGGCGGCGAAATTTCCTCACTGATTCAAGAGCGGTGCTTCGTGCACCTGCAGGCCCCGGTCAAGCGAGTCACCGGTTGGGACACTCCGTTCCCTTACACGCTCGAAAACGAGTACCTCCCTCTGGCCCCGCGAATCCTTCAAGGCATCGAAGACACCGCGAAGTTCATCGTCTGAAAAAGGAAAGACATGGCGCTCTACGACTTCAAGCTTCCTGACATTGGCGAGGGCGTCGTCGAAGGCGAGATCGTCAAGTGGCTGGTGAAGCCGGGCGACGAGATCAAAGAAGACCAGCCGATGGTCGAAGTGATGACCGACAAGGCGACGGTGGTGATTCCCAGCCCGAAGAAAGGTCGGGTCACCAAGGTGTGGGGGAAAGAAGGAGAGATCGCGCGGGTGCATCACCCGCTGGTGACGCTCGAGATGGGGGAAGGGGTGGGGGGCGTGGAGAAGACGAACGGGCACGCGCCGATTCCGGTGGCTGTGGTGGCGAAGGGGGTTCCCGCGCCTGCAGCTCAAAACCAGAGCTCCGAAAAAGTGCTCGCGACCCCGGTGACCCGGCGCATGGCCCGCGAGCATGGAATTGATCTGACCCGCGTTTTCGGCACCGGCCCGCAAGGTCGGGTGACGAAGGTCGACGTCGAGGCGCTGTTGTCGGGGGGCTCGGACAATGGCTCGGCGGCGGCTCCGGTCAGCGTGCGCGCGCCGATGGCTCCCAGTCTTCCGCTTCATTCGGCCAAGGGCGACACCCGGGTTCCGATTCGAGGGTTGCGAAAGAAGATTGCCGAGAAGATGGTGAAGTCGAAGTTCACCGCTCCGCACTACACGTTCGTCGAGGAAATCGACGCGTCGGGCCTGGTTGGGGTGCGGGAACGACTGAATCAGGCGCTCAAGGCGCAGGGCGATGAGACGAAGGTCTCGTTCCTCCCGTTTTTCTGCAAGGCGTTGGTCGGAGCGTTTCGACAGTTCCCCGAAGTGAACTCGAACATGGACGAGGCCACCCAGGAGCTGATCGTCCGCGGGGAATACAACGTGGGGATCGCCGCAGCGACGCCAAAC
>JAYVCD010000311.1:0-13924 GCA_043750125.1 Archangiaceae bacterium | reverse complement strand
GGACAAGAACTCAAGAAGCGGTAGTCTGATTGTTCAACTTGGGGTGGATCAGTTTCACGCCGCCCAGGTGGATCAGTTTCAGAGCGGCCGGATCAGCTGCGAGCGCGCCCGCTTCCTCGAGCTTTTCCATCTGATCTTCCGCCCCGCGAATTCTTCCGAAAATGATGCAGGGGTACTCGGCGCAGTCGATGCCCTGAACACCACCGGGAACTTTCGACTGGGTAAACGCCAGAGCCACCGCGTCCCGAATTGTCTTCGGCGTGAACCGTGGTGGAGGGGCAGAGGTCGGGGGCGGGACGGGCGTGCCTTCGCGGACGGTGCGCAATTCGTCGCGGTGTTTGAGCTCGAGCTGAGAGCTGTCGAGCTGGCGCGCGCACGTCGACACTGCGGTTGCGAGCGCAGGGCAAGCCGTCGCGTCGTGGGGATCGACGACGATCGGCGCAGCCACGGTTCGAACGGGCTCTCCAGCCAGGCGGGGGGGCGGGCCCTGCACCTCTGGTGCGGGTTGTGGGCAAGGAGCGATCGCCCTGGGTGGAGAGTCGGGCGCGGGAACCGTGAAGGCCGGTGAAAGTCGACCTGCAGCGAATCCGACAGCGAGGCAGGCGACGCCCAAAACCAACCCGCGCAATCGAGGTGCCATCTGATTGGCGATAACACGCCCCCCGAAAGCATTCGCGGTCTGTCGAGGCCAATGCCGACGCGCCGGTTCAGGTGCCCAGCCGCGCCCTGCGACCGAACAAAAACCCGCGGTAGTCCACCCGCGCGTCGAAGCCCTGGACCACGGGTGAAAATCCGCAAATCACCTCGCGCTTCAGCTCCCAACTGTCTTGGGGAAACCGCAACAGCAGCTCGTCGCGCGAGATGAACCACTCGGGCTCGGAATAAGACTTACCATCGGGCTTCAGGTAGCGCTGGATCATCACGATCGAAGGACCCTCGAGCCTGACGGGAAGCATGCTGATGAACACGAAGTCATTGGCCGCAGTGGCCAGTTGGTCCGCCACCTTTTGCCAATGCTCGAAACAGTGAAGTGAGCCGTTGGCCACCACCAGGTCGTATCGGTGGTCGAGGCACCCAAAGTCCGACGTAAAACGAATTTCGGGAAACCGCTTCGAACCGAAGTCCACCGAAACGGGCAGATCAAAGCAGGTGTAGTCGAGCTTCAGATCTGGAAGCAGCGTACGCAGCAGACCGTACTGGTGGCCGACGCCTCCTCCCCAGTCGAGCACGGAGAGCATTGTGCGCTGCCTGCTGGCGTGGGCCACCGCGAAAATCAAAGCCAACACCGAGTTCTGACGAAACAGACTCTGGGCCGAGACAACGTCGCTGTCTGGATCAAAGACCGGCGAGTCGGCCTCGGAAGCGAAGGCCGGGGGCACCGGAGTTGAGAGGACTTGTTCGAAGAGAGGCCACCGACGCTCGTAGATCCTGGCCAGCTCGTGCTCATTCCAACCGGTCACGGACTTCGAAAATTCGCCCACCCCGCGTTCGGCGACAAACCACCCCGTTTCGGACGGGGCGAGGGTCTGCATCGCCTGTCGCAACACTTCCCACGCGACCGGAGGAACCAAGCCCTTCAGCAATGCTTTGGCCCTTCGCTTGGTATCCATGCCAGTTCCTTTCCCCACGACCGTACAATCGCTGTGGCGGTAACGCTCAAACAAAGAATGAACGCTCTCTGTGCGGCCGAGGGTGAGCGTGGCAGTTTGGAGCGAAGATCGAAGATCAACATCTACCCCTTGACCCCGGTACCGGGGCGCGGCGAGGCTCGTTTCCGAAGATGTCGCGCACGTGCCAGCCATTGCATCGTCGGGCCGCGCCCTCGTTCGCGCTTTCGATTCTTCTCGTGGCCGGCCAGTTGTCATTGTTCGCGCACCTGGTGGCGGTGCAACACGTCACTTGCCCCGAGCACGGCGAGCTCATTCACGTCGAAGACGCCCAGATCCTGGCGCTGACGCCCGGTGCGCGGCCCGAGGTTCGCCAGGCACAGGTTCCGGCGAACCACGATCACGATCATTGCCTGCTGGTTGCTTCGCGACGAAATGACTTTCTAAGTCACCTCGCGGTGCAGACCTTCGAGGTCTGTTCAAACCGCCTCGTCGTCGCTGGAGTCCCGCCCGGGAGGGCTGCGCGAACCGGGGTTGCGTTGTTGTTGCTCGCTCCGAAGGGTTCTCCACCCGCGTAGTCGCCAGCCGTTTTCTTGTCGGATCGTGATCGCTGCCCACCCGGATGACTGGGTTGCTTCGTTCCATTCCCACAAGCCCACCCACTGCTGTTTGGAAACATCACACCTGACGGAACTCTTCGCCTGCGCAGCGCGGTCGTCCTCGCGTCGGCTGGCCTCACACGACTCGTAGAACTGAGAACAACAAATGAACTCTTCTTGGATGGCAGTGGTGTTGGTCCTGGGCGCCGGAGCCTCGGCACAGGAGCTCGATGGCGGAACAACCGACGCTGGAATCGTCGAGCAAAGCGAGCTGGACAACGCGATCGACGCCGCTGCCGGGCGCGGCGCGACCACCGCCGGGCCGCAAGTGACCACCAACCCTTTGGTGCGCGCGTTTCAAAGTTTGAACCCTGACATTTCGGTCATCGTCGATTCGGTAGCCGGGGCCGCAGGAACGACCAGCTACAGCCGAGGCGGAGCAGACCCGGATCTCAAAGGAGGGGCCATCGAGCACCCCGCCGGGGTCACGGTTCAAGAGGTCGAGTTCGCCTTCCAGGCCATCGTCGACCCGTTTTTCCGAGCCGACGTGTTCTTCACGGTTCCCAACCTTGAAGGCGTCGAGGTCGAAGAGGCCTTCGCGACGAGCACGTCGTTGCCGTTTGATCTGCAGGTCAGGGCGGGGATTTTCAGATCGAACATCGGGCGCCTCAATGGCCAGCACACCCACGTTCAGAATTTCGTTCGGCGGCCGTTGTTGAACGAAGCCTTCCTGGGGGTGGATGGCCTTCGTTCGCCGGCAGTGCAGGTCTCGTGGCTCGCGCCCACGCCGGTCTTTCTTCAGCTCAGCGCCGAAGCCATCAGCGTGGGCCCCCCCGGGGGGCTCGAGCACCTGTCGTCGTTTGGAGGCGGCGAGCGGACAGACTTGACGTACACCGGGAAGCTGTCGACGTTCTTCCCTCTCGCAGAATCGGTGAGCATCTCGGCCGGCTTGAACGCGGCATTTGGCAAGACGGCGGGAGTGAGCTCAGAAACCGGACTCGTGCGGGTCGGTTCGCGCACGCTGCTTCAAGGCTTTGACCTTTACGTGAAGTACAAACCGGCCAACGACGTAGGCAGCTATTTCAGCCTCACCTGGACCACCGAATTTTTCTTCCGGGAAGTATTGAGTAGAAACAATTCCGAAGAGACAGCCATCGACGGGGCGGGCTACACCCAGCTGGTGGCACAGATTGGCCGCAACTGGTTCGTCGGGCTTCGGCAGGATCTGCTGGGCCTTCCATTCTCGGAGCTCCAGACCCGCGTGTCGCGAACCGCCGGGAGCCTGACATTCATTGCGAGTGAGTTCGCTCAGCTTCGCCTGGAAGTCGAGCGCGAAACCCAGCCATCGCCGACCCAATTTTTCCTGTTGGGCCGGCCCAACTGGGCGGGCTACTTGCAGCTGCAAATCGCCATCGGCGCACATGGGGCGCATCCGTTTTGATCACTGCCATCGGTCTCGAAGCTCACAATTTGCGAAGGATTATTCCCATGACGCGTCTTCTTCTTCCCCTGTTCTGCCTGCTCGGTGCTTCGGTGCCGGCCAGCGCAGAAGAAAAGTTGAAAGTTGTTACCAGCATCGAGACGTTTGCCGACCTGGCCCGGATGGTCGGTGGCGACAAGGTCGAGGTTCAAAGTCTTTCGCACGGCTATCAGGACCCGCATTTCGTCGAGCCGAAGCCGAACCTGATGTTGATCCTGAATCGGGCCGACCTCTTGATTCATGTCGGCGTCGAATTGGAGATCGGCTGGTTGCCACCGTTGGTGCTCGGATCACGCAATGACCGAATTCTCACTGGGCAACGTGGCAACCTCGACAGCTCTACGTTGATCGAGTTGCTCGATGTGCCTGCAACCAAGGTCGATCGAGGTCAAGGAGACATCCACCCGTCGGGCAACCCCCACTATTGGATTCCTCCAGTCAATGCGGTGCGAATCGCCAAGGGGATCACCGAGCGCCTCGGGCAGTTGCGGCCTGCGGACCACGACTATTTCGAAGGCCGGTTCAACCAGTTTGTCACTGACCTGAAGGCGAAGGCGGTGGGTTGGAACACCCTGGCCAGGCCTTTGGCGGGGGCCAAAATTGTCACCTACCACAAGAGCTGGAGCTACGTTTCGAAGTGGCTCAAGCTGGATGAGCAGGGTTACCTCGAAAACAAGCCAGGAATCCCCCCCTCGCCGGATCATCTCGCCCAATTGATTGTGATGATGCGCGCCAACAAGGTGCCGTTGATCGTCGTCGAATCGTTCTTCAATCGAGCCATTGCAGACACCGTGGCTGAGAAAGCGGGCGCCAAGGTGGTCTTGGTGCCTTCAGACGTAGGCGCGAACCCTTCGATCAAGAGCTACTTCGACCTGGTTGATGCGTTGCTCGACGCATTGTCGAAGGGGACCAAAACGGAAGGCCAGCCCGGGGCGGTGAAATGAGGCCACACAGCCAGGTCTGTTCCTCAATCACCTGATTTTTTGAATGACCAACGCCAGCCCGGTGCTGGCGCTCAGTCCCGCGGCCATTCCGAGCATTCCGGCAGAGCCGACGCACGAGCAGCCCATCGCCCCGACGGCGAGGCTAAGCGCCGCTCCGAACCCGAGCGTGATCCGCGGCGAAGGTGACAGACGCGCAAAGGCAGAAACCACCGCCCCGGCGATGACGCCTCCGGCAGCGCACATCGGCACGCACAAGGAAGTGCACCCTTGAGGGGTGCAGACGTGACCGATGTGTTGAGCGGCCAGCGCCAGACCCAGTGGAAACACACCTGCGGCGAGGCCCCCCGGTACCGACCTTCCCCAAGCCTGGCCTCGCCACGCAAGCCACACCACCGAGGCCAGAACAGCCAGCCCCAGCGTGACAGAAGCCATCAACCTTCCGCCCACGGCGAAAGCAATCAAAGGCAACAACAAGCCGGGTAACGCTGCCAAGACTGCATTCTTGAGTCTCGAGCGTTCGTAGCCCGCCATCGCCTGCGTCAACAGCTGCTGTTCAATCAAATCCATACGACGACCTCCATGCCTGCTTGAACCGGGTCAGTGCCCGCTCTTTGCGTTTGCGTGCTGCCGCCCCTGACCCAGCAGGAAACGTCTCGTCGAGGACAGAGGTCACCAGCGCCTGATCGTCGGGAGCGAGGTGCGCGATGCTTTGTCTGACAGCGCCAGCAAGCTGTTCCTTCTCGAGCAGGCCAACCACATCGGGGCCGGCTTCGATTTGCCCTGCGTCCGACAGCGGGGCAGCCCGCTCACGCCCCTGACGGCGCAGCTCGGTTCGACATTCCCAGGTCGCAATCTCCAGGGCCCACGCGACGGCGTCTGCGCCCGCCCGGAATCGGTGTGCCTGCTGAAACATTTTCAGCAGCGTCTCTTGCGCCGCATCCTGCGAGGCGTCTCCCAGGGCGCTGCGACAGAACGAAGCAACGATTGGCCAGAGGGATGAGAAGACGAGCTGCGCAACTGAGCGATCTCCTTTCTGGAGCCGGCGCAACGCCTGATTGACGGCCTGGGAATCGAAGGTCGGCACTGCCCCTGCCTATAGGCGGGGTGAGTCTGGCTGTGACGGCAAAGTGACATCTGGTACCGACACGAGAGACTCGGGACTAACGCGCGCCCGCGACCCGGTACCGCGCCATCATTCCGCCTTGCATGTGCGTGGGCACATGGCAGTGCACGAGCCAGTCCCCTGCCTTGTCTTCCATGAATTCGAAGGTGCGGTACATGCCCGGCCCAAGTTGGATGTTGTCCGTCAATTGACCGTCTGCGTCGACCCAGCGGTGCCCGTGGATGTGCCAGGTATGAACTTCCTGGCCGATGCTCACTACGCGCCAGCGACTGATTTCACCGACCGTGCCCGTAAAGGGTGGCACCGATTCCTGGTAGGCCTTGCCGTTGAGGGTGTGCATGTATTGGTGCGCCCCCCGGTAGGTTCCAGCATCAGGGAACGCGCCGGTCACGGGGTCGGCCACGCCCGGGAGACTCTTGAAATTGGCAGTGTCGAAATCGGTCAGAACAACCACGTGCTCGTTGGCAGGCTTTTCGTCGGGCGCGTGAACAATCAAAGCCCCGATCAGCCCTCGGGCGACCCCATCGCCTTCGTCCGCATGGTCATGGTAGGGCACCGCCGCGGCAAAGGACGTCTTCCACGTCACGCTCACCGTCTGTCCGGGCTGAGCAACTGACGCGGCATCAACCCCGTCGGCGGTCTGCTCAAATTCGACCAAATGGGTGTGAACCGAAACCGGGTGGAGGGTTTCGTTTCTCAAGTTCACGACGACGGTGTCGCCCGCGGTGACGTCCAGCTGCGGTCCGGGGATTGTGCCGTTGTAGGTCCAGGCGAAATAGACCGCGCCAGGTGCCACGGTCCACTCGACATCTCGAGCCGTCAGCTCAAAGGTCTTCGTCTTTCCAGTCGGTGGGTATCGGGTCGGGCCAGGTGCTGCGGTGCCGCAGCCTGCCAATGCCATCAACAAGGCCCACTTCGTCATCACTGGGTGGCACACTTTTCGTTGGATGCAGACGAGGTGGTCCCGCCCAGAATGCAGACGACCTCGTAGCAGTAAGTGCCCAACGCGTGGCCCGGGCCGTATTGCGTCGATGTAGCCACCCCCGTGACCATCTTCACCACGGAGTAGGTCCCGGCGGCGCCGACCTTCATCATCAGCGAGAGGGTTGAGCAGCCCGAGGCAGGCAACTGCCAGGTAATCTGGTGTGTCCCATGGACCACCACAGTTGCAGCGGTGACAACGGGGATGCCCGGGGTCGGGGGGCCCGCATCGACCGGCCCGGCATCGACCGGCCCCGCATCGACCGGCCCGGCATCGACCGGCCCGGCATCGGCGATGCCCGAGTCGACCGGGATGATTCCCGAATCTTCTCCGGTGCCGGCGTCGTGCTCAATCGTTGGCACCGAGCCACAGGCCCCCGCGGCAAAGAGCACAACCAGTGAGGCAATACGGAAGGCGAATTCAGTTCTTGGCATCTGTTTCCTTGGAAAATCGTTGAGAATTGTGCGGTCGTTGTCGAATGACCTGGGGCGATTTCTTTCCCAATCCCTTACCTCAAAGCGCTCTCCAATGCCAAACTGAGCGACTGATCGTCTTCCCCGATGGCGCCCACCTGGCTCCATGCAACGGTGCCATCCCGTCTGATCAACACGGTCACTGGCAGGGTGGCGATCCCCAGCTTGCGCGAAGCGAGATCTTGAGAGTCCAACCAGAGCAGGTAGGGCACCTTTCGGCGGTCGGCGAAGGACTTTACTTGAGCCGGAGTCTGCTGAGCATCGAGGCTGACACCCAGCACCTGCAATCCGCGCGAGGCATAGCGCTGATAAATCATTGCGAGCGTGGGAAGCTCGGCCCGGCACGGCTCGCACCAGGTCGCCCAAAAGTTGAGCAATACGACCTGCCCGCGCAACAACGAGACAGACACGTCTTTCCCCTCGAGAGTTTGAGCCGAGTAGTCGGGCATCAATGAGTCCACCGTCAAAACAGCCACCTCTTGCACAGACGGAAGAGTCGCGCTCTGGGTCGCAGCAGGCAACGCGCTGAGCGGCACGGCTTGAAAGCGAAGGTGAGAAGGAGTGCTCGCTTCGGTCCAGACGACGAAAAGCTCTCGCGTTGACCGGGCCAGCCTGGGAAACCCGCTGTCCCGGTTCGACTGGCTTTGGGCCAGGACCACCGGGCTGCTTCGACGGCCGGCCGGAATGACGCGGCGAACCAGCACTTGCGCCTGCTCGCGGTTGGACGCCATCCAACTGACGAACGCCCCGTCGTGATCGTCGAGCACGACGCCCACGCGCCCCATCGGGGTGACCCGCCCGCGTGGTGCATCCACTTCGACGGGCTCGGCGAAAGTGGCGCCGGCGTCGATTGAGAAAGCCACCTTCACCACGGCTCTTCCAGCCGCATCGGTAAACCAGGCCACGGCGACGCGACTTTTTTCGGCAGCGACGGCGGGGCCATTGACCGGGCAACCGGGGATCTTCCAGCCGTCCGCGTGCACGGGTCTGGGTGCGGTCCAGGCTCCGCCTACCCGACGAATGATGGATATGTCGCGGATCTCTCCGGGAAGGCGGTCACGAAAGACGACAATCGGCCCTTGCGAGGTCATTGCTGCCGAAGTGCCGCAGCAATCGCAGACGCTGTCATCGAGGACTTCACTTTCGATCACCCGCTCTGAAATTTTCGCCGTTCGCAGAGTCATTGCCCCACGGTTGCGCATGCCTCCCCCGGTCTCACGTCCGTCGAGCCAGAAGGCGCGCACCGACGGGTCGTCGGCGAGCAATGACACGAAGCCATGCTCGGTCTGAGTGTCGTCGTCGTGAGCAGGTCCCAAACCAACCCAGGTCTTTCCACTGTCCGTAGACCGGGCAACCAGGACATTCGTCGCATGGGAACTGTCGTCCAGGCGCTCGGACCATTGGGCGACGAGCGTCCCGTCGACCGCTTCGCGCACCGAGGGGGTGTCCGCCCAGTTGGCGACGATCGAAGGATGTTCAGCGATGGTCGTTGCAGCGGCCCACGCGCCGGCGCGCCACTGTGAGAACCGAAGGCGGAAGCTGCCCGCGACTTCCGCAGGCTCGACCCAGATGAGCAGCAGTGAATTGGACGCGACCGAGAGGTTGCTCGCCATCGACCCCGGCGCGGCGGGAGGATCTGCAACGACGGCCACCCGGTCTTCGTTTGCCGAGGGCCGTACCGAGGACTGCGTCGTACGACAGCCGACGAGTCCGAGCAGAAGGAGCGCGAATACAGTCGAAAGTGGCTTTCGCACCGGGCGGGGGGTCGTCACACCCCGACGCCGCGAACATCACCGGGCGCGGAAGTCGAGGGAGCGGCGGTATCGATCTTGTCGCGGGCCAATTCTGCCGAAGTGACCAGGCTGGCCATCGTCCCCTTTGGATTCTCGTACCAGCCGGGGTCTTCGTAGCTCGTCAGCTGATCGCGCACTTTGAGAATCGAGAACATTCCACCCATCGTGATGTAGTCATGTTTGCCTTTGGCGCCGACCATCGGAATGCTGTTCTCGGGCACAGGCATTCCCATGTCGCCCATGTCTCCCATTCCTTCCTGGCCCATCGTCATGTAGCCGGGCAGCGCCCGTTGAACCTTGGCGTCGAGCTGGCTGGGATCAATGCCAATCATGTTCGGCAGCCGGTGACCCATCTGGTTCATCACGTGGTGGGTCATGTGGCAATGCATCGCCCAGTCTCCGGGAATGAGGGGCGTCATCTCGATGGTGCGCGTCTGCCCGACCGCGACGAGCACCGTGGTCTCTGGGAACTGAGCGCTCTTCGGAATTTCTCCGCCATCCGTGTCGGTGACGATGAAATTCAGCCCATGAATGTGAAACGGGTGGTGGTCCATCGCGCCCAGGTTTGCCAGACGGATCCGCACCTTCTGCCCGGTCTTCACGACCAGCGCAGCCGTCCCCGGGAAGGCCTTTCCATTGATGGTGAGGACGTTGAAGTCCGTCATCTCGTTGGGGTCAGGGCGCCTGGCTCCGGGGTCGATGCGCCACTCATGAAGGACGAGGGCGAAGTCTCGGTCGACGTGGGACCTGGGCTTGCGGGGGTGGACGATGACCATGCCCGTCATGCCCAAGGCCATCTGAGTCATTTCATCGTGGTGGGAGTGGAACATCAGTGTTCCGTGCTGCCCCAGAACAAACTCGTACCTGCAGGTTTCTCCGGGACGGACGGCCCTCTGGTTCAAGCCTCCGACTCCGTCCATCCCGTTCGGAATCAGAAATCCGTGCCAGTGGATGGTGGTGGGAGCGATCAACTTATTGGTGAGGTAGATGCGAACGTGATCGCCCTCGACCATTTCGAGAATCGGCCCGTTGACCTGCTTGTTGTACCCCCAGCAAAAGGCTTTCAGCCCGGGTGCAAATTCATGCTCGAATTCTTCTGCGACGAGGTGAAACACCTTCACCCCATTGACGATCTTCCACGGGGCCTTGGTCCCATTGGGGACGATCACCGGCATGTAGTCGCGGTTCGGCATTCCCGGAGGCAGGGCTTTGGGCGCAAAGGCGCCGCCAACGGTCTGCGTCAGGAAACCAACGGGCGATGCGGCTTCAGCCTTTGAAGCATGAAGGCCGACGAGCGCCGCGCCGGTGGCCGCGACCCCGGTGTTCACCAGCAGGCTGCGACGGCTGACTTGCTCGCCCCTGGGTGCGCCGGTTGTCTCGGGTTCGCCGGTCAGAGGCTCAGTGAGGATGGTTGTCATGTCCCTTCTCGGTCTTGGTTGCAGTGCCTGCGTCGGCGCCCGGGTGAGTGGGTTTGGACGCAGCCGCCAGTTTCACCTCGTGCGCGATCATCTTCCCGTCGTGTTCCTTCGCATGAATGACAGCCTTGTCTCCCACGGCGAGGTCCCGGAGCGTGACCTTGGCGGCCCCTCGGGTGAATGCGGTTTTTTCGTCCAGGTTGACGACCAGCGGTTCACCCTTTTCGATGGCGAGGGTCAAGGTCATGCCCTCGACCTTGGTGACAATGCCTTTCAGATGTTTCTCGTCGCCGTGAGCGAAGGCGGCGAAGCCGGTCAAGAGCACAACTGCGGTGAGGGTGTTCAGAGCGGTCTTCATGGCTATTTCTCCGGTGAGGGTGAATCTCCGCGAAGGAAGTCGTCCTCTTCCTTCTGTTCCATCAATTCGTGGGCGGATCGTGGATTCATTGCTTTCATGGCCTCGAGCTCTTCTGCCGTCAGCTGGGGCAATTGGCGGATGAATGCCACCAGGGCCCACGACTCGTCGCTGTGATTTCCGTCGCTGCCCCAGGCAGGCATTCCAGTGAGCCGAACTCCATTCTCGATGATGAAGAACAGCTGGCCGTCGGTTTTGGACTGGGTGACCTTCGAACGCATGTCGGGCGGCTTGGGAAAGAGGTTCTTCCCGATGGGCGTGTTGCCGCTGCCGTCATTGGCGTGGCAGGTGGCACAGTGATCCGCCCAGTGCATCCGCGCGCCGGCCACGCGGGCGTCGTCGACCCGTTCGGGGCTCTTGAGTGCCTTGGCCGCTGAAGGCATCGAAATCGAACGCATTGTTTCGGCAGCAAACTTCTCGAGGCCCGAGGGCTCGTCGCGCGCGCTGAAGCCGTTTTGTCCCTTGATCCAGATCAAGGCGGCGAGGGCACCGACCACGCCCACGACCCCAATGACAATCAGCCGGGTCTTCATTGAGCGCTGCTGCCACGCGAAAGCGAGCTGCCCAGTGCATTCTCGAGGTCAAAGCGTGCGATCCAATAATCACGGCGAGCGAGAATTGCACTGCGGCGAGCGTCGCTGCTTTCCCTTTGGGTCGCGACCAGCTCGAAGAGGCCCAGCAACATCCCGTTGTAGTGAAGCTGCGACTGCTCGACGATCTTGTCCCGCAGCGGGACGAGGGTGTGGGTCAGGTACGAAGCCATTGCCCTCGAAGCCTTGAGCGAGAGCACGCCTTCACGCACTCTGGAACGGATCTCGATCGCGAGCGCGCTGACCCGGCGCGAGGCGCTGGCACGTTGAGCTTCGAGCCGCGCGATGTAAGCCGTCCGCTGATCGAAGATCGGAAGCTCGAGCGAGAAAGTGGGCCCGATGAGCTGGGGACCGTCGGAATCTCGGTGAACGTGTGCTCCGATTTCGACTCGGCCGAACAGCCGGGTATTTCGCGCGAGGGTGACCATCTGCCCCATCACTTCTGCGTCCATTCGGGCGACCGCCAGGTCGAGCCGTTGGCGGATCGCGATCGATTCCGGAACGTCGGGCAACGGGTCGGTGGGGGGAAGATCCGCCAGCGGTCCAGCGACTGTCCATTGCGAAGACTTGCCCCACAGACCCAGGGCGCGATTCAAGTGCTCCCGGGAGGTCGCGACCCGGACTTCCGATTGGATGAGCTCGAGCTGAAGGCGGGCATAGGTCGCCTGCTCGTTGGCCAGCAGCAACGCGTTGATGTTTCCGACGGCGAACTGCTTTTCCGCAAGCAGGTGTGCACCTTCAGCCCCTTCGACTTGGTTGCGAATGAGCTTTTCGATTTCCAGCTCGGCCTGGAAAGTGACGAAGGCGCGATTGACTTCGGACACGACGTCGAGCGCCTGCTGGGCAACCCGAAAAGTGCTGGCCTTGAACTGCTGCTTCGCAACGTCCATGCGCCACGAGAGCGTGACGAGATCGACGATGTCCTGAAGGATTGAAAATTCGAACTCGGTCATGGCTCCCACGTTGAGTGGAAAGCCGACACTTCCTGCGAGGGTGGGGTTCTTGAGCAGACCCGCCTGGACCATGTCGGCTTGCGAGACGCCGAGCTCTTCGTACGTCGCCTGAAGGCCAGGGTTGTTGATCAGCGCAATCGCGACTGCGCTGGCGCGGCTGAGGCCCGGAGCGAGCAGTGAGTTGACCCGATTGGAGATCACGGTCAGATCAGGCGACCCTTTTTCCCAGCCGGTGGAAGGACCCCCGCGCTCTGCCACCAGGAGCCCCACCTGATCGTGGCCGCGTTCGGGTGAAAGGGTCGCGCACCCGGCCAGCAGGAAGGCGAACAGAAGTGAACGCTTCACTTCGCCGGAACCGGCACGAGCTTCATTCCGCATTTGGGGCACTTGCCCTGAGTCGACGAGCGAACCTCGGGGTGCATCGGGCAGGTGAATTGCTGGGCTTGGTGGGGGTTCTTCGCGTCGGGCATTTTCATGGGAAAGTCAGGTGACACGGAAGGAGTGCCCGCATCAGAACCTTTCTCTTCCGATGAGGGGGACCCAAGCTTCACGACTCGGGCAAGCCATTTGGTTTCTTTGGGGGTGGCATAGACCACGATCCGCTCACCGTTCTTGATGCTTTTGAAGGTGGCTTTCGCTGCGCCGCGTTCGAACACCGTCTGGGTGTCAATCAACACGACAGCGGGGGAGCCTGTCTCGAGCAGGACGGTGATCACACCCGCAGAAGTGCGCGTCACGACGCCCATCAAATGCTGTTCTGAGTCCAGCACGCCGCCCACCTCGTGGCCGGCGTGAGGCGACGGCTTGCCTTCCATGGGCTCCGACTTCTTCATCTCGGCCATGTTGTGTCCGGCGTGCGCCGGTTCTGCCGTTGGCTCGGAAGGCAGTGCCGACCCGTCTCCCGGCTTTTCGGGACCGGGTACAACCAGAGGCGTCAGCGTCGACGAGATTTCCGCCGTTTCTGCTTCTGGGTTGGCGGGGTCGAGCGCTACAGGGACCGGCGCGGGCATGGTCGCGCAGCCGAATCCGATTGCGATTGCGATTGCGCCTCCGAGGACGACCAGGGACAGACGCCATTGAGGAAATGCTGTGTTCACAAGCGCATTAGGCAGACGCGACCCGGGTGTGACCATCGTTTTCCGCACCTTGAAGGATTTGTGGGACGGCTGGCTGACCGCTTTGCGTGGGCCGTGCGGGTGCCGGATTTGGCCTGGCAAGGACGGCGTGGCTGCGTGGTGCGGGCTTGTCGCTCAGGAGATACAGGGTGGCCGCCTCACTTGACCTCGGAGCCGCGTTTGCCGTTTAAGCGCGCCGTTCCTGCTTCCGGGGACGAGACCCAGGGGCACCTCAATGAGAACGTTGGCATTCAGACTCGCATTGAGCCTCGCGGCGTCAGGCATTGCTGGATGCAGCATGAGCCTGACGGCAGACCCGGAAGGGTTGGTCTGTGATCCCGGCGGCGTCTGCCCCAATGGGTACCTCTGCATTCCCGGAAACACCTGCCACAGCTTCGGTGGCGTGGGCGGCGGCGCAGGAGTCGGCGGCGGCGC
>JAYVCD010000310.1:0-4850 GCA_043750125.1 Archangiaceae bacterium | reverse complement strand
CTGACGTCGAAGGCCTGTTTGGGGCCCTGCTCGGAAAGCTGGGCGAGTCGGCCTACCACGTGGGGTTCCAGGGAAATCGGATCTTGGCGGCGCTGGCCGAGCTCGTCATCGGCTGGCTGCTCATTCGCCACTCGGCCGTGGCGCACGGGAGGCTGGGAACAGCGAGCGGCGACGACAAGAACTTCTACACCGGGAAGATCGCAGCCGCGCGTTGGTATGCCGACAACGTGTTGCCGGGTCTGACGCTCGCGCGCAAGTTGGTCGAGAACGGAACGCTCGAGCTGCTCGACGTTCCCGAGGAGGCGTTCTGACTTTCGCGATTCCGTTGGCCGAGGGCGTGGTTCTTCCAGAAGCAGAAGTCGGCCCCGAGGCATGCCTGGCTCCGACCGATGTGATCGATTCGGCGCATCCGTCGATCATCGAGAAGGCGCGGGTGATCGCGAATGGCAAGACCGAGCTCGATCGCGCGAAGCAGTTGTTCGTGTTCGTGCGCGACACCATTCGCTACGACTTCACCCCCAAGCTCGACACCCGTGATTCCTGGCGGGCGAGCACCACGCTGCAGCGAGGGAAGGGGTTCTGCCAACAAAAGGCGGTGCTGCTGGCCGCGCTGTACCGTGCCGCCAAGCTGCCGTCCGCGATCTGCTTCCAGCACATTCGCGATCACAAGCTGCTCGACTCGCGCTTCGCCACGCTGCTGCCCAACGGAATCATCACGTTCCATGGGCTGGCTGCAGTGTGGGCGTCGGGTCACTGGCTGCGCGTGGACCCCTCGCTCGATTCCGGGCTGGTGCGGATCCGTGGCTACCGACTGACCGAGTTCAATGGCGCGAGTGAGGCGGTGCTGCCCGCGACGGATCTCAACGGCCAGCCTCACTTCGATTTCCTCGATCAGTCCGGGCCGTTCGCGAATTTTCCCGATTCGGTCAGCGACCTCGGGGTCCGCATTCGGCCCACCTGGGACGCGCTGCGAGAAGTGGCGAGGAAGACCGGCGCCTCGATGTGAATCGAGGTCGAAGCAGGTTTGAGAATGCTTTGACCTCAAAGTTTAGGGTGTTCAAATTCGAGAGTTGTTCAGAGCTGGAAAAGGTTTGAGCTCCAACGGTTGTGCCGCGACGTGGGCAAAAAGACACAGCGCAATATTGCCGCTGATGCATTATTTCCCACTCCGTCGCGATGGGCAGGGAACCCGATGACGCAGCCGAGGGGCACGGGTTGAAGAAGTAGGTGAAGGTGCTCTGGAAGCCTCGAGGACATCCGAGAAACCAGTCGAGCTGTTGCCTTCACCCGAATCGGTCCCACCGAACACAAAGAGACGCGATCTGAAGCTGCGCTTCTGCGCGGAGACGCGTCCGTGGTGCGCCAGAAACTCGAAAGACGACCCGTTCCTAATTTTGGGGCCGGTAGCCGGAGGCTTGTCTCATGAGAAAATCCCTTCTGTTGTGCAGTGGTGTGTTGGTGTTGATGGCTTGTAACGGTGCTTTGGAAGCTCAGGACTCCACGCACAGGCAAGGGGTCGAGCAGCAAGTCGTTGGGACTCCCTCGGGCAGTATTCCCGTGGGGCTGCCGGCGCGGTTGGAAGTCGGTCTGTTCGAGAACAGCGGCGCGACGTGGATGAAGACCAGCGCGACGCCGTGGGACGTGCGCTACCGCTACTTCACCAAGGGCTGGGTCAACAACTGGGGCTACAGCCCGGCGGCCGACGGCTCTTTTGGTCTTCAGTACATGCAAGAGACCGCAGCGCAGGGGCAGATTCCCGCGATCGCGTACTACCAGTTGCAGGACGAGCCGGGCGGTGGCGAAGGCCAGGCCTACGCGAAGGCTCAGAACGCGACGACGATGCGCAGCTACTTCAGCGACTTCAAAGTTCTGATGCAGCGCGCGAAGGAATTCGACAAGCCGGTGATGGTGATGCTCGAGGCCGACGGCTACGCCTTCCTCGACCAGCAGTCGGGTCGGAATCCGAATGCGTACGCGGCGATCGCGGCGACCGGGTTGCCCGAGCTGGCGGGGCTTCCGAACACGGTGGCGGGGTGGGGGATGGCGTTTCTGCAGATGCGCAAGTCGGTGGGCGCGACGAAGGCAGTCCTCGGGATTCACATCTCGGGCTGGGAATCGGGCGTCGATCTCTTTCACTCTTCGGTGACCGAACCGCTTCAGCCGCACGTCGACAGCGTCTTCGCGTTCTTGTCGCAGCTGGGCCTCGCCGCCAACCAGACGGGCGAGACCTACGATGTTCTCGTCGGTGACCCGCTTGATCGCGACGCCGATTACTACCAGCTGGTTCGCGGTGAAAACCGCTGGTGGGACGCTTCGGCTACCGCGTCGGTGAACTCGAAGAGCTTCAATCGGTATGCCGAATGGCTGCGGCTGTGGAACCTGAAGGCCGGCAAGCGCTGGGTGCTCTGGCAGATTCCGGTCGGCAATTCGAACAGCGCCAACGTCTGCAACGGGGGCGGGGCGCGCCAGGGGTACAAGGACAACCGTACCGAGTACTTCTTCGGGGCCAGTGGCGTTGCCAACCGCGAGAAGTTCGCGAACAGCGGAGTCATCGCGTTGCTCTTCGGGCAGGGTGAAGGTTGCCAGTCCTCGTATGACAACGACCTCGATGGCACCGGTCAGCCGTACCTGAAGACCCACGCGGGTCCGTTTCTTCAGTCCGGGGGCCTTGCGATTCCGGCTGGGCCCGGAGGTGGAAGTCTTCCGCCGCCTCCCACCCCGGGTGCGGGCGCGTACGAGTTCGAAGCGGGCACGGACAGCTTTACTTCGCGCGGAGCCGTTTCCGCAGGGCTGACGAGCTCGACTGTCCAGGTGTCCGCGGGCCTCCGGTCGCTGGGGATCCAGGTCCAGAGCGCGGGCGCGGGCAAAGTGCAGGTGGGCGTGAGCGCTCCGTCTGTTCCCGCCGGCAGCAACGTGTCGTTCCGGCTGTGGCTGCCGATGGATGCGCAGGTCAATTCGGTTCAGGCCTTCGTTCAGGAAGGGGCTGCCTCGGGCTGGCGCTGGAATGCGAGCTGGAGGGCCTCGTCGTCGCTCACCCGCGGGGCCTGGAACACGATCGTCGTGGCCATGCCCGCGGGCTCAGGCGCCGCCAGCTGCCTGGGCGTAGAGCTCGAGCTGACCGGGGCGGTGAACACCACAGCCTTCATCGACTCGATTGGCTCGGACGGTGCGCCGCTCCCGGATGCCGGGACGCCGCCGCCGCCGCCGCCGACTCCCGACGCAGGAACGCCTCCACCTCCGCCCCCGCCCCCGCCTCCGCCGCCCCCGACTCCGACCGGCTGCTTGACGATCATGCCGCTGGGCGACTCGATCACCCTCGGGGTGAATGGTGGCTACCGCAACACGCTGCGCACCAGCCTCATGGCCTCGGGTTGTGGCGTCGATTACGTCGGCTCGCAGTACGACCAGTACGCGGTCACGAGCGACAAGGAGCACGAGGGGCACCCGGGCTTCACCATCAGCAACATCGCCTCGCAGGTCGACGGGTGGTTGGCGGGCTACGCCCCCGACTACATCTTGCTGATGATCGGCACCAACGACATCGCCTGGTGGACGGCTGAGAACGGCGCGCAGATCGCAGACCGTCATGCCGCCCTGGTGGATCAGATTCTCGCCAAGCGTCCGAATGCCTGGGTGATTGTCGCCTCGATTCCTCCGATCACTTCAGGGCTGATCGCTCCCAACAACGTCGATCGCGCGCAGCTCGGGCGGGATCTCAACGCGGGAATCCAGAGCCGAATGGCCAGTCGGCAGGCGGCAGGCAAACGGGTGCGCTTCGTAGACGTGTACTCGACGCTGAGCCTCAGCGATCTGTACGACGGAGTGCATCCGACCCAGGTGGCGCACGCGAAAGTCGCGACGGCGTTCTTCCAGGCGTTGTCGCCGGTCACGTCCTGCACCGCCGCGACGAGCTGCGGGCCGTAAGGTCAGAGCGGCGGAACGGGCCTCACAGCTGAGGCCTTGACCGTGAGCAGGCTGCCGCACCCGTCACAATGAAGGGTCCCTCCCTCGTGGTATCGGCCCGAGGGAGGGAAGTGTTTTTCGACCTGGCACCGTGGACACACCCCGTCGGCGCCCATCAACGAGCTGGCCTCTCGAAGTCGAAACCCGGCCAACACCACGCCCGCCATTCCGAACCCCGGGACGAGCACGAAGTGGCCCACGGGAATGACGATGCAGGCCGCCGCGATCGCCCACAGCGCGAGCAGCGCCAGCCCCGCGCGGATCAGGCGGTCAGGAGGCGAGCGATCGAGAATGGTGGCGCGGCCTCGCGTCGTCGGCGAACCGCTCAGCGAAATCGCTACGTCGATCGTCCTCAGCCCCATGGCTCGCGTATATGAGCCCCCAACGGATGCTCATCAAGTACGCAGATTGGGTCCGGCCGATCGATGGCGATTACGCCTTCGCGCTGCGCCCCCTCGTTCCCGACCGGCCACTGCACGGAAAGCGCAGCGACATTCGGGACATCGCGCGCGAGGTCTTCACCCTCGAGCACGCGGCCCGGTTCGAAAAGAAGGTAGAGCGATGGGCCGGACCAGAGGACCTCATCGGTGCCGCTCGTCCGTACGCGGGTTGTCAGCTGTTTTTCGAAGAGGCCCCACCCCGCGCGCGCCTGACGATGCGAGACCTCGTCGCGGCGCTCACCGGCTGCGTCCAGGTGTACCGTTCGGCGGGGGGGCAGACCGATTACCTGTTGCGCGATCACCACATGATCGACGTAGCGCTCTACCACTACCGCAGCACCGGCCAGCTGCCGCGTGCGCTGCTCCATGTCGATCGCCACTCGGACTGGTGCAAGGACGGCTACCTCGAGCAGCGGGTGCCTGCCCAGGCTGCCACCTGGTGGAAGT
>JAYVCD010000309.1:0-15709 GCA_043750125.1 Archangiaceae bacterium | reverse complement strand
CCACCTGCCGGATCGCCTCGTGCACCAGCCAGTCGGTGGCCGGTGGAGGCTTGTGTCGGGTCGATTCTGAGTGCACGGGCGGAAAGACGTGCAGCCCCGTCTTTCACCAGTGCGTTCGTCCCTGCTTGGTGCCGGCTGAGTGCTCGAGTGGCGAATCGTGCAACGGAAACTTCTGCGCGAGGGCTTGCATCACGACGTCCGAATGCACTCTGGCCCTCGGCCCGGGGACCCGGTGCGCGCAGAACGTCTGCGTCGTGGACCACACGTTCACCGACACCGACAACGAAGAGTCCAACGGCTGTGAGTGCGCCGCGCAGAGCGTGGTCGACGAGCCCGACACCTTCGATGCCTTCCCCACGCTGGGGCTGCCCAACGTCGATCGCAACTGCGATGGCGTCGACGGAATCGCCGCGACTGCCCTGTATGTCTGGGCTCAATCGCCGCAGAGCGTGGGAACCCGCGCGCTTCCCTACCGCACGATTGCGGAGGCGATGGCCGCGTTCAACAGCGGCGTCCATTCGGCGATCCTCGTCGCGCAAGGGACCTATGTCGAACAGGTGATCCTCAAAGGGTCGGTCGGGTTGTTTGGCGGCTACTCCAGCGACTTCGCCCGAAGAGACATCAACGCCTTCCCCACTTTCATCGAAGCGCCGGAACCCGACTGGTCGGTTGCGACCGCGCGCCGGGGCTCGGTGAACGCTGAAGGGCTCAGCGCCCGGGCGGTGATCGCGGGCTTCACCATTCGCGGCTACGACGTGTCGTCTCGCCCCGGCCCGGGCCAGGCGGCGCGCAACAGCTTTGCGATGTACGTCAAGAGCTCGCCGGGCCTCGAAGTTCGCAACAACCACCTGGTCGGGGGCAGGGGAGGAGACGCGGTGGCCGCGCTTCCCGGCCTCGCCGGCACCACCGGAGTGGGCGGGGTCAATGGGCTGATCGCGCGGGAATGCCTCACTCCCGATTGCGTGAACGATGCGCAGCCCGGCGGTGCGGGAGGTGCGAACTCGAGCTGCCCGACGCTCACCACCACCGGGTTTGCCGGCGCGGCGGTCAGCCCGCTGCTCGACCCGCAGGGCTACCCCCCCAACCCCAACGGCAACGGGAAGGGCGGAAACAATGGCACCTACCAGCACTCGGACCCCTCGCAGGCCGCGCTGTGCAAGTACGACTGCACGGTACCGACAGAAGGCCTCAACGGAGGCGCCGCGCAAAATGGGGGCGATGGTCAAAACGCGCTCGGGGGCCCGGGCTGTTTCAGCGCGACCGGGGCGATCATCGGCGATGACTGGGTGAGCCAAAGCGGTGCCGGCGGTTTCAGCAGCAGCACCCATGGACGCGGGGGAGGAGGAGGCGGCGGCGGGGGGTGCGTTCGCAACCTGGTCGCTCTTACCTGCTCGATCGGCAACCGCGTGGGAGATTTGGGCGCGACGGGTGGGGGCGGAGGCGCAGGTGGCTGCGCCGGAACTTCTGGCCTCGGCGGGGGCGGGGGCGGGGGTTCGTTCTCGATTTTCATCGTCGGTGCTTTGCCCACCATTCAAGGCAACCTCATCGACTTGGGCTTCGGCGGCCTCGGAGGAGACGGCGGCTCGGGCGGCTACGGCGGGCTCGGCGGCCAGGGAGGACGCGGCGGCGTCAACACCACCGCCGCGTGGTGTGCAGGTCTCGGCGGGCCCGGCGGGCGTGGAGGCACGGGAGGAGCCGGCGGCGGTGGCGGCGGAGGCTGTGGTGGGCGGGTGGCAGGAATCGCCGGGGTGAATGTCAGCGGCGGATCATTCGGGACGAAGAACGTGATCGCCCCCGCTCCGGTTAACGCAGCGGGCGAAGGGGGCAGCGGCGGCGCTTCTCCGGCAGGTGGCCCTTTTGGCGGAACTCCCGGTACGGCCGGCCCCGTCGCCGCAATCTCGAGCCTGTGATGACTGCGACCCGGGTGTGGATGGTAGGCGCGTTTTTCCTGCTGGTCGGCTGCGGTCGAACCGTGACGTACCCGGTGTCCCACCCGTGCGTGTTCGACCGCGAGTGCCCGGGCGGCCTGCGGTGCGTCGACCGTTTGTGTCGCGTGCTGGATGAAGGCGATGGCGGCAAGTTCCGTGGGGCGTTGCGGTTTGGCGAACGATGCGACGCTGGCTCACAGTGCGAGTCGGATCGCTGCGTCGGCGGTCCGGCCGGGCCTTTTTGTACCCGCGACTGTGACGGGACGACGGCCGCGTGTCCTGACAGCTATGTCTGCAAACAGATCGCCGCCGAGAGTCTGTGCGCCATCGCGCAGCCGCTGCTGTGCCAGAACTGCAAGCTCGACTCCGATTGCGGAGCCTCGGGCGCGGACAAATGCCTGGTGCTCGATGGCGGGGTCTTCTGTGGTCGGGACTGCACTTTCGAAGGATGCCCTTCGCTCTACCAATGCGCAGCGATGCCCAATGGAGCGCACCAGTGCATTCCCCAGGGAAAAACCTGCGACTGCCTGCCGGTGACGCTCGGCTTACAGAAGGGCTGTCGCGGTGCACGCAACACGTTTGGTGCGTGTCCGGGAAATCAGACCTGCCAGGTCGATGGGGGCTTCACCTCGTGCAATGCGCCGGTCGCGATGGAAGAGATGTGCAACGGCGTCGACGACGATTGCAACGGGAGCATCGACGACTTTACTCCTCCCCCCTGCAGTCGGACCGTCAACGGCCGCACCTGCGTCGGGCCCCAGCGATGCCTGGCGACGGCCGGGCTGGTGTGCGCTGCTTCTGAGCCGGGCCCGGAAGTCTGCAACCGGCAGGACGACGACTGTAACGGCATTGTCGACGACGGGTTTCAGGACGGCGGGGTCTATGGCCGCATTGAGCACTGCGGTGAATGTGGGAACGATTGTCGTTCGATTCCCCATGCGACCTCGACCGAATGTCGTGCGAGCAGCTGCGCGGTGCTGATGTGCGAGTCGGGCTTTTTCCCGTGGCCGATCGCCGCCCCGACCCAATGCCTGGCCCTGCTCGACACCCTGTGCCGGCCCTGCGGCGTCGACTCCGATTGCATTGGCAACGGCAGCAAATGCCTGACCCTCGATGGGGCGAAGGTCTGTGGGCGCGGGTGCGGCCCGGGCTCTTCGTTGGGGCCGTGTCCGACGGGTTATTCGTGCTCGGCCACCCACCAGTGCACCCCGGTCACGGGGACCTGCACCTGCCGCGCGAGCACGGTGGGCGCGACCCGCTCGTGCAACGTCTCGGTCTGCAAGGGGTTCGAGAAGTGCCAGAGCTCGGCGACCTGGAGCGCGTGCGACGTGAACTCGTTCAACCCCGAAATCTGCGACGGAAAAGACAACAACTGCGACCTGCAGGTCGACGAAGGTTTTCGCAACCCCGTGACGGGCCGGTACGACGCCGCTGCGCACTGCGGCTTCTGCAACAACGATTGCACCAAGTACTTCTCGCCCGCGCTGCAGCACACCACCGGGGTCTGCGACACGTTGCCGGCGATGCCGGTCTGCACCCGCGGTCCGTGTCTGACCGAAATCATCGGGGCGACGACCTTCGAATGGGTCGATGTCGATGGCCTTCAGCCCAACGGCTGCGAGTGCCGGCGGGTCCAGGGCAACACCACGAACGATTTGCCCGATCGCGGTCCGACCCCGGGGGCCTCGTGGGTGGACGAGAATTGTGACGGCGTCGATGGGGTGACCACCGACGCGATCTTCGTTTCGATGTCGGCGGCTGCGGGAGGGAATGGAACGCGCACCGCTCCGCTGCAGACGATCGCGGCCGGGCTCGCCGCGCAGCAGGCTCAGGGGAAAAAGTACGTGCTGGTGGCTCAAGGCTCGTACCGCGAGAGCCTTCGACTGTTTGACGGCGCGCAGCTCTTCGGCGGCTACTCGAACGATTTTCTGAAGCGCAACCCGCAGGTCCATTTGACGGCGATTGTCGCGCAGCCCGCGAGCTCGATGGCGCTGGCGGCCATTCACGCCGAGAGCCTGGGCAACGGCGCCGTGGACACCGTGGTCTCGGGCTTCACCCTGGTGGGGCTCGACGCCTCGGGAATGACGCCCGATGGGCAAAACGGCCCGGTGTCGATGGCCGTCTACCTGAAGGACACTGGCCCGCGCTTCGTGTTGCAGAACAACGATGTGATTGGAGGCCGCGGAGGAGAAGGCGGTCGCGGTTTGACCGGGTCGCAAGGCTTCGGACGGCAAGCGTCCACCGCGCTCGACGGGGTGAAGGGAATCGACAGCGTCTTTTTCATGAACGGCAGCTGCTTTGCTGGCAACGCCCGCGCCGGAGGCCAGGCCGGCACCAACGCGAGCTGTGGCAGTCCGAGCACCAACGGGACTTTCGGCGGCGGGGTGGTGTGTCCGACCTATACCTTCGCTGGAAACCAGGGTGCGCAGCAGGCGTGGGTCGGGTTGCCGGCGGGCAGCCGTCAGGGCCGCGGAGGTTGGGACTGGAGCTTCGATACGATGTCCGGCTTTCAGTGCTCGCACGTGACCGAGTCGGGCTTTCCGTCGACCATTCAGCCGCACGATGGCGCGGATGGCTTGCCGGGGGCAGACGGCCTTTCCGGTTCGGCAGGGACAGGCGCCCCGCCCCTGGCGCGCAACGGAAGCGTCGTCAATGCGGTGTGGGTTGCAGCTCCTGGGGGAGCGGCCGCGGGCACAACCGGGGGGGTTGCGGAAGGAGGCGGAGGGGGAGGGGCAGGGGGCGGCGTCGCGCGGTTCAGCTTCGGCTGCATGGGGTGGGAAATGGGGGCGACCGGAGGAGGCGGCGCGGCGGGCGGCTGCGGTGGCTCGGGAGGAAAAGCGGGAGGTGCAGGCGGCGCTTCAATCGGCATCTTTATCGCCCGCGCGGGCCCGGGCGGGGGCCCGACAATTTCAGGCAATCGCATTCAGCGGGGGCGCGGGGGCGATGGCGGCTTCGGCGGTTTCGGCGGAGCGGTCGGCAACGGGGGCTCGGGTGGCTTCGGCGGCCTCGCGAACCGCTGGAGCAGCTCGACCGGAGGGAAGGGCGGCGTCGGGGGCAACGGGGGGCCGGGAGGAGGAGGCGGCGGCGGAGCGGGCGGCGCGTCCTACGCCGTGGGCGGCTACGACTTCGACCCGGGGTCCTTCGCGGCCAGCAACACCTTCCTCAGTGGGGCTGCCGCGGACACCGGGGGCAAAGGCGGCGCCGGAGGCACGTCGCTGGGTGGAGTGGGATCTACCGGTACCGCAGGAACCGCCGGCGCTTTCGTCGACGTGTTCCGCTTCGTGTCTTGCGCGCCGGGCTGCGCGGCGGGATTCAGCTGCGACGCCAACAGCGTCTGCGTTCCGAACTGACGGCCTCGGCCGCGCACGACTGTCGCGTCGCACTGCCAATGTGACAATCGTGCCCCGATGCGACGACTGCCGCGGGGCTCCGCCGGAAAATTCATTTGAACTGTGAAGGCTTGCGTTGGCGCGCGGCGTGCGAAGCGGCGCCGCATGAACCGAATCCTTGCTTCCCTTGCCGCTCTCTTTTTTCTCGGCGCCTGCACCACGGCTTCGAGCACCGACATCCGAACTTCCGGCCTTTACGCGACCATCGCCGGAACCGGGGACGGCAGTGGCCAGACGGCGGTCTCCACCACCCTTCAGGTCGGGCCGCTGTCGACCACCTTCGTCACCATTGCCGGCACCGATTCGCTTTCCGCGGTCAGCGGCACGGACACCAACCCGATGAAGAAGTCCGAGCTGTTGGGGCTCGTTTCCTACAGCGCGTCATTCAATGGAGACGAGGAGGGCAAGAGCATCTCGGTCGCGCTCACCCGCGGGGCGGACGACACCAGCGCCCCCAATTCGGTGCTGACCCTTCCGGCAAAGTTCCAGCTGACCGGCCCCACCGCCGGCGCCACTTTCGTGCGAGGCCAGAATCCGCTCGAAGTGAAGTGGGACAACTCGGGCAAGCCGGACACGCTGACGGTCGAGCTGCGGGGCTCGTGCATTCAAGATGTGAACATCACCGCCAATGACACCGGAAGTCTGGTGATCCCCGGTGCTGACATCAAGGCGAGCAAGGACAATGAGGCGAAGAGCTGCGACGTGAAGGTGACGGTCAAGCGCACCCGCAACGGGACGCTCGATTCCGCTTACGGCAAGGGCGGCAACGTTCGCGGGATTCAGGTGCGGACGCTGTCGGTCAAGTCGACGCCCTGATTTGAGCTCGGCTCAGTGGCGGCGGGGCAGCTTGCAACCGCGGGCCGCTTTCTCGCGGCGATCAGACCGCTCTCGAACGAGAGCTTCGATCGCCGCCGCGCAGCCTGCTTCTGAATCGTAAGGACGAAGGGCCGCGAGCGCATCGAGGGCCACCATCTGCACCGACGGGTTGGCCGCAGCGACTTTCAACAGCCTGAGTTTTTCTGGGCTGCGACTCAGCAGCGAGGCGAGAGTGAGCGAAGCGCGGGCCACGTCATCTTCGCGTCCAGTCGGGACGGCCAGACAATCGAGTGCGGCCCGGGCCTCGGTGATCGCTCCGGCTTTCTTCAACCGCGCCGCACTTTCGGCCAGGGCCCACAGCGCTGCGCAGCGGTCGACGGGTTCACCCTGCGGAACGTGGTCGAAGATCTCGAGGGCAAGTTTGGCTCGCTGGTGCGCGGCCCTCGGCTCTCCGATCGCCAGCAGCGTCACCGCATACGAAGCGTGCGCCGCGGCCGCTTGCGGAGTCTGCAGCGCACCGAAGCGGGCGATGGCCTTTTGGTGCTCGCCGACCGCAGAGCGCAAATCAGACTGAGAGCGCCAGCGGGTGGCCAGGGCATCATGAGCGGCGGCTGAGTCCTGATCGTCCTCGGGTGGCGCCGCTGCGATGGATGGCGAGGGGGCCGCGAGGGGAACCGGGGTCGCAGGCTGCACCGCTGAAGCGGAGGCTGCGGGAGCGGCGGGTTCGCGATTGAGCACCAGCAGGACAGCGGTTGCTCCGGTGGCCATCGAAAGCAGCAGCACCCCCCAACGACGCGCGTCCATCAGTCGAGGACCGGGTAGCGAAACCGATTCGAAATTCGCAGCCCGGTTTGAGCGAAGACAAAGACGGTCAAGAGCGAGGCGACCCCACCGACCCCGTAACGCCAGCCGGGGGACTGGGCTGCGAACAGGAATCCGAGCGCAATCGCGCCAATCAAAGCTCCGCAGAGTGCGGCAAAGCAGTGTCCCCACAGACTCTCGATCACGAACGGCTTCTTACAACTGAGGCAGACGTACTCATACTCGGTGCCAGTCGGCAGGCCCTTCGACGTTCGACGGGTAACGCCGGTCAAGGCGACCGGCGCGCTGCAGGTCCCACATCTTCGCTGAGCTGGGCCGTCTTTGAACTTCATCATCGGCCGGCCCGCTGCGGGGACGATCGGGTTCTGTTTGTCGCGGCGCAGCCGCAGCCACCCGAAGAGCGTGAAGGCGGCACATCGTCCTGGATGCCAACGGGCGCAGGGGCAGGGCGGAGCTCATTCATGGGCGCGAAAGTTCGCATCCTCCTCAACTGGCTGTCACCCGCCTTGCCGGGAAAGAAGGGAACGCGGTTTGCACGACTCAATCGGGGTGAGGCATGCGCACCCACCCCTGGGTTTCACGCTGAATGTGGCGATGGTGATCATTTCCACCCTCGGACTCCTCGTCGCCGTCGGCGTCGAGACCTACCACCGGGTCACGGCGAAGACGCCGCCCACCGATGCGCAGACCCGCGCGCACGTTCGGGCGCTGCTACGGGCATTCTTTGCGCCGCTGTTGCGCTCCGGGGCCCATCGCATCGAGTTGGGCCCGGGCGTTCAAGCGCGCGAGCTGTTGAAGGACAAACGGGCGATGACCCCGCTGAAGCTGCCCGGGCGCCTGCTGTTCCTGTTCCGGTTGCGGTTCGGCCTCTACTCGATTCTGGCGCAGCTCGGTTCTTGTTCCGACTGGGCCGGGCTCGAGTCGGCCTGGGCCGAAGAAGCCCTCGACTGACCGAGCGGCAGCCGAAACCCACGCCAAAAAAGCAGCGAAGACCCGTCGGCGCGGGCGCAAGCGGTGCGCGGTTGAAAGCAGTGGGCCCTCCTGGATTCGAACCAGGGACCAATCGGTTATGAGCCGACAGCTCTGACCGCTGAGCTAAGGGCCCTTTCGGGCTGAGGCCTTATAGCCTCCAAAATTTGCCCGAGCAGCGCCATCCGGCATCTGTTACCCGTAGCCCATGCACCCGCGGTTGAACTCGGTCGCACGAGGGGTTCCAAAACATTACGCCTCCCAGGATCAGCTGATCGCGGCTTTTCGCGACCATTGGGCCAAAGAGCACTTCAACCTCGACCGGCTCGAGCAGCTGCACCGCGCGGTAGGGGTCGAAGGCCGGCACCTGGCGTTGCCTCTGGGCCAGTACCTCGAGCTCAAGACCTTCGCCGCGCGCAACGACGCGTGGATCAAGGTCGCGGTCGAGCTCGGTGAGCAGACGGTTCGTGACGCGCTGAAGAAAGCCGAGCTGGCCCCGACCGACATCGACGCGTTTTTTTTCGTCACCGTCACCGGCCTCGCGACACCGTCGATTGACGCCCGGCTGATCAACCGGCTGAAGATGCGTGAGGACATCAAGCGCACTCCGATCTTCGGGTTGGGCTGTGTCGCGGGCGCGGCCGGCACCGCACGGGTGGCCGACTACCTGCGCGCCTTTCCCACCCACCACGCGCTGCTGCTGTCGGTCGAGCTGTGCTCACTGACGCTTCAACGTGAAGACCTCTCAATCCCCAACATCATCTCGTCGGGGCTCTTCGGCGATGGGGCCGCGGCGCTGATCATGTCCGGAGCCGACGCGCGCGCCAGTGGACCCAAAGTGGTCGCGACCCGCTCGGTTTTCTACCCCGACACCGAGCGCACGATGGGCTGGGACTTCGTCGACGGTGGCTTCAAGGTCGTTCTCTCGGCGAAGGTTCCCGATCTGGTGACCGCCCACATTCGCCAAAACGTCGACAGCTTCCTCTCTGCCCAGGAGCTCGATCGTTCGAAGGTGAAGCACTGGGTCGCCCATACCGGCGGGCCAAAAGTCTTGCAGGCCTTCGAGTCCGCTCTCGAGCTGCCCAAAGAAGCCCTCGCCCGCTCGTGGAAGTCCCTTCGCGACGTAGGCAACTTGTCGTCGGCCTCGGTGCTGCACGTGTTGTCCGAGTTGCTCGACAGCGGCCAGGCCAGGCCAGGCGACCTGGGGGTTTTGATGGCGATGGGACCGGGCTTCTGTGCCGAGTTGGTCTTGCTCCAGTGGTAGCCCTCTGGGCGTATACGGGTTTCATCGGCCTGCTCGCGCTCGAACGGCTGTACGAGCTTCGGCTCTCTTCGCGCAATGCCGCCCAGGCCTTTGCCCGCGGAGCGCTCGAAGTCGGAGTGCGGCACTACCGGGTGATGACCGTCTTCCACACCGCGTTCCTGATCAGCTGCGTCGCCGAGCCCTGGCTGCTTCAGCGTGACTTCCCCGGAGTCACGGCCGTGGTTGCCTTCGTCTTCGCTTTGCTCGCTCAGGGCCTTCGGTATTGGGCGATCTCCACCCTGGGCGAGAAGTGGAACACCCGGGTGATCGTGATGCCGGGGACCCCGCCCATCACCACCGGCCCCTACCGCTTCATCAAACATCCGAACTACGTCGCAGTGGTGATCGAGCTGGTGGCCGTGCCGCTGATCTTCGGCAGCTGGATCACCGCGATCGTCTTTTCGATCGGCAACGCGGCGCTGCTGGCCGTTCGAATTCGCGCCGAAGAGAAGGCGCTGGGCGAACAATGGCATCACGCGTTTTTGGGGAAGCGTCGCTTCATTCCCGGAGGCAAAGGTGGCTGACCTCGACAAGCGTGTGCTCGAAGAGATTCAGCGAATCGCCCGCGCCGAGCTCGAGTTTTCGGGCCAGGTGCTGCTGACCCATCGGCTGAACGAAGATCTGCATCTGGACTCGATGGCGATGATCGTCGTCGCGGTCGGGCTCGAGAATGCGTTTCGGGTCAAGCTTCAAGAAGAAGACGCCGGGCTCATCCTCACCGTCGCCGACCTGGTCCAGCTGGTCGTGCAGCGCGTCAGTGAAACGGAGCAAGCGGCATGAACGCCCGACTGGTGGGACCCCCGTTGCCGAAGCCTGCCTTTGCGACGCTCAACACGATGCTCGCCCACGCGGCGGCGAGCCCGTTCGGGCTGACCCTCGTCGATGGCCGCGAAGTCGAGACCCCGCTGTCGTGGGCGGCACTGTATTCGCGGGCACGGCGAATGGCCTTTGCGCTGACTGAGCTCGGCATCGAACCTGGAGATCGCGTCGCGATGGTGCTTCCCACCGGGGCCGATTTCATGGACGCCTTCTTCGGAACGCTGCTCGCGGGCGCAGTTCCGGTTCCCCTGTATCCCCCCGTGCGCCTGGGCCGAATGGACGAGTACGCGCGCATGACGGGACGAATGCTCCAGGTGTCCGGGGCGAAGATCGTCTTGAGCGATCGTCGAATTCGCCTGTTGCTGGGAAAGGCGGTTGAGCTCGCGCGCCCGAAGTGGGGCTGCCCTACCGTTTCCGAGCTGATGGAAAGCAGCTCTGAGCTCGCGGTCGACGTGTCTTCCGATTCCCTGGGGCTGATTCAGTTTTCCTCAGGCTCGACGGTGGATCCCAAGCCGGTCGCGCTCACCCACGGCAACCTGGTTGCGCAGCTGGCGGCGCTGCGCGCTTTGTTGGTCGAGCGGCCCGGGACGCATGAAAAAGGCGTCTCGTGGTTGCCGCTGTACCACGACATGGGACTCATCGGCTGTCTGCTCGAGGCGGCGTACGTTCCTGGAAATCTCGTACTTCTTCCTCCGGAAGCGTTCCTCGCCCGCCCTGCGATCTGGCTGCGCGCGCTCTCTCGTCACCGCGCGACCATCTCTCCGGCCCCGAACTTCGCGTACGGCCTTTGCCTCAAGCGAATTCGCGATGAAGAGCTTCACGGAGTCGACCTCTCGCACTGGACCTACGCCCTCAATGGTGCCGAGCCCATTTCGCACGAGGTGATGGAACGCTTCTGCGAGCGCTTTGGGCGCTTCGGGTTTAGGCGCGACGCCCTGATGCCCGTCTATGGGTTGTCGGAAGCGGCGCTGGCCGTGAGCTTCACGTCCGCGCAGGGAGACAAGCCGGTCTGTCGCGTCGACCCCCGAGCGCTCGCAGCCACCGGGCAGGTGCGGGCTGGAAGCAGGCCGCTGGTGTCCGTCGGTCATCCGGTGCCGGGCTGCGAGCTCGAGGTTCGTTCCGTCGATGGCACGGTCGCGGCCGAGCGAGAGGTGGGGCAGGTGTTTGCCCGCGGTCCCTTCGTGATGAAGGAATACTTCGGCAACCCCGACGCCACCGCACGGGCGCTTCACGACGGCTGGCTCGACACCGGTGATCTCGGCTTCGTCGATTCCGGCGAGCTGTACCTGTGTGGTCGAACCAAGGATCTGGTGATCATTCGAGGCGCCAACCACGCGCCCCAGGAATTCGAAGAGTGCCTGGAAGCGGTCGCCGGGGTCCGCACCGGTTGCGCCGTCGCCGTCGGCTTCATCGCTCCTGATACCCACGACGAGGCGCTGCTGATTCTCGCCGAGCAGGCCGACGACCCCCCGGCGGATCTCGCCCACCAGATCGCCGCGGCAGTCTCGGGTCGAACCGGAATCCGCCCCCACACCGTCGAAGTGCTCGCACCCGGAACTCTGCCCAGAACGTCCAGCGGCAAGCTGCGGCACGCCGAAGCGCTCAGGCAGTACCTCGCCGGCGAGCTGGCCGCCCCAAAGTCGGTCAACCTCCTCTCTGTCGGCAGCGAAATGGCGAAGTCTGCCCTGGCCCACGCCCGGAGGAAGCTGCGCGCGTGATCTGGGACGTGGCGATCGTCGGGGCAGGCCCAGCCGGTCTGGCGGCCGCTCTCGAGGCCCGTCGCGTCGGATGCTCGGTGGTGGTGCTCGAGCGGCATTCCCTTCCCGTCGACAAGGCATGTGGCGAAGGGTTGATGCCGGCCGGTCTGGCCGCCCTCGAACGACTCGGGGTGCGCGAGAAGATTCCCCCCGAGGACTGCTCGCCCTTCGAAGCCATTCGCTACGTCCAGGAAGACGGGCGGTATGTCGAAGGCCGCCTTCCCGTTCCCGGAGGCCTCGGCATTCGCCGCGTTGCGCTCGTTCGGGCGATGGCCGATCGGGCCCGGGAAGCGGGGGTCGAGCTGCTCGAAGGCACCGCGCTGCGATCTCACGCCATCGATGCCGACGCAGTGACCCTTCACACCGATGCGCAGCAGCTTCGGGCGCAGCTGCTGGTCGCTGCCGACGGGCTCCATTCGCCCCTTCGAAAAGCCGAAGGCCTCGAAGTCCCCCACGACGGAGCGCTTCGGTTTGGCCTTCGCCAGCACTTCGCCATTCCCCCGTGGGCTCCGCGGGTCGAGGTGCACTTCGCGGCCGGGGCAGAGGCCTACGTCACTCCCGCCGGCGCCCGTCGCATCGGAGTGGCGTTCCTCTGGGAAGACGGAGCCATCTCGGGAAAGGTCGCCTTTGCCGACCTGCTTGGGCGGTTCGGAGCGCTCGCAGAAAAATTGCAGGGGGCTGCGCCCGATTCCGATCCACGCGGCGCCGGGCCGCTTCGCCACGATGTCCCCCGACGGGTCAAAGATCGCTTCGTCCTGCTCGGAGATGCCGCAGGGTACGTCGACGCCATCACCGGCGAGGGCCTCTCACTGGGGTTTGCCGGCGCCGCCGCCCTCGCCGCAGCGCTGCCGAAGGCCCTGGCTTCCAAGGCCACCGCCTCCAGCCTTCAGCCCTACGAGCGCGCCGTGGCGACCGCGTTCGACCGCTACGCGCGCCTCGCCTCGAGACTGGTGTGGGTGGCGCGCCGGCCCTGGCTGCGTCGCCTGGCCATCAATCGGTTGATCGCCCACCCCGCCTGGTTCGAGCGCGCGCTTCAGGCCGCCGCAGCTACTTGAGGTCCCTGATTGGATCTGCCGTTACGCTGCCCCCATGCGCTTCTCAGTCCTGGCAGGTCTTTGCTTCTTCCTCGGCTGCAAGTCGCCGCCCCCCAGCCCGCCCCCTGTCGTCGCCGAGGCTCCACACCCGGTTGAGGACGACGTAGGAAACGCCGACGATCTCTACCAGCGCGCGTTCACTCTGAAGGACGAACGGCCCGGCGAGGCGATACGCCTCTACAAGAAGGCCGCCCAGCTCGAGCCCAACGACGCTCCTCTGCAAGCCAAGGTGAAGGAACAGCTGGCCCAGTTCGAGCCCGCGATGCGTGATCGCGCGCGCGAGGCCTACCTGCTCGGCTTCGAGCTTCGTGAAAGCAGCCCCAACGATGCCGCCCGGAACTTCGAGCACGCGATGGAACTGACGCCGCGCGGAGAGCCGATCTACGACAAGGCGAAGGCCCAGCTGGAAAAGCTGAAGAAGCGCTGAAGCTACTTCGTTGCCCGGGCCGCGCGAGCCACCCGCCGCCCCTTCACTTCGACGCCTTCGGCCCGCAGCCGTCGCGCTTGCTCCACCGACACCTGAGCGGCCAACGTCCCGTCCGAACGAATCACCCGCCACCACGGCAGGCCGTGAGCGATTCGCAGCGCCCTCACCACGGCGCGCGCCGCTCCTGGCTTGTTCGCAAACAACGCCACCCGCGCGTACGAAAACGTCTGCCCTCTGGGAATCGCCTTCACCACTTTGGCCACCCGGGTCTCGAGCTCAGTCATGACGAAAAGATGAAGATCCGGTGCGCGCGGCGTGAAGTGCCGCGGGCCCACTGTACCGAGCGCCTTTCGTCGCGCCGACTTTCAGTGAAGTCGGCTGCGACATGGGGGCGCTTACGACTCGACGAAGCTGCGAAGCCGCTTGCTGCGCGAGGGGTGCCGCAGCTTCCGCAACGCCTTCGCTTCAATCTGGCGAATGCGCTCGCGGGTGACTTCGAAGTCCTGACCCACTTCTTCCAGCGTGTGGTCCGACTTCTCGCCAATTCCAAACCGCATCCGAAGCACCTTCTCTTCGCGCGGGGTCAGCGTCGCCAGGACTTTGCGGGTCTGCTCGGCGAGGTTCATGTTGATCACCGCGTCAGACGGGCTGACGAGCGTCTTGTCTTCGATGAAGTCGCCCAGGTGGGAATCTTCTTCCTCGCCAATCGGCGTCTCGAGCGAGATCGGCTCTTTGGCGATCTTGAGGACCTTCCGCACCTTGTCGAGCGGCAGTTCCATCTTCTCGGCGATCTCTTCCGGAGTCGGCTCGCGCCCGATCTCCTGCACCAGGTACCGGCTGGTTCGGATCAGCTTGTTGATCGTCTCGATCATGTGCACCGGAATACGAATGGTGCGTGCCTGGTCGGCGATCGCGCGGGTGATCGCCTGGCGAATCCACCACGTCGCGTAGGTGCTGAACTTGTAGCCGCGCTTGTACTCGAACTTGTCCACCGCCTTCATCAGGCCGATGTTTCCTTCCTGAATCAGGTCGAGGAACTGCAAGCCGCGGTTGGTGTACTTCTTCGCAATCGAGACCACGAGTCGAAGGTTGGCCTCGACCAGCTCGCTCTTCGCGCGCTCGGCGCGGTGCTCTCCGCCTCGAATCGCCTCGTACTGAACCCGAAGCGCCTCGGTGGGCAGCTTGGTCTCTTCCTTGATCTCGCGAATCTTCCGGTCTGCCGTGCGCAGATCGCGGTCCATCGCTTCCATCCCCTCGCGGGTGATGTTGATCCGGCGCTGCAGCTTCTTCGCCGCCACATCGTCGCCCATCGCCTGCTTGAGCATCACCTTCAGGTCCGCCACCGGAATGCCGTACTGCCGGTAGTAGTCCTTCTGGTCCTGTTCCGCCTTGTCGACGGTCTCGATCAGCGAGCGCATGTGCCCGACGATCCGGTCGATCTGCTTCTTGTTCAGCCGCAGCTCTTCCAGCACGTCCATCATCTTCACGCGCAGGTCCTTCACTTCCTGGCGCAGCTCTTTCTTCTTCGCCTCGGAAGCCTTCTTCTGCAGGTCTTCCTCGAGGTCGTCGCAGTCCTTCGAGTGCTTGCGCAGCTTCTCGAGGCCCTTGCAGATCGTCTCGATCCGATTGAGCTCGCTCTGGTTCAGCTGAATCTGGCCCGCTTCGGTCGACTCGTCGGCGACCTCTTCGACCTCCGTCTCAGCTCCTTCCGCAGGCGGCTCTTCCGGCGCATCTTTCACCACCTCACGAATGCGCAGCTTGCCGGTCTTCAGCTTGGTGCCGATCTCGATCAACTCGTTGACCGCGACCTTGCACGCCAGCAGCGAGCGCATCACTTCCTTCTCGCCCTCTTCGATGCGCTTGGCGATCTCGACTTCGCCTTCGCGGGTCAGCAGCGAAACCGAGCCCATCTTGCGCAGGTAGAGGCGCACCGGGTCATTGCTCTTCCCGCCCGGCTCTTCTTCTTCCTTCTCGTCTTCTTCTTCTTCCTTCGCCTTCTCGCCCTCGGCCTCGTCGGTCGCGGCAACGGTCGGCTTGACCTCGGTCGCCTGCGCCGCCTTCTGCGCGTCGACGATCTCGATGTCGTTGTCGCCGAACATGCTCATCACGTCGTCGATTTGATCCGACGACACGACGTCCGCGGGCAGCGCGTCGTTGACTTCGTCATACGTGAGGAAGCCTTTCTGCCGGCCCGCCTCGATCAGGTCCTTGACCTCTTTGCGGTCGCCGATCGGCTCTTCCTCGACCACGTCCTTCTCGGCGTCGAGGTTCACGTCCACGTCGGCAGCAGCCGCGTCGGCCTGCTCCTCGATGTCGGTCGAGTCGACCTCGCCTTTGCCCTTGCCCATCTTCTTGAGCTTCTCGCGCGCGATCGCCGCCGCTTCC
>JAYVCD010000308.1:0-7976 GCA_043750125.1 Archangiaceae bacterium | reverse complement strand
GCATGGGCTTTGAAACTCTGGTCGAAGCTGGCTACGAGCCGGAAATGGCCTATTTCGAGTGCCTGCACGAGGTCAAGCTGATCGTCGACCTGATCTATGAAGGCGGCATCGCCAACATGAACTACTCGATCTCGAACACCGCCGAGTATGGCGAGTATGTCTCCGGGCCCCGCATTCTGCCCTATGCCGAGACCAAGGCCCGCATGAAAGCCGTGCTGGAGGATATCCAGTCGGGCAAATTCGTGTCGGACTTCATGAAGGAAAATTCCGTCGGGCAGCCGTTCTTCAAGGCGACCCGTCGCCGGAACGACGAGCATCAGATTGAAAAGGTTGGAGAAAAGCTGCGGGCGATGATGCCGTGGATCTCCAAGGGCAAGATGGTCGACCGCGCGCCCAAAGCGCAGGGCGAGCAGGTGTGGACGGGCGGAAGCGGAGTGCTCGCCGCAAAGAGACTCGAGCCGGCAGCAGTCAACCGCGCGGCCTGGACCCTGGGGGCCATCGCCGCCGTCTTGATGTGCGTCACGTTCCTTCGGACCGGGTGGGTGGGAATCGCCACCAGCGTGCTGGCGGTCGTCTGCAGCATCGGTTGGGCGATGCCCCCGTTGAAGCTCAGCTACCGCGGCCTGGGCGAGCTCACCGTCGGAGTGATCGCCGGCCCGCTGCTCACCCTGCAAGCCTGGCTGATCGCCACCGGAAGCTTCGATTCACGCGCGGTGTGGATTGGAGTCCCGTTTGGCCTGCTCGAAACGGCGATGGCGCTGATGCACGGGATCTGTGACCGCGAGACGGACGCCGCGGTCGGGAAGCGAACGCTGGTGGTCCGCATCGGGGACCGCGCTGCCGCCCACCTTCATGTCTTCGCGCTGGTCGCCGCCTTCGCCGCAATCCTCGGGCTGGTCCTCGCGAAGATCTTTCCACCCCTGGCGCTGCTCAGCCTGCTCGTGGTCCCGCTGGCGGTGCGGTCGGGTCGCCTGGCGCACCGGGTGGCCGCAGATCGCACCACGCTCGCCCAGGCGATGCGTTCCTTTCCGGCGTACGGAATTCACGCCGCGGTCGGCGTGATCCTCGTCGTCACCTGCGCGACCGCCCTGCCCCTGCTCGAGGCCGCGGCGGTGCTCGGCGGCTTTGCGGTCTGCTACGCGCCGGTCGCGCTGGTGTTGGCGAAAAGGCGCGTCGATGGCTGAGCGCGGTCCACGAATCTACGACGCGACCGCTTCGGTTTACGACGCAATCTCGGCGCTGATTCCATTCGAGGCCGCCCTGCGCGCTGCGGCGGCCGAGGCGCTCGGGTCCGTCACCGGCGGCGCGGTCCTCGACCTCGGCTGTGGCACCGGGTTGTCGCTGCCCGGAATGGCGCGCGCACTGGGCCCTTCGGGGCGGGTCGTCGGGGTGGACACCAGCTCCAAATCGGTTCGAGTCGCGGCCCATCGGGCGAAAAAGCTGGGGCTGAGCTTCGAGGCCTTCGCCGCCGATGCGTCGACCGCCCCGTGGGGACCCCAGCGCTTCGCCGGCGCGATCTCGATCTTCGCGCTCAGCGTCATTGCCGAATGGGAACAGACGATTTCCCACGCCTTTACCGCGCTGCTTCCCGGAGCCTCATTGGTGGTGCTCGAGCAGCGCTATCCGAGCCGGGGACTGATCCAGATCCTCAACCCCGTCGCCCGGGTCCTCAACCTCGCGCTCGCCGCGGATCCCACCCGGGACTTTGCCAAGGCGATGACCGAGGCCGGTTTCCAGACCCAGACCACCTACCGGCTGAGCGGCTTCTACGCCCTGCACGTCGGGCAACGCCCGCGTCAGTGATCGTGCTTGGCGAACGCCGCGGCGCGCGCCCCGACCACGTGGGCCGCGATCAGGTCGACGCCGATTCCATGGGTGACTTGCGCAAAGACCGTCGCCCCGCATCGTCTTCGCGTCGCGATCCATCACTTCCAGGCTCGCCCCGACGTAGGGCGCCAGGTCGGTCTTGTTGATCACCAGCAGGTCAGACTGGGTGATCCCCGGCCCGCCTTTGCGCGGGACCTTGTCGCCGCCGGCCACGTCGATCACGTAGACGGTGTAGTCGACGAGCTCGCGGCTGTACTGCGCGGCCAGGTTGTCGCCCCCGCTCTCGACCAGCAGCAGCTGGGGATTCACCGCGCGCATCAGCACCACCAGCCCCCACGGCCAGCGACTGCAGACCACCAGGGGGTGGGCCTCGGCGCGCTGCAGCGGCACGGCGTTGATCTGCTGTTCCAGGGCCTCCCAGGTGGACTGAAGCCGCTGACCTGCGAGCACCACGGTCGAGAACGCCCCGAACGGAAACAGCCGGGGGCCCAGCTCGCCGTGGTCGGGCGAGAGCACCAGCGATTCGTTGAAGCAGGGCGCGCGATCGATCGCGATTTCGAGCTTCATCGCGAGGTGCTCGAAAGCCCACCGCTCTCCCCCGAGAGACCCGGCCGGCGGTGCACGCATCGAGGCAGACCAGGGCCGCCGACGGGGCGAGCTGAAAGGACGTTCTTTGACGATGAAGCCACGGCGTGCTGCAACCCGGCGCACGGACTGAGCCTCCGGCGGAATGCGCCGCGCGAGCACGGATGGTCGTGGCCAGTTGGCTGGGTGAGCTGACCGGGCCGGCGCTGAGTCTGCCGCCGCCGCGGGCGCCCGGGTGGGGAATGGCGCTCGAAGTGACGGGAGCCGCCGGCTGGGACGGCACGACGGCCGGACTGGGCAGCCTCACCGCGCGGCTGTTGGTTCGCCCGTCCCCCAATGGATCTGCGAAGACAGGTCCCCACCTTGGGCTCGGAAACACGCTGAGCCGCAGTCTAACCCACGGCTTGTTCCTCGCAGTTCTTCTTCTGGCGGCGTGCGCGACCCCCGCGCAGATGACCACCGGGCCTTCGGTGCTCGGCGCCGAGGGACAGGTGAATGTCGCCGATGGGGCGACGGTCTACGTCGCCTGGATCCATTCCACCGAAGGCACCTCGTTGCGGGTGCCCCAGCCGGGAATGACCGGGTGGGGGTCGGCCGAAGTGTCGTAGTCGCAGCTGATCTTGAGCTCGCTGTCCGGGGTCAAGCGCACCGGAGTACCCTTGGCGAAATAGAATTTCTGCCAATTGAAATTCCAGGCGTCGACCTTTGCGCCCCCGCCCGTGCATGTGGGGCAGCACTCCCAGCAAGTCGACGAAGGGCAGGCCCGCGAGCCTCAGGTCAGAGAGCTTCGCCGTGAACGACACTTTGGCCCAGGCGCTGCCTGGAGGCAGCACCACCGGACTGCCCGTCTGCAACGAGCAGAGTCTACTGAGCAGTGTTTAGATAATCCAAGCAACGCTCAGATAACGGTCGATCTGAGCCGTCTCTACAGATTCGAGGGGCGCTAGAACGGCGTCTCCCCAATGGCGCGCGCTCGAGTCCCCAAAAAATATCACCACGGAGATCTTCGCCAGGCGCTGATCCAGGCCACCCTCGGGCTGGTGGAAGAACACGACGTCTCAGCAGTCTCGTTGCGCGAAGTGGCGCGGAGAGCCGGAGTCAGTCCGGGCGCGCCGTACCACCACTTCAAAGACAAGAGCGAGCTGCTGGCCGTCGTTGCCGAGCAGGGTTTTCACGCGTGTGAAGCGGCGATGGACGCAGCGCTCAGCGGGCCGGCGCGAGGTGTCTTCGAACAGCTCGATGCACTGGGAGAAGGCTACCTCCACTTCGCAACGGGGCATCCCTCTCATTACCGGGTGATGTTCCACCTCCCTCTGGCAGACCCGATGCTCTACCCCGAACGCGCTGCGGCCGCCGATCGCGCGATGGCTCGCCTCACCGACGTGGTGCGGAAGATCGAAGGGCTCAGCGCGCAGGAAGTCGAACGATGGGCGTTGGCTTTCTGGAGTTTCTCTCACGGGCTGGCCTCGCTGTGGATCGAAGGACCCCTGCGCCACAAGCTGCCGACGCTGCAGCCCTTCGCGAGCCAGATGCTGGGGACGGTGGCGCGAGCTGCGTTCAAGCCGACGGCGGTCAAAGGCAAGCCGGGGGCGGGAACCCAAAAGAGTGCAGGTCTTCGAGCTGACAAGTCATTGCGCGGTCCTGTTCGACGGAGCCCACGTGCTCCGCGGAAGTAGGCAGCAGCGCGCACAGGCGTGACTTACGACTTCGAGGTCACCTCGATTGCCGCCGGCGACGGCGATTGAGGCGCTCGACTGATTTCTTCACACTCCACAGCCGCGCAGTCTTCTAGGGTGCGCGCCTTGTGAGGGGCTTCCATCGCATTGCGCTGCTCGGCTTCGTGCTGACGACCTTCCTGGCTGATGCGCAGGAGGCCTACGACGGAGTGTCACGCCGAAAAGAAGTGCCTGACGCCTCGGTGCCGGTGATGACCCGCGCTCCGGTCTTGCTGCAGCAGGTCGAGCCCGAGTTTCCGGCCGACGCGCGCGACGCGGGCTTCTCGGGCGATGTCACCTTGCGGCTCACCCTGGGCGCCGACGGTCGGGTGCAGCAAGCGGTCACCGGGGTGCCCGCGGGTCACGGCTTCGACGAAGCGGCGGTCGCGGCCGCTTTGCAGTTCGTCTTTCAGCCCGCGGAAATCGACGGCAAGCCGGGGGTGGTGGAGATCGAATTCACGATTCACTTCGCGTGGGTGGCGCCCGTCGCCGCGGTGGACGCCGGGCCGGCGCGGGTGACGACGGCGAGCCTGGTCGGGCAGCTGCTGGAAAAGGGCAGCCGTCATCCTGTCCCCGGCGCAATCGTGGCGGTCGCCGAAGGGGGCGCGTCGGTCGAGTCCGATGGCGAGGGCCGCTTCATTCTCGAAGCCCCCGCGGGCGAGGTCACCATCACGGTGCAGGGGTCCGCCCACAAGCCGTTCGAAGAGGCCGAGACGCTGAAGGCCGGCGAGCGCGTCGAGGTGAAGTACTACCTGGCTCCGAAATCGATCGGGCTCTACGAGACGACGATTCACGGGGACCGCGAGCGCACCGAGGTCAGCCGGGTGACGCTGCAGCGCGCCGAGCTGCAGAAAGTTCCCGGCGCGTTCGGAGATCCGTTGCGGGTGCTGCAGACGCTGCCGGGAGTGGCGCGCGCTCCGTTCGGCCTGGGCCTGCTGCTGGTGCGGGGCTCTTCGCCCAACGACACCGGGGTGTACTTCGACGGGATCCAACTTCCACTGCTCTACCACTTTGGCGGAGGTCCCTCGGTCGTCAACCCCGAGCTGGTTGAGCGCATCGACTTCTACCCTGGAGGCTTCGGCGCCGAGTACGGCCGCGCGATCGGTGGAATCGTCGATGTGGCTCCCCGGGACGTAGCGCTCGACGGGCTGGTTCACGCCAGCGCGAAGGTGGATCTGATCGACGCTGCGCTCTATGTCAGCGCGCCGATCATCGAAGGGCTCTCGGTCAGCGTTTCGGGTCGGCGCAGCTACATCGACGCGCTGCTCGGCCTGGTCTTGCGCGGCACCACGCTCGTCGCGCCCGCCTACTACGACTACCAGGCCAAGCTGGACTACCGGCCGCGGGGCTCGAAAAGCTCGGTCGGAGCCTTTGTGTTCGGTTCCTTCGACGAGCTGAAGGTGGTGATCGGCCGCGGCTCACCCACGACGATCGAGATCAACACCCAGCAGGGGTTTCTGCGCGCCGAAGGGTACTGGCAGTACAAGTCGGACCAGGCGAGCAACAAGGTGCAGCTGTTTGGCGGCACGAACAACGCGAGCTTCGGCATCGCGGTGCTGCGCTTCGACCAGCAGGAAACCGTCTTCGGCGTTCGGGACCGGTTTGATCTCGAGGTCAACAAGCTGCTCACGGTGCGCGGCGGGCTCGACGTCTCGCTGACCAAGACAACGCTGACCGCGTACCTCCCGGTGCCCGCGAACTACGTGACCTTCCCCGGAGAACAACCGGTGCCGGTGCTGGCGACCTCGAGCGCCGAGCATGAAATCTACGCCTACGCCGAATGGGCCGAGCTGCAGCTGAAGGCCGGGCCGCTGAAGATCATTCCCGGCTTGCGTGTCGAGCAGTACCGGCTCGATGGCAACTGGCGCACGGCCCTGGATCCCCGCCTCACCGCCCGGCTCGATTTCGGCGAAGAGAACCACCGCTTCTCACTGAAGGGCTCGATCGGGCTCTACACCCAGAACCCGCCCGGCAATGTGCTGAGCGCGAATCGGAAGCTCGGGCTCGAGCAGAGCTTCCAGAGCTCGCTGGGCAGCGAGTGGGACATCACCCCGGACATCAACCTCGACGTCACCGGCTTCTACAACCGCCGCTTTGACCTTGGGCAGCGCGTCAATGTCGTGACGACCAACCCCGACGGGACCGTCAGCCGATTGCTCGCGGACAACGTGGGCCTGGGTCGCGCGTACGGGCTCGAGGTCTTCTTGCGGCGGAAGATCACCGAGCACTTCTTCGGCTGGCTCGCGTACACCCTCTCGTGGAGCGAAGAGCGCAGGCACGGCGACGACAGCTACCACTGGGCTCAGTTCGATCAGCGCCACATCCTGAGCGTGGTCGCGCAATACAAGTTCGGCAACGGCTTCGAAATCGGGGGCCGCTTTCGGCTCAACACCGGCGGGCCCACCACTCCGAAAGTCGGCTCGACCTTCGATGCAGACACCGAAAGCTATCGCGCGATCAACGGGGAAGCGGGCAGTCAGCGGGTGGGAACTTTTCACCAGTTGGATCTGCGCGTCGACAAGACCTGGCTCTTCAACCGCTGGTCTCTGGGCGTCTACGTCGACGTCCAGAACGTCTACAACGCGAAGAACGCCGAGTTCGTCCAGGACGACTATCGCTTCCGCACCCAGGGCGTCGTCTCGGGCCTGCCGATCCTCCCCGTCATTGGCATCAAGGGCAGCTACTGATGAAACGCTTTGGCGCTGTGCTGGTACTCGCGGCATTCCTCGGCTGCACCGACCCGCTCGATCCGGTGGGCAATGTTCACGATTTGAGGCTGCTCGCGATGCGGGCGGATCCTCCCGAGCAGCGGGTCGGCGACTTGCGGCCGGTGAAGGTGACGGCGTTGATCGCAAACCCTCCGGGCGAATTTCTGGTCGGGTGCACCTGGGTGACCTGCGCGGAACAGGACTCTGCGACCAGCCGGTGTCTGGAGACCTCGCCCGGTTTTTCCGTGCTCGATGCAGGCGAATTTTCGGTAGTTCAGACCGGGCCCGACGGCGCAGAGTCTTCGGTGACGTTCCAGCCGGATCTCGCGCTGCTGAAGATGATTGGCGCGGCCGACCCGTACCGGGGGTTGGCAGGCGTTCGCCAGGTCGTTCAGGTCGAGCTTCGAGCCGGCGCTGAAACGGTGGTCGGCTTCAAGCGCGTGGTGTTTACGATTCCCACCGGGGCCCCGGTGGCGCTGAATCAGAATCCGGTCGTCGGGCCCATCGAGTTCAACGACGCCGGCTGGGCGCCCGATGCCTCGGTGACGTTCGAGCTCGCTCCGGTGCGGATGCCGGGCCGAATGCCGCCGGGGACCCCGCAGGTCAGCAACCACCTGGTGGTGCTCGAAGACAAGAGCTTGCAAGAGGACTACTCGGTGCGGACTTTCGAGGGCGAGACGCGCGTGCTGCACGAGACGTGGCGGTACTCGTTCTTCGCCAGTCGGGGCTCGTTCAACCCGACCTCGGCCGGCGGAGCGAACCTGCTCAACCCCGACGCTGGGGTGGACACGTTCTGGTCACCGATTTCGAACGAAGATGGCGGCAGCGGCGCCACGACGGTGTGGATCGTGGTTCGCGATGGGCGCGGGGGCGAGAGCTGGGTCGTGCGCCACGCCCTGGCGCCCTGAGAAGTACAGCCGCACCACAATCACGCAGGCTACGGGCCGCTACACCCTCGCAAACAAGTCAGAGCGACCCTCATCGCGTGCATGTAGGCCGCCGCACCGAGAGGCTGAACGTGCCCAATCTGTTCCGATGTCTCCGGGCACAGAAATTGGAACAGCGGTTCAACCTTTTGCCCAAGGCATTCATTGCGCTTCATTTCCCGACGTGCCCGTACCTCGTTGGCCGCGTTGTCCCT
>JAYVCD010000307.1:0-28092 GCA_043750125.1 Archangiaceae bacterium | reverse complement strand
GTTCTTCGTCGGTCGCCATCTTACGAGCGGTTCCTTTCCCAGATCAGTCGCAGTCCTTCCAGCGTCAGGAACTCATCGACTTCGGTGATCATTCTGCTTTCCCCCGAGATGAGTGGCGCCAGTCCTCCGGTCGCAATCACTTTGACCTTTTCGCCCAGCTCTTTTTGCATCCGCTCGCAGATTCCGTCGACCAGCGAGACGTAGCCGAAAACCATGCCCGACTGCATCGAGTGTACGGTGTTCCGACCAATCACATGTGGAGGCAGTGCGAACTCTACGCGCGGCAGCTTCGAGGCGTGGGTGAAGAGCGCCTCCATCGCGATGGTGATGCCCGGGCAGATGGCACCGCCGAGGTATTCGCCCTTGACGCTGACCGCGTCGAAAGTGGTGGCGGTGCCGAAGTCGACGACGATCAAGGCGCCTTTGTGTTTCTCATACGCCGCAACGGCATTGACGATGCGGTCCGCTCCGACCTCTCGCGGGTTGTCGTACAGAATGGGCATTCCGGTCTTGACCCCGGGGCCGACGAACATCGGCTTGCTGCCGAAATAGCGCTCAGCCATTTTTTCGAGGTTGAACTGCAGGGTCGGAACCACCGACGACACCGCGACGGCGTCGATCTTCTTCACGTCGAGGCCGGCGTGGGCGCACAGCTGCATCAGGGTGATGCCCCATTCATCGTAGGTGCGCCGGGCCGTCGTCTCGAGGCGCCAATTGGCCCTCAACGTTCGCGCGTCATAGACCCCGACGACGGTATTGGTATTGCCAACGTCGATTGCGAGCAGCATGGCCAGCGACTGTACTTGGACTGCCCGGTTTAACTCTTGCGCGATCGAACCTGCTCTACGTCGCCCGCCAGGACCCGCTCGAGCTTCCCTTCCGGGGTGCGCAGCATCAGCGCTCCCCAGTCGTCGATGTCTTCGGCGATGCCACGCAGCTCGCGCTGCTCAGAGCGCACCAGCACGTCTTGCCCCAGCGTCGAGGCCATCGCCTTCCACGCCTCACGAACCGGGGCGAAGCCTTCATCGCAGTGAACGTCGAGCCACTGCTCGAGCCGGGTCCACAGCGCTGCGGCGAACAAGGCGCGGGGCACCGGCTGGCCGCGGCAGGCGGCAACGGACGTGGCAATCGGTTCGAGCTCGGGCGGAAAATCTTCGGGTCGCGCGTTGAGGTTGACCCCAATGCCGAGGATTACAAAATGAACCCGCTCGGTGTCCGCCGACAGCTCGGTGAGGATTCCAGCGACTTTCTTCCCGTCGATCTGCACGTCGTTGGGCCACTTGATGGTCGCCTTGACCCCCGCCTCACGCAGCGTCTCGCACAGCGCGACCGCGGAGACCAGCGTCAGCTCGGGCGCTCGTTGAGGAGGAAGCTCAGGGCGAAGAATGGCCGAAAAGTAGAGGTTCTTTCCGGGTGGAGAAACCCAGACCCGCCCGCGTCTGCCTTTGCCTGCGGTCTGCTCTTCGGCGACGACGATTTCTCCGTGAAATGCGCCTTCGTTTGCGAGCTGGTAGGCGCGGGCGTTGGTCGACGGCAACGATTCCTGGTAGTGGAGTACCCGCCCCAGATCTCGCGTCGCCAGCAGCGGCGTCATTTCCAGCGCGGTGAGCCGGTCGGGAACTTCGACCAATCGGTAACCGCGCGCAGGGGCCGCTTCAATCCGGTAACCGAGCTTGCGCAGAGACTCGACATGCTTCCACACCGCGGTGCGCGAGAGGCCAAGCTTGTCGGAAAGAGCCGCGCCCGAGATGAACTCATCGCCGCCCTCGGTGAGGAAAGAGAGGATCAGCTCTTCATTCGACAGCTCGATTTCTTCCTGCGTTTCCACGATGCCCGAAGGGTAACCACGCTCGGGGCCTCAAGCAATAAGCCCACCTGCGCCTACCGGGCGATCGGGGTTTGCCGCGGCGCTCCCATCACCTGGTATTTCATCAATTCCAGGGTGGACTGCGGCACTTTCTTCCCGTCGTCGAGCAGCAGGGTCGAGACTCGAACCAGGCCCACTTTCGGAGCAAATGTCAGCTCGTTGACCAGCGCTTTGCCTTCCCCGACGCGGTTGGTGCTCTCGACCACCACGCAGCCTTCGAAGTGGCCGGCGGGGCAGTCGCAGCCGACATTGGCCGAAACGATCTTGTAACGCTCGACGGAAGAGACCGAGACCACGTTCGACCATTCGGTGCCGACCTCGACCGGGTCGCGCAATAAGTACCGTTTCTGATCGCGAACGCCAAAGGCATCGGTAAAGAGCCGATTGCCGGTGGAGTCTTCGAAGACCCCGTTCTCGTCCTTGAGAATCTTCACTTCCATCTGGGTCTTCTCGCCCAACAGCTGAATCTGGTAGCTCCAGGTATTGCCGACCGCGAGCGGGTAGAACTCGCGAGAGGGCACACCGGAAATCTCGGGCCGCTGCTCGACCTTCGAGGCCGTCGCGCAGCCGCCGAGGGCGAGCAGGACCAGCAGTGCACCGGTTTTCATTTTTGGGTTTCCTTCTTCTCGCGGGACTTCAACTCATCGAGCGCCTGCTGCGCGGAGGCCCGAATCACTGGTTCGTCGTGGCCCTGCGCCATGGTGAACAAGTAGGCCTCGGCTTCTTCACCGCCAATGGCGCCCAACGCAAAGACCACCTCGCGCTGAAACAGGTTGTCGCGCGCATGAGAGGCGTCGATCATCACGGGCACGGCCCGGGGATCTTTGAGCTCGACCAGCGCGCCGATCGCCGCGCGAACCACGTCGAGATCTTCGCTCTTCAGCTGCTCGAGCAAAGGAGCCACGGCCGCTGGGTTTTTTCGATCGGCGAGCACCTTCACCGCGTAGGTGCGGGTGCGTTCGTCGGCCGACTTCAAGCCTTTCACCAGCTCTTCGTCTTTCTGGCCCGAGGCTCTGATCAGTGCGCCGGCTTCGGCCGCCACGTCGTCGAGCACGCCTTCGACCGCGTGAACCATCGCTTCGCGGCGATCTTCGGGCCCGGTTCCCTTCAGCGGCACTTCGCGGTGGGCCGAGACCGAAGCAAGCGAGCCCAGACCCTTTCCCTTCAGCTGAAAGACGGCGGCGACCGCGACCTGAGCGGCCGTCGCGGTGCGGGCCGGCGTGACTTCGGACTCGAGGCTCAGTCGGCCCTTGAGCACCTGGGCGCCGGTCGGAGCGCTCTCGCCTTCTTTCAACACCGGCAGCGCGTTGGCGCCGAGCGCTGCCGCGATGCGTCCATCAAGCTCACCGGCAAACCAGCCGAGGGCGGATTCCTTGAGCAGCGCCTCGGCGTCTACGTCGACCTTCTGGAACACCGCCTTGTTCTCGTGCTTGCACCCGGCCACGAAGAGCCCGAGCAGCGCCCAAAGCAAGGCGGAACGAATCGGAATCAAGTTCCCGAAGTGCCCGGCTCGGGAGCAGAAGCGGCGGGCGGCGGAGGCGGAGTCTGGGGCGCGTGGACCGGAGGGGTCGGCGCGGTGGGCGCAGTTTCGGGTTTGTCTCCTCCGGGCGCGGTCGGTGCCGCGACACTGACGCCTTCGGGGCCGGGAGCTCCGTCCGGGCGGGCAGCGCGACCGCGACGACCACGGCGTCGACGGCGACGGCGACGACCGGCCTCACCTTCTGCACCCGGCTGACCGGGCACCGCTGCGGCGCCTGCGACTTCTGACGTGCCCTCTTCGCCCCCTTCCTCGTCGTCGTCGTCACCGTCGTCGTCTGCTTCGACTTTGGTGATTTCAGAGATCTTCTCGGAGGACTGAGCGGCGACCTCGGCGATGACCCGAGGCATCGGCTCGCGATCGGTCGGGGGACTTTCGCCGGTCTTTTGAAGGTGCCGTTCCTCGCGTCGTGCGCGGGCATCTTCAGCGTCGAGCTTGGCCTTATCAAAGAAGGCTTCGTCGATTTCATACAGCTCGAGCGACTGAACATTGACCCCGACGTGGGCCTCGAAAAACTTCTCGGCCAGCCCTTCGCCGCACCAGAGCATCACCAGCGCGCCCTGAAGCGCCTCGCTCTTCGCGTCGCCGCGCGGCTCACCGGGACTGCAGATCAGCCCCATGTTCGCCCCGTATTGCCCCAGGTCGCGACGCAGTTCCTGCACGTCACGCCGTTCGACCGGGCGGTTGCCTTTGATCACGCGGACCGCGAGCCGCAGCTCGAGGCTGCCGTCGCGACGCCGGGCGGAAAGCACCTGCCCTTCCTTGCTGCGTTTGGCGACCTTCAGCTCGCGAAAGCCATGGCCATGAAGCATTCGGACCACCGACTTCTCGAAGGTGAAGACATCGAACTCGGCGAGCTTGGATCTCAGCACCTTGGCGACTGCACGCTTGGCATCGCGCACGGCGTGCTTTGCCGCAGTTCCGAGGCCCTGATCTTCGACCGGCAACGCCACTGGCCCCATCGGAGCAGTGCGATCGCGATCTCTCTCGCGCTCTCTCTCGCGCCGAACCACCGCTCGTCCATTCTCGAAGGGAATGTTGGCGGCGAGGCAGAACGCCTGCTGAAGCTCGAGCGGAACACTCTCGCCCCCGGCGTCGAGCAAAAGGCTCGCCGCGCCTTCGGCGGGCTTGAGGTACTGAAACTGCGGGCGACGACCCGCGTCGAGCCGCTTCTGGTTGTCGTCGGCCAGAGCCAGCAACACCTGCTCGAGCGTGAGCTCGTCGCTGATCAGCTCTCGTTCGCGAGCCTTGGCCAACAAGTCGCCGGGCGCCATCGTTCGCGCTTCGGCCTCAGAGAGAACTTCGAAGACGACCTCGGCGATCGGCGGGTATTTCTTCTTCCGCTCGTCGTCGCGATCGCGCCGCTTGTGACCGCGGTCTCGATCGCGCTCGCCCCGCCCGGCTCCGCGGGCAAACTCGGGCCGGGACTCGGGGTGTCGCTCGTTGGGTCGGTAGGGCGGCATCGCCTCTTCCGGGTTGGGCTCGACCACGCCCGTCGTCGCCAGAGCCTCGGCATCTTCGGCGAGCATCCAATCGGCGAGGGCGAAGGTGTCCTTCGCGGTGACGATTACTTTGCGATCGCGGGGTCGGCGGGCCATCGCAGCAAGCCGCGCGAGCATCGTCGTCTCGGGCGTTTTGCCCACGTGCGACAGCAGGTTCTTTTCGACAGACCGTTGGGTAATTTCAATGTTCGTCAACGGCTTGCCCGCGTCCTCAAGGACCCGAAGTGCAGCCTCGTAAAAAGTCATGTTTCCTCGCGGCTGAATCTGCCCGCCCCACGCCTTGGTTTAATTTGGATTTCTCAATAAAATCAGGAACTTATATTCGTCCCCGCGAGAGACGCGGATGGTACGCAGCGCTAAGCTGGGTTGTCAACGCACGCGACGAGGGGTCGTGATTCGCTTTCGGCTGGGTCAACAGTGGAAGCGAGAACCCGGGGCGGAGAATCCTCTCGACGCGTTTGGGCTCGAGCTCGATGGCGTTGCGCTGCTGGCGGGCGCGAGCGAAGAGCCGTTGGCGCAGGTGGTGCCCGCACTGGTCGAAGCGGTGGCGGCGCTGCAAGGCGGCGAGCGGACGTCGGAAGTCTCGCTGCACGAGGCGCACTTTGAGCTGTGCTTCAGCCGGGTGTCGGCCACCGAAGTCGAGCTGGCGGTGGTGAGCCTGGCGCGACCGGCTCGGTTGGTTCACCCTCCGCTGCTGATCGACCTTGCGGCGTTGATCGAAGCGAGCGCGCGCTGTGCCCGGCAGTGGGTGAAGGACGTGACCGAAGTGGCTCCGACGCTGTTGGCGGCTCCGAGGGCGCGCGGAATGGCAAAGCTGGTGCGGACGCTCGAGAAGGGATCCATCGCGGGGCTGGCCGAAGTAGACCCGGCGGCCTGGCGGTGGGAACGATTTGCACGCGCGGACGGCGAGCTGGCGGTCGTCACCACCGACCCCGACGGGCGCACCCTCGCCTTTCATCGAAGATCGGCCGCCCCGTTGCCCTGCTTGTTGTGTCCGGGAGAGATTTCGGTGCGCGGCACTTCTTTTCGTCAGCGCGTGCCCCCGTTCTTGTCGCTGCTCGAGCTGACGCGGCGCGCGCTGAATGAAGGCGGAGAGTCGACGGGCCTGGGAGAGGCAGTGGTGGTCTCGTCGCGGGCGATCTTCGAAGCGGGGCTCGAGTGGTGCGTGGCGATGGGAGCGCGAAATCCGAGCCTGACGTCCAACCCCCACGTCGAAGCATTGGCCGACCGCTGCACCCGGGGGTTGTCGGCTCTTCGGCCTTTATCGCCCGGCAGTCTGGAAGGGGCGCCCGAAGTCCGAAACGAGGGGTCTGATCGTCCGCTGCCGGTGATGGGCGCGCTGCGTCGGCTGCGCTTCGAGCCGAAGTGGGAAAGGTCGACCGAGGTCGGCGACCACGGCCATCTGCTGCTCACTCGTCGGGGGCCGGTGGTGCTCTCGCCCCATGCGGCGTGGGCCTTCGATACCCGGGGGAAGAGTTTGCATCGCCGGGTCGACACCCACGGGGTGGCAGTCGCCGACGACGGAACGGTGGTCACCGCCAATACCCAGCGGGTGGCTGCGTTTCTCGCGGGCAAGAGCGAAGCGATCTGGTTTCGAGATCACGACGGGGTGACGTTGGGGCCCACGCTCGCGCGCGCGGGGCAGATCTGGATCACGTCGCTGGCCGCGCGAGGAGTGATGGCCTACAGCGCGCTGACCGGACGTGAGCTGTGGCGACTGGATCCTCCGCGGACCCAGCGCGGCTACTTCTCGGTGCTCGGCGATCGGGTGTTGTTGGCGACCGACTCGGGTTCGCTGTACGGCCTGGAGCTGAGCGATGGGCAGGCGCGATTCAGGATTCGGGCGATGCTCCCGTTTCAGTTTCCTACGGTGCCCCACGGCCGGCGGGCGCTGGGCGTCTTGTCCCGAGCCGATCGCACGGTGGTCTTTCTGACCGAGGTGCGTCCGACGCGGCCCGAAGTGGTGCCGGGCGCCGTGGTGTGGACGATCGAGATTCCGATGGTTCGCCCGTGCGCTCCGGTGGTGGCCAGCGGTGTGACCTACGTCGCGGGGCAGCACGAAGATCGCGCGGTGGTGGTTGCGATTGGACGCACGGGTCAAAAGCGCTGGGAACGCACGGTTCCCCTGCTGGGCGCGCGAATGGCGTTGGTGGCCCATGGGCGAGGCGTCATCGCCTGCGACGCGCGCGGGGCGGCGGCCAGCGTGTCGGCCGATGGCCAGCTCGAGTGGGTGCTCGGAGCGGCAGGAGACGAGCTGGCGGACCTGCCTCCTCCGTCGCTGCGGCGCGGAGTGCTGGTGCTCGCGGGCGAGAAGATCCGGGCGGTGGATCCCCGGGGTGGGCGGGTGCTGGCCGAGCTGCAGGCAGGGCGCGGCCTGCTCGACGTTTCCGTCGATGGCCGGCTGAACGTCTATGCCCTGGACGATTCGGGAGTGCTCAAAGCGTGGAAGCTGGGGACCACGCTGGCCATCGTTTGAATCCGGAAGACCGTTAGCGGTTGGCCTTCTCTTTCTTCGCCGGGTCGATTTCTTCTTCGGGGCGAATCGATTCCTGGGCGCCTTTCCATTCCTGACCGGGCTTGAGCTTCCACTCGGCAGGAACATCGAGCTTCCAGTTGTACGCCACGTTGATCGCACCGCCAGACTGCGCGCGCGAGCTGATGTTGAAGGCGATTTCGACGGCCTTCAGGGGCACCGGGTCTTTCTTCTTCGCCTCTTTGTCCGCGGGGAACTCGGCCGGCATCAGGTCTACGTCGTAGTGACCGAGCATGATTCCCGGGGGGAAGAACTTCACGTAGCGCTCGGGCCAGTCGATGCGGCTGGCGGGGTCGCCCGAGGCGTTCATCTCGCCGAGGAGCTTTCCCTTTTCGTCGAACAGCTTCCAGCCGATCGTAAACGCCGCGTTGGCGATCACCTTGCGGCTGCCATGATCGTCGACGCGAAGCTCGCGGGGGATTCCCCAGAGGACCAGCTGGTAGCGGACCTTCTCTTCCGAGCCGACGGTGACCCGATTGTAAGAGACGATGTCCATGCGAATGCCGTTGCTGGTGAAGGTGCTCATCGGCGCGTAGTTGCCGCTCTTGAACATGTCGAAGACCTTGCGCACGTACTCGTAGGTCGCCTTCTTGTCGTCGAGCCGGTCGTCCTTGTCCTTGTTCTTGTTCTTGCTGGCCCGCTCACCGAGCTCGGCGACGTAGTCGTCGAAGTTCTTGTTGCCGCCGTACTTGTTCTGGTGCTCGTTGACCTCTTTGAAGTACCAGCGCAGGAAGGTGGTGACCTCGTCCTTGTACCCCTTCTCGTCGGGGTTGATGCGTATCCACCCGACCCGGTCGTAGTACTCGGCGCGGATGCGCTCGACGTTCAGATCGCGAGCGGCCTCCGTCGTCTTGGTGTCGTACTTTTTGTAAGCGTAGACAATGCCGGCGATGACAAAGCCGATTGCGAAAACGACGCCGAAGTAGCGCTTCATTGGGTTTTCTAGAGCTCCCTTGTTGCGGAAGGGTGGATTGATACGAGAATTCACTGACTTGATCCAGCTTGCGGATAAAGCGCGGTTGCCGGTGGCCCTGCCTCTCGAGGCGGGTGGACTGCTGGTGGACGCCGAGATCGCCTGGGAATCGTACGGCCGGCGGAATCCTGGAAACGCGATCGTGGTGCTCCATGACCTGTGTGAGTCGCACCATGCGCTGGGTGAGGGTTTTGCCGAAGGCTGGGGAAAAGGGCTGATCGGGCCCGACCGCGCGCTGGATCCCCAGAGCCGCTGGGTGGTGTGCCTCAACCTGTTGGGCAGCCCGTTCGGCTCGACGTCGGCCTCGCTGATGCCGCTGTCGGCGGGAAGCAAGTCGGTGCTGCACCTGTCTTTGGCCGACATCGCTCGCGCCGCAACCAGCGCGATGCGAACGCTGGGCATTTGCAAGGCCCGCTCGATCGTGGGCCTGGGGCTGGGGGGAATGGTCGCGCTGAAGGCGGTGGCGCTGTTTCCCGACGTGGCCTCGTCGGTGATTACCCTTGGAGCGGCGCACGCCCTGCCCCCGGGTCTGCGCGAGGGGTTGGGAATGGCCTCGCAGCAGGTGAAGGCCGGCGCCTACCGCAAAGCGCGCAGCGATCTGCTGTCGTGGACGCATCGCCGGGAACACCTGCTGCATTGGCACGACGGGGAAGAGGGAATGCAGCGGTGGCTGAGCGCCGAAGCGGACGAGTTCTGCGGCCGGTTCGATGGGCGATCGTGGGCCTGTCTTGCGACGGCGTATGCCGACGCGGACCTCAGAGATCAGCTCGCGCGAATCCGGTGCAAGGCGTTGCTGGTCGCGGGCAGCCACGACGACCTGGCCCCACCGGCACTGGTTCGAGAGACCTACGGGGCGCTGGAAGCTGAGGGAGCCCGGTTCTTCGAGCTGTCAGAAGAACGGGGACACGCGTTTTTGTTGACCGACGTAGAGCGCATGAAGCCCCACCTGTTGGACTTCCTCAGCTCGATTTGACGGTGGGGGGCTTCATCTTCGCGCGCAGCGCTCCGACGAGCATGTCGATCGCAGTGTCGTTGTTGCCGCCGTGGGGCACGATGATGTCCGCGTGGCGCTTGCTGGGGTCGACGAAGCCCATGTGCATCGGGCGCACGTGTTTGAAGTATTGGTGAACGACGTGATCGAAGTCCCGGCCGCGTTCTTTGATGTCGCGGGTGAGACGGCGGATGATCCTCACGTCGTCTTCGGTCTCGACGAAAATCTTCAAGGCCAGCTGCTCGCGAATGGCCTCGAGGTGCAAGACCATGATCCCCTCGATCAGGATGATGTCTGCGGGGTTGACGGTGACGGTGCGCTCTTCGCGGGTCGAGGTGACGAAGTTGTAGACGGGCTTGGCAATCGGCTGGCCGGCCTTCAGTTGCTTCACGTGGGCGACCAGCAGATCGGTATCGAAAGCGTCGGGGTGATCGAAGTTCACCTCGCGCCGCTCTTCGAGGCTGAGCTCTTTCAGATCGCGGTAGTAGGAGTCTTGATCGATGAACGCGACGGCCGACGGCGAGAGCGCCTCGTGGATCTTCCGCGCGACGGTGGTCTTGCCTGAAGCAGTTCCGCCGGCGATTCCGACCACGAGGCAAGGCGACATTCGCTGGGCCTCTAACACCTAGAAATCGAAGGTGTCACCAAGCTCCAGCACGCGAACGGGCAAATGCTTCACCTCGAGCTTGAGCTGGCTCAAGAAGGCGGGCTTGAGGTGGTACAGCAACACCTCGCAGCCGTTGCGTTCGAACTTGGTCAGCTCGCTTTCGAGAGTCTGGGGGGTGAGGTGGCCCGAGATGTCGGCCAGCTGCTGCAGCTTGTTGGGGAAGCTGGTCTCGAGCAGCAGCGCCTTGAGTCCCCGGGTCTTGTTGAGCGTCTTCCACAGGACTTTGGTGGGGCCGGTGTCGCCGCTCATCGCCATCGTGGTTTCGCCGTCGGTGATGATGAAGCCGCACGACTCGACCGGGTGACTGACGGGAATCGTCTTCACGGTGTACTTCCCGATTTTGATCGTCGCGCCGGCTTTGAAGGCCTTGAGCTGCAGCACCGGGTTCTGCTTGGTGGGGATGGCGGTGAAGTCGGGCCACAAAACCCCATTGAACATGTTGGCTTTCAAGGTCGCGGTGCACTCGCGCGAGGAATGAATGCGCACCGGTTTGTCGCGGCGGCCGACGATCAGGTCTGCCATCAGCGGAAGGTCTTTGACGTGATCGAAGTGGCTGTGGGTGAGCAGCACGTCGTCGACCTTGCAGAGGTCTTCGAGGTCGAGGGTGCTGGTCAGGGCTCCGGCATCGAGGGCGAGGACCCCGTCGATCAAGAAGCAGGTGCTGCGACACTTGGGCAGCTCACCACCGTGGCAGCCGAGGACCTGGAGCTTCACTTTAGAGGTCTCCGAACTTCCACTTCATTTCGAGGTAGCGCAGGAAGTCGAACAGCCGGGCGGTGTCGCGCACGGTGAGGCGATCGCCGGCAGAATCGATCAGGCCCGAGCGCTCGAGGCGGTGGAGCATGTAGCGAATCGCGGGTTCCCCGACGCCCAGCTCGCGCGGCAGGTCCTTGATCGGAAAGTCGATCTCGATTCCCTCTTCGCCCGGGCGTCCGCGGGTCTGGCAGACGTTGAGGATGTGGTGAATGACGCGACTGGAAGGGTCGCCCAGCAACAGGTTCTCGATCTGCGCGTCGGCGTCCGACAGCCGTTCGGCGAGCTTCTTGATCATCCGGACGGCAATCTCGGAATTGCCGCGGATCATGCCCTCGAAGGTGCGGGGGTCGATCACCAGCAGCTTGGCGTCTTCCTCCACGATGGCCGAGGCGTTGCGGGGCTTGTTCGAGATGATCGCCATCTCTCCGAAAAATTCGCCCGGCCCGAGGACGGCGAGGATCTTCTCTACGTCGCGGACCTTCTTGGCGATCGCGACCTTTCCGGACTGAAGGACGAACATCTCCTTCCCGAGGTCGCCCTCGCGAAACAGAACGGTGCCTTTCGGCTGTTCCTTTCCAAATTTCTGAAAGAGGGTTTCTTCGGCGCCCATGCGGGTGCTCAGTTGTTAGCTTCGCTTCGACAGCCGGTCAATTTCGCGAAACAACTTCTGTAGCAGGCCGTAGCTTGGCACGGCTGTTCGATTGCCGCCTGCTTCTGTGATGCGGGGGGACGCCGACGAGTGATTTCCCGATACGAACGTAGGCGAAGTCGGTAGAAGCCCCCGCGTGGGCACCACCTACAAACAGGCGGGCGTCGACATCGAAGCGGGCGACGCTTTGGTCGAGCGGATCAAGCCCTTCGCCGCTCGCAGCCGTCGCGCCGAGGTGTTGAGTGGAGTCGGGGGCTTCGGCGGGATGTTCGCGTTGCCCAAGGGCTACCGCGAGCCGGTGTTGGTCTCGGGCACCGATGGAGTCGGGACCAAGCTCAAGCTCGCCTTCGCGCTCGACATCCACGACACGGTGGGAATCGACCTGGTCGCGATGTCGGTCAATGACGTGCTGACCTGCGGCGCCGAGCCCCTGTTTTTCCTCGATTACTTCGCGACGGCCCGGCTGGATGTGGACCGCGCGGCCCGGGTGATCGCGGGCATCGCCGAAGGCTGCGTCCAGGCGGGGTGCACGTTGCTCGGAGGCGAGACGGCCGAGCTGCCGGGCTTCTACGCTCCGGGGGAATACGAGCTGGCCGGGTTCTGCACCGCGGTGGTCGAGAAGAGCGAGATCATCGATGGGACGAAGATCATTCCGTCGGACGTGGTGATTGGAATCGCGTCCAGCGGCCTGCACTCGAACGGGTATTCCCTGGCTCGAAAGGTGATCGAGGACGCGGCGATCAAGTACGTCGATCGGGTCGAAGGCCTCGAGGGCGCGATTGGGCAGGTGCTGCTGACTCCGACCCGCATCTACGTCAAAGACGTTCTGGCCTTGAAGAGCGCAGTGCCGCTCAAAGGCCTGGCCCACATCACCGGCAGTGGGATCCCCGGAAATCTTCCCCGCTGCCTTCCCGATGGGGTTCGGGCGGTGCTGTCCGAAAAGACGTGGCGCCGGCCGCCGGTGTTCGATGTGCTGCAGCGGCTGGGCGAGGTCGATCGCGCTGAGATGTTCAGCACGTTCAACATGGGTCTGGGAATGTGCGTCGTCGTGGCGAAGGCGGACGCAGAGCCCGCGCTGAAGCTGCTGGCATCGCGAGGAGCGCAGGCCTGGGCTGTGGGGGCGATCAGCGCAGGGGTGAGCGGCGAGCCGGCCGAAGCGATCATCGAGGCATGAGCGAAGCGGGCGCGATGCGGGTGGCGGTGCTGGCCTCGGGCAGCGGGTCGAACTTTCAAGCGCTGATCGACGCCGGGGTGAAGATCGCGGTGCTGATCTGCAACGTCCCGGGCGCGAAGTGTCTCGAGCGGGCGAGCGCGGCGGGAATCGAGGCGGTGGTGTTGGATCACAAGGCCTTCGGCTCGCGCGAGGCGTACGACGAGGCGCTGGTGGGCGAGCTGAAAAAACGTCAGGTTCAGCTGGTCGCTCTGGCGGGGTTCATGCGTCTGCTGACTGCGCGGTTTCTCGCCGCGTTCTCAAAGGCGGTGATCAACGTTCACCCTTCGTTGCTGCCGGCGTTCCCCGGCGTGCATTCGGCGAGGCAGGCGCTCGAGCACGGAGTGAAGATCACCGGCTGTACGGTGCACTTCGTCGATGAAGGAACGGACACCGGGCCGATCATCGCCCAGGCGGCGGTGGCGGTGCTCGAGACGGACGACGAGGCCCGGTTGCAGGCGCGAATTCAGGTCGAAGAGCACCGGCTGTTTCCGGCGATCGTGACCGCGTTCACCGAGGGTCGAATCTCGGTTCAGGGGCGCAAGGTGACGTGCCGATGACCGCTCCGCAAAAACCGAAAGCGACGCGGGTCAACACCGGCCCGACCCGGCACGTGTACGACGTGGCGGTGGTCGGAGGGCAGCTGTCCGGAGCGATCGCCGCCGCCTTGCTCGCCCGCCGGGGGTACCAGGTGCTGTACGTCGAGCACGATGGGAACGGAAACGGCTACCTCCACGAGGGGTGGACGCTGCCGTACGCGCCGTTCGTGATGCCTCCGCTGAAGGCGTTGGCGTCGCTGGAAGAGGTGGCCACCGAGCTGGGCGTCACCACCGCGCTGCAGCGCGCGCTGCGTCTGGCGAGCCCGATGCTTCAGCTGGTTCGCCCGGGGGTGCGCCTGGACGTGTACCCAGAGGCGGCTCGGATGGCGAGCGAGGCGAAGCGCGCGCTGGGGCTCGAGGCGGGGCCCATTTTTTCGGCGGCCTTTGGGAGCGCGGCGGGCGCGGCCGAGCGCAGTGAACCCTTCTTGCGCGAGAAGCCCGAGCTGCCGCCGGAAGGCGTGTTTGGGAAGTTCAAGTTCAACCGCCAGGTAGAACGCCACGGCTCGCTGCAGACGCCCAGCGGTCTGTCGGACGAGCCGCTGGAAAAGCTGGTGAAGGGCCTGAGCCCTTTTCTCACCTACGCGATGGCGGACGAAGGGCTGGCGGGGACGCGGCCGCTGTCGCTGGCGCTGGCCGGGCTGTACACGATTCCCGGTGGGCGCGAAGGGCTGCGTGAGGTGTTCCTCGGGCGGCTGCGAGAGCTCGGGGGCGACGTCTTGCTGCACGACGAATCGACCGTGGCCGAGGCGTTTGCGTTCGAAGGCAATGCGCTGATCGGGCTGAAGCTGGTGCGGTCCGAAACCATCTACAAGGCGGGCTGCGTGCTGGGGGCCACCGATGCGGGAGCCCTGCGCCGACTGCTGCCCGAGAAGAAGCGGCACCGCGAGCTGTCCGAGATGCTCGATGGCGCGCAGACCAAGCAGATTCTCTTCACGCTCAACCAGGTGCTGCCCGAGCGGGTGCTGCCCCGGGGAATGGGCGAATTGGTGCTGTGCGAATCGGAAGACGCCGAGCTGTCTCCGATGTTGGTGCAGGTGCAGCCGACGAAAAAAGCGGGCGAGGTGTCTGGCGAAGAGATGCGAAATGTCTGTGCCGCGGCGTTCGTGCCTGCGACAGCTCGCGAGCTGGGAGAAGATCATCTGAAGACGCTGGCGGAACGATTGTCGGCTCAGCTCGAGCTGTTGATGCCCTTCTCGAAGTCGAAGGTGGTGCTCGAGTCTGCGCCCTACCTTCACGCCAGTGGGGTTCGCGGCAGCCGAATGCTTCCCCACCCCCGACTGGCCTTTGAAGAAGAGTCGGTGCTGGGGGTGACCGGGCTGCCGGCGCGGGCGCCCACCAAACACCTGTTCCTGGCCAGCCGAGAGGTCCTGCCGGGGCTGGGGTTCGAGGGCGAGGTGCTCACTGCGCTGCGGGTCTCGAAGTTGGTTCAGGAGACGTTGAAGAAGAACGACCCGCTGAAGCGCCGATGAGCACGACCGAAGGCGTTCACCCTCGAGGGCGGCGGCTGGGCGCGCGCTCGAGCATCCGCAGCGTGCTCGACCTGCTGCACCTGGAAGATCAAAAGGCGGTCAAAGCAGTGGGGCGCGTGCGGCCGCAGATCGCCAAAGCGGCGAAGCTGATTGCTCAGGCCTTGAGCGCCGGGGGCCGGCTGATCTACATCGGAGCCGGGACCAGCGGACGACTGGGCGCGCTCGACGCGGCCGAGTGCCCGCCGACCTTCGGCACGGCCGCCTGGCAGGTGGTGGCGTTGATCGCCGGAGGTCCCCAGGCGCTCACGGGTGCAATCGAAGGCGCGGAAGACGATGTCGCGGACGGGACGCGATCGATTCGAGCGGCAAGGGCCTGCGCGAAGGACGTGGTGTGTGGGGTCTCGGCCAGCGGGCGAACCCCGTGGGTCCTGGCCGCGCTGGCACAGGCGCGGGTGCTCGGGGCGAAGACGGTGTTGGTCAGCTGCAACCCGCAGGCGGCGCGGAAGGTGAGCGTCGATGTGCGAATCTGCCCCGACACCGGAGCCGAGGTGATCGCAGGCTCGACGCGGCTGAAGGCAGGCACCGCGACGAAGCTGGTGCTCAACGCGCTGTCGACCGCGGCGATGGTGAAGCTGGGCCATGTCGAAGCGGGCAGGATGTCGAAGCTGCGACCGACGAATGCGAAGCTGCGCGATCGGGCGGTGGGAATCGTGTCGGACCTGCTCGGGGTCGATCGGATGGAAGCGACGCGCCGGCTCGAGGCCGCGGGCGACGTGGCCGGGGCACTGAAGTAGGCGTGCCTCGCATTTCCAGCTCTTTTGACTACGCTTCCGGGCCGTGAGGCGAAGCCGGGTGGTGGTGGGGCTCATCTCGGGGACGAGCGTCGACGCGATCGAAGCCGTGGTGTGTCGCATCGCGGGAACCGGCGCGTCGGTGGCGCTCGAGCTGCTCAGCCACGTCACCCTGCCCTTCACGCCCAGCATCGTTCGGCGGGTGCTGACAGCCGATTCGGCCCGGGCGCTGTGTGCGTTGAACTTCGTGCTCGGCGAGCTGTTTGCCGAAGCGGCACTCACGGCGATCGCGCTGGCCGACTTGAAGCCCTCGCAGGTCGACGTGATTGGCTCGCACGGACAGACGGTCGCCCACCTGCGCGGAGCGACGATGCAGCTGGGCGAGGCGGCGGTCATCGCCGAGCGGACGGGAATCGACGTGGTGAGCGACTTTCGAACCGGCGATGTCGCGGCAGGAGGCGAAGGCGCGCCGCTGGTGCCGTACGCCGACTGGGTCTTGTTTCGAAAGGCGGGCCAGATGCGCGCGCTGCAGAACATCGGAGGCATCGCCAACGTTTCGGTGGTGTCGGCGAAGCTCGAAGACACGCTCGCCTTCGATACCGGCCCGGGCAACATGCTGCTCGACGCGGTGGTGCGGAAGCTGACCCGGGGCCGAATGGGCTTTGATCGCGACGGGAAGCTGGCGCGGAAGGGGCAGGTCCTCGTGCCGTTGCTCAAGCGGTTGTGCCGGCATCCGTTTTTGAAACGGCCGCCTCCCCGAAGCGCGGGGCGAGACCAGTTCGGCGAATCGCTGGCGAACATCTTGTGGAAAGAGTTCTCAGACCGCCCGCACGATCTGCTCGCGACGCTGGTGGCGTTTACGGTGGAAGCGACGGCCCAGGCCTACGAGCAGTGGGTGCTGCCGCGCCGAAAGATCTCGGGGATCTGGTTGTCGGGCGGAGGCTGTCGCAACCCGCTGATCCTCGCGGGTCTGAAAGCGCGAATGGCGCCGCTGCCGGTCGAAAAACTCGATGCGCTCGGGTTCCCGGAAGGCGCCAAAGAGGCGACCTGCTTTGCCCTGCTGGCGTCCGAGCACCTCTCGAGGACGCCGCAGAACATTCCCAGTGCGACGGGAGCCCGACACCCGGTGTTGCTGGGCAAGCTGACTTCGTTGCTTTAGGGCAGCGTGCTCTGCGGGCGGGGAGCGCCGATCTCAGCAATCTTCTCGGCCTCGCGCTCTTCGCGCACCAGCGACAACGCCTCGATCGCCAGCCGGGTCACCAGCGGCCCCAGGATCGCGCCGAAGACGCCCCAGGCCGCAAGTCCCCCGAAGACCGAGAGGAACAACAGGAACACCGGAAGGTCGAGCTTTCCGTAGCGGGCGAAGATCGGCCGCAGCACGTTGTCCATCGTCGAGATCACCAGCCCGAACGCGACCATCACCGCGGCCTTCCCGGGGTGCTCGGTGAAGTACAGGCCCGCGGCCACCGGGGCCCAGATGATCGCGGTCCCTCCGATGGGAACGAACCCCGACAGACCGGTGAGCAGGCCGAGCACGACGGCGCGGGGCACTCCCAACGCGAGGTAGACGATGATCGCCGTCAGCGCCTGGGACGCGTTGGTCAGCCCGACCCCAATCAACAACCCGCGGCCGGTCTCGGTGAAAGAGGACCCCATGCGCCGAAGGTGGTTGGGAGCCAGCGGCAGGTGGGCCTGGGCCCAGGTCCAGGCCCGGGGCCCGTCGACCAGAAAAGTCCAGGTCCCGAAGAAGAAGATGATCGAGCCGATGATCGACTTCACGGCCGCTCCGGCGACGCCCCCGATCAAACGAAAAGCATCGGCGCTGTGGCCCTCGAGCCAGGGCAACATCTCGGCGATCGATTTCGGAAGTCGGAAGGCTTCTCCGTTGGAATCCGTTCCTGGCGACACGATCGCTTCCAGCGCGGCCTGCGCGCTCTTGGATTGGGCGACGAGGTCCCACAGCTCGCCGGAACCCGACACGACCGAGGCGACCAGCAGGCTGGCAATCGCCACCACCAGCAAAATGAGCGCAATGACCAGCACTGCGGCGGCGGTATTGCGACCCCGCATTGCGCGGGCCAGGCGGTCGAGCAACGGGCGGGCGATGGTCGCGGTCCAGGCAGCGAAGATTACCGGCACCATCAGTGGCGCGAGCGTGAAGAGCGCGGTGACGCTCAGTGCGATTGCGACCCACGCCAATGCGCCCAACCGGGGAGGGGTCATCTGCCTCATTGCCTTAGCCGGAAAGGATCGCCAACGCAGCCGCAAGATCTGCAGGAAGGGGGGCTTGAATTGCGATCCCCTCGAGCTTCAACAATTCGGCGTGCAGCGGAGTGCGACTGAGCACCGGGGCGTCGCCCTGCCCTCCCAGGTCTGCCCGGGTGAGGGAAAGCTTTCGCCCGTACTGATGATCGAAGAGCAGGGGGTGCCCGATGCTCTGGAGGTGAACGCGGATCTGGTGGGTTCGCCCGGTGACCGGCTCGGCCTCGACCAGGCTGGCGCGTGCAAAAGTCGTTCGAGGTTTGATCAGCGTCTGGGCGCTCTTGCCTTCTTCACCTTCGCGGGCGACGCGCATTCGGCTCTTTCGGGCCTCGACCAGAGGGCGATCGATGAGTACCGCGGCTTCCACCCGCCCTTCGACCAGCGCCAGGTAGCGCTTGGCGACCTGGCCATTCTCGAAGGCCATCGAGAGGGTCCGATGGGTGGGGGCATCGAGCGCGAACAGCAAGACGCCCGAGGTGTCGCGATCGAGCCGATGTACGACCCAGACGGGCTTTCCCAGCTGGGCCTGCAGCCGGGTGCGAACGCAATCGGGGTTGGCGTCGCGCCCGGGGATGACCGGAACTCCAGCGGGCTTGTCGATCGCGAGGAAGCCGGCCTGCTCGTAGAGGATCTTGAAAGTCACTCGAGCTGCGAGGGCTTCCAGACTCTCACCGGGCCGTACTTGCCGACCAACGGCTTCAAGAACGCCGCGTTGCCGACGAGGACGATCGTTTCCTGGCCCTTGTCGAACAGGTGGGCCCGCGCCGCGTCGGTCGCAGCCTTCGCGGTCACCGCGCAGATCCGCTCGCGGTACTGCGAGATCCAGTCGCCCGAGAGTCCAAAGAACGCCACGTCGGACAGGGCGCCCGCGATCGCGTCGTTGGTCTCGAGCCTCGCCGGGTAGAGCCCTGAGATGTAGCGCTGCACGGTGGCAACTTCCTTCGGGGTGGGCCCCTTCGCGCGCATCTTGGCGACTTCGGCGAGCGAGATGTCGATCAGGCTGCCGATGGTTTCGTTCTTGGTGAACGACGAGACGGTGAAGGCGCCCGCGGCGCTCAGCATGTCGAAGTGGCAGCCGGCTCCGTAGGACAGGCCTCGCTTGACGCGAATCTCGGTGACGAGCCGCGAGGTGAAGCCGCCTCCGAGCACGGTGCTCATCACGGCCAGCGGGAAATGGTCCGGGTGCCCGCGCTTGACCCCGTGCGAGCCGATGCGCAGCTGGACCTGGGTCTGCTCGGGCTTGTCGACGATCACTACCTGTCCGGCGAGGGCGGCCTTGTCCCAGGGAGCCAGAATGGGTGCCTCGGAAGGGCCTCCCGCCCAGCTGCCGAACAGCTTGTGAATCATCGGCATCACGGTGTCGGTCTGGACGTCGCCCACGAGGAAGAGGTGGGAGATCTTCGGGCCGACGTGAGTCCGAACGTACTTGCGCAGGTCTTCTCGCTGCAGGGCCCGGATGTCGCCCATCGACCCGGAAACTTCGTGTCCGTAGGGGTGCCCGTCCCAGACGGCCTTGAGCAGGGCGCGATCGGCGAGCGCTCCGGGATCATCGAGCTCGTTGGTGATCTGGGCCAGGGTCCGACGGCGCAACAGCTCGACCTCGGGTTCGGCAAACTCGGGCTCGAGCAGCAGGGCGGCGAAGATCGGCATCATCGCGGCGAGGTGCTTGGAAGGGGTGTTGAGCGCGATGCCCCAGGCGTCTTCAGAGGCCCAGCCTCCGATGCTGGCGCCGACGAACTCGATCGCTTCGCTGATCTCGTCAGCGGTCATCCCGCCCGCCCCCCGGCGCAGCAGCCGGGCGGTGAAGTCGGCGACGCCCTGGCGATCATCGAAGGCTGCACCCGACCGGACGATGAGCCGCACCGAAACCAGCGGCAGCGGGCCGCGGGGAACGACGGTGATCTTCATTCCGTTGGCGAGCGTCGTCTCGTCCTGGGCGGGGACTTTCAGGGGGCGCAGCGCAGTGGCAGCCTTGCTCGGGCGGGCGGTCATGCGGCCTCCGCGGCCGAGACGGCAGACTCTTCCAGAATGGGAACCAGGGTCACGACCGAACGACGCGAGGCGTCGAGGTACCGGGCGGCCGCAGCGCGCACCTGTTCGCCGGTGACGGTCTCGTACCGCGAAGCCAGGGCGAGGCCTTCGCGCCAGTGACCCAACATCGTCTCGTAGGATCCCAGGGCGTGGGCACGGCCGTTGTTGGTCGAGAGCTCGCGCAGCAGGTGCGCCGAGAGGTTGTTCTTCGCTTTCTGAAGCTCTTTTTCCGTCAGCCCCTCGCGCACCACGTGGGCCAGCTCCTCATAGAGCGCGGCTTCGGCGAGCCGGGGATCAGAGCCGGGCTTGAGCTCGATGCCGATCACAAAGGAGCCCGGGTCGAAGCGCCAGGACCAATCGACTGAGACCGAGACCGCGATTTCCTTCGCGTAGACCATCGACTTGGTGAGGCGGCTCGACTGCCCCACCGACAGCGCGTACTGCAGGACATCGAGCACCAGGGTATCGGGGTCGGTGGCGTTGGGGCCACGCCACGCGATCATCAAAGAGGGAGCCTGCGCGGGGTGGTGAACGTCGGCGCGGCGCTCGCCCTTCTGCTCGGGCTCCGAGTCCTGAACGAGCGGCACCGGAGGACCGGCCTTGATTCCCGCGTAGTACTTCTTGATCAACTTCAGCGCCTGCTTCGGGTCGAAGTCGCCGGCGATGTACACGGTGGCGTTGTTGGGCGCGTAGTAGGTGCGGAAGAACTCGAGACAGTCTTCGCGCTTGATCGCTTCGATGTCCTTCATCCAGCCGATCACCGGCCACCGGTACGGGTGGGCCTTGTAGATCAGGCAGGAAAGCTCTTCGTCCATCATTCCGGAGATCTCGTTGTCGACCCGCAGCCGACGCTCTTCGATCACCACCTGGCGTTCGCTGGCGAGCATCTTTGGAGTCACCTGCAGCGATCGCATTCGATCGGACTCGAGGTCGACGACCCGCTCGAGCGCCTCGGCCATGAAGTCCTCGTAATAGACGGTCACGTCGTTCGAGGTGTACGCGTTCGACGAGCCGCCGTTGCTCTCGAGCACCTTGTCGAACTCACCGGGGCCGTACCGCTTGGCGCCGTTGAACATCATGTGTTCGAACAGGTGGCTGATGCCGGTGATCCCCGGCCGCTCGTTGCGCGAGCCGACCCGGAAGAAAGTGTAAAAGGTGCACGTCGGCACCGCATCGGACGGGAGCAGGCGAATCTTCAAGCCGTTGGGCAGCTTGTGCTCGATCACCGTCTGGGCAATCGCTTCGAGCTCAGGGGGCAACGCGACCTTGCTCACAGCGGCCTTCTTCGAAGCGCTCTTGGTGGTTTTCATCATTCGTTTCCTTAACGCTCGTGGCGATTGAAGAACTGAAGAACCGGAGTCCACACCTCGGTACTGGCGCGGTCCCCGAGGACGAGATCCATGTGACCGTACTCGGCAACTGCGCCTTGCGCGCGAGAGATCAACAGCCACTGCTTCTGGCCCCCCAGCGCACGGTACCCGTCGTAGACCGAGGGGGTGAGCGCGAGCCGATCGAGGCGCGCCGCGACCACGAGCACCGGAATCGTCACCCGGGCGAGATCGCGTCGATAGTCGAGCTGGCCATCGACGCTGCCGAAGGTGCCTTTGACGACCAGCGAGATGAACTGGGTGGCGACTCCGCTGGAGATGTCGGCGGTGCCATAGGCGATCAGGCGTTTCCAGGTTCGAATCGAGGTGTTGCCGGGGACGTAGAAGAGCCGCTCGAACGGGTCTTCGGCGACGAGGCCCTGCAGCCCGACGACGGCATGCGCTCCGACCGCGGTCCACAGCGCCCAGCCGGCCGGAATCAGCTTCGAGCCGGTGGAGATCATCGCCTCGGTGTTGGTCCCCCAGTCGAGCCGGGTCGGGCTGCCCAGGGTGGCGGCGGCGTGGACCCCCTGCCCGCCCTGCGACAGATAGGCATAGAGGACCATGCCGCCCATGCTGTGGCCGACGCAGTCGACCGCGTCGACCCCGGTTTCCTTCTTCACGAAGTCGATCACCGCGGGCAGGTCGAACTTCCAGAAAGCGTCGAAGTCGTAGCTGCTGGGCCGGTCGCCCCCGTTGGCTTCGTCCGAGTCTCCGGTTCCGCGCAACGAGACGTTCCAGGTCTCGCGGCCCTGGCTTGCGAACCAGCGGGCGAGGCTGTGCTCCTCATCCAGATCGAGGTTGCGCGCGTTGGCGGCAATTCCGTGAATCAGCAGCACCGGGCGACCCGTCGGCGGACCTTTGGGTCGATAGCGAACCACCGCAATTTCCCACGCGTCTGCGGTTCTGACCCGGTGGGATTCGGCGTTTTGAGGAAGAGGAATCCACTGCAGACTCGCGCAACCGGAGAGCAGCAGGGCCCAAAGCATGGGCCTCATCGCAGATCCTGATCGAGGAACTTCAGCGCGGGGGCGAAGATCTCTCTCGGAGCGCCTTCGCCCTGCAGCAGCGACAGGTGGCTGTAGTCCTCGGAGATGTAATCGAAGCGACTGAAGACCCTGATTTTGACCTTCGCCTGGGTCACTTCGCGCAGAGTGCCGCACAGCTCAGAATTGGCCCAGCCGTCGGCGAGCCCGAGGAACTGAATCGTCGGCCGGTCGTAGCGCTTGAGCCGGGCCTTGAGGGACTCGCCGGTCGAAAGCTGCAGGTCTCCGGACTGCATCCACCGCAGCAGCGCCGCCGACGCTTTCGGGCCCAGGTCGCTAAAGCCGCTGCTGCGCAGTGCGAAGAGCTGCGCGGGTCGGATCTTCGCCCCCAGCGCGAACAGCAGCTCGAAGATCTTCGCGCCTTCGGGGTCTGCGCCCAGCGACCCCAGGCCGCCTCCGGAAAGAAGCAGCGCCTGGGCCAGGGGGCTGGGAACTGCAAACTCGGCGGGAGTGGCCAGGCAGACGACCCTTCGCACCCTTCCCTGCAGCTCTTGAACGCTGGCGGCCAGAACCAATGTGCCCGCCCAGCCGTGCGCCACTGCGTCGAACGGCCCGCCGCCGATCGCAGCGGCGATCGCGGGAAGGTCCTTCGAGACAATCTCAGCCGGAGTCCACGCGGTGCCCGAAGCCTGCCCCTGCCCGCGAAGCTCGGCAACGAACGCCACCCGCCCCCGTTGGGCCAACCAACGCGCCAGCCCTTCGCCCCGCAGATCAAACACCGCGCGTCCGAGGCCGAAGTCGGCGATCAACAGCACCGGCGGCTTTCCCTCACCGCCCGAGGCGGGCGCATAGCGGTACAGCGCGAGCGCGACCCCGTCCGAGGCGAGCACCTTGCGGTGAGAGACGGTGACCTCGTTTCCAGGATCCGCGGCCATCACCGCGCACAACAGCCAGACCATCACAGCTCGACGATCCCCGCCTTGAGCGCCATCACGACCGCTTCGACATGCGAGTTGACGCCCATCTTCCGGTAGATGTGTGAGAGGTGGGTTCGCACCGTTCGGCGCTCGAGCGTCATCACCTGGCCGACTTCGGCGTTCGACAGCCCCTTCCCCACGAAGCGCAGGACGTCGAACTCGAGCGGAGTCAGGTTCCAGGGGTTGGACGGGACCGCGGGCCGGGCCTGGACCGACTGAAAGTAATTCCAGAAGCGCCGGGCAATCACCGCTTCGATCACCGTGCCGCCTTCCATCACTTCTTTGATCCCCGAGCGGATCTTCTCGGGCCCGACCCGCTTGACCAGGTACCCAGAGGCTCCGGCCTGAATTGCCTCGTAGACTTTCTGCTCGTTGTCGAACGAGGTGAGGATCAACACTTCGACCTCGGGGGCGCGCCGCTTCACCCGACGGGTGACCTCGATTCCATCGATCCCGGGGAGCTCGAGATCGAGCAGCAGCAAGTGGGGCTTGAGCTCGAGGACCTGCTCGACTCCGCTTTCTCCTTCCTGCGCGCTACCGACGACTTCCAGCTCGGGAAAAGTGGCGAGGACCTTGATCAGGTTCTTCAGCAGCGCCGGCTGATCTTCGACGATGAAGACGCGGGTGACGGGTTCGGTCATTTGGTTCCCCTCAAGAAGGCTTCGATCTTGGTGCTCGCCCCGGCGGTGAGCTTGAGTTTCTGGTCTTCCTTGAGGCCAGTCTTGAGGTCGGTCATCGTCACTTTGTGCATTCCGGGTTTCACCGGCACTTTGTCCAGATCGCACAGCAGCTCGCCATCGAGCTCAACCTTCACCGAGCCGCGCTTGATCACTGTCAGCAGCGCGGCTCCTTTCTTCGGGGCAGGCTCATAGCAGTCGACCTTCGGTGCTGGCGGAGCAATGGGCTTGACCCCCTCGGGACTTCTGGGCGCCGGTAAGACGGGGCGCACGAACTTGCTTGGCGGAGCTCCGGGCAGATATCCGTTGTGGCGCATCCAGAAGGCGGTTCCAAAGATGGCGAGGCCGACGAAGGCGAAGGTCACCGCGAGCGCGCTCATCTTCGCCCGCTGCCTTCGAGCGGCCTCGAGGCTTCGCTTCCCGCTCGACCCGCGAATTCTGGGCGCGTCGTACGGCTGGCTGTCGGCGGGCGTCATCGCGTAGGCCATCGGCTTCGGTCGGGCCGCGGACAGCTCTTCTCTGTCTCTCTTCGGGGGCTCGGGGCTCTGGCTGAAATCTTTCATCACCCGGACGCGCTTCATCAACGCGGCCGCATTGGCCTGCGCCAGCTCGACCTTCTTCGCGACCGGCTCGACCGAAGGCGGCGCATCCCAGGAAATGGTCGACGACCGATTGGGGGCTTCCAGAATCTCTTCGGTCTCACGGCGATCGGAAGGGGCGCCCTGGGCCTCGGCGGTGGGGGTGGCATCAGAAAATCGGGGCAGCGCCTGGCTGGTCGGCGCCTGGTCATCGGCCTCGCCCCCCGAGAATGCCTTTCTCGCCATCACCACCAACGACCGTTCGTCGTTCTCTTCCAATTCCGCCCCGTCGACCTCGGTGAGGCTGAACCGTTCGGCGAACGGCACGGGCCCCATCGCGTCGGCGTTCACTTCGCGGGGAAAGAGCTCGAGCGTGAACCGCTTCAAATCTTCCATAGAGGGCTGCCCGCCGTTGTTCACCAGAAAATCGCGCAAGGCGTTGGCAAAGTCGGCGCAGCTCTTGAACCGACGGTTGGGCGCCGCTTCGATCGCGCGAAGGACGATCGGGTCCAGTCGGGAATTGATTCGACGGTCGAGTCGCGAAGGGGGTGGAACCAGATCTCTTCGGGTGCTGATCGTCGCCGCGCCCGGCTCGCGCAGGGTCAGCAGCTCGTAGGTGATCGCGCCCAGCGAATAGAGGTCGCTTTGAACGCTGACCGGTTCATTCTTCGAGATCTCGGGAGCCCGGTAGTTGTTGCGGCCCGGGCCCTTGAAATTCTTCTTCAGCCCCGGGGAAGAGTTGAGGGCCGCCAGCGCTCCGAAGTCGCACACCGCCGGCCGGCCTTCGGGAGTCAGCATCACGTTCCCCGGGTTCAGCGCGCCGTGAACCACGCCCGCCTGGTGGGCCTCGTGCACCAGCTCGAGCAGCTCGATGATCCAGGCCAGGGCCAGCGCCGGAGCGAGCAGGACCTCTTTGGTGTTCAGCCGCTGAAGCGCGGTGCCCAGGTTGAAGCGGCCGGCATCTTCCCGGACGACCGCCAGCCGATGGTTGACCAGCCCAATCTCGAGGACGTGGGCGACGCCGGGGTGAGCGACGTGGGTGAGCAGCCGCGCGGTTTCGGCGACCGCCTGGGCGTACGCCACGTCGGACGTTCGGGGGTGAAACAGCTTGATGACGACCTTCTCGGACCCATCGCGCTCGGCCCGGTAGAGCTCGGCCAGCTCGCCGGTCTCGATCCGGCCCAACAGTCTGTACTGCGCTGTCACTTGCTGCGGAACGCAGCGGCGACTGCGTCCAACTGGAACCCACACCACACGCAGCTCTCACCCCGCCGTCCGGGCGGCAGCTCGAGGTGGCACCCTGCACAGCGAGGGCGAGACCTGCGGGCTTTGGCGCTGCGCATTCGCACTTCGTCCGAGGGGCGGCGCCCCTGAACCAGGCCACTGCGCACCCGGGCTTCGAGCAGCTTGACCCGCAGCTCGAGCTCTTCGATGCGGGCCCGCAGCTTCAGGGTCGGGGGTTCTTTGCGTTTGGAACGGGCGGCCATGCTTAGAGTGCAGGCTGCCATTGATTGGCGAATAAGGGAAAATCTTGGAACCACTGCATGGAAGCGTTCTGGGGCCGGTAAATCGGGCCCGGGCGGAAGAAGCGGCCCGCCGCGCACGCGGGATTTTGATCGACGAGCAGCTGAAGGGGCTGATCGGTCGAGCCGATCGTGCGCCTGTTCCGAGGTCGCGCCAGATCTACGTCAACCGCAACCTGAAGATGGCCAACGTGTCGGCGGTCGGCTTCGACATGGACTACACGCTCGCGATTTATCATTTGCGCCGAATCGAGCAGCTGTCGTTCGACATGACGGTCGCGAAGCTGATTTCGAAGTTCGGCTACCCCGAAGAGTTCAGCCAGATAAAATACGACCATTCGTTCGTGATGCGCGGGCTGTTCGTCGACAAGCGCTACGGCAACCTGCTGAAGATAGATCGGTACGGCTACGTGGGCCGCGCCTACCACGGCCGCGCCGAGCTGACCGATGAGGCCCGGCACAAGCTGTACCGCAACGAGAGAATCAGGCTGAAGAACCCCGAATACGCGTGGATCGACACCCTGTTCGCCTTGCCCGAGGCCTGTCTTTTTTCCGACGCGATCGACCTGTTCGAGCGCAAGCAGGGCAAGACCGTCGAGTACGGCAAGCTGTACGACGACATTCGCGAGGCGATCGACACCGTTCATCGCGACAACTCGCTCAAAGAGATCATCCGCAAGGACATCGGGCACTACATCTTCAAGGACCCGGATCTCGGGCCCGCGCTGCACAAGCTGCGGTCGGGAGGAAAGAAGCTCTTCGTCCTCACCAACTCGCACTGGGACTACACCGACGCGGTGATGCGGTACCTGCTCGACGGAGTGGTTCCCGAGTACCCCAGCTGGCGCAACTACTTCGACGTGGTGGTGACGGCGGCCTCGAAGCCGGGGTTCTTTTCAGACAACAAACCGTTTCTCGAGATCGACTCGACCCTCACGACCGAGAACAAGGTGCTGGGCGAGGCGACGGCGCTCGAGCGCGGCAAGGTGTACCAGGGGGGCAACCTGGCGACGTTTCAGAAGGTGACCGGACTGGCGGGCGAGACGGTGCTGTACGTCGGCGATCACATCTACGGCGACATCTTGAAGTCGAAGAAGACCTCGATGTGGCGCACGGCGATGGTGGTGCAGGAGCTCGAGGACGAGATCCTCTACACCGAGGCGCGGCAGGAAGAGATCGATCACCTCGCCGAGCTCGAGCGGCTCTTGCCCCAGGTGGACGACGAGATCTCAGTCCACAAGTCCCGGCTCAACGCGATCGAGAAAAAGCTCGAACGGGATCACTCGCTCGACACCGCCCAACGCGCCTTGCTCGAAGAAGAACGGAAGATCGTCAAGTACGAGCTCGACAAGCTGCGCAAGACCTACAAGGAATCGACCGAGCTGGCCGCGCTGCTCGAGAAGGACATCGAGCTGGGCTTCAACCCGTACTGGGGGCTGCTGTTCAAGGAAGGAAACGAGAACTCGCGCTTCGGCGAGCAGGTCGAGCAGTACGCGTGCGTGTACACCGGGCGGGTCAGCAACTTCGGGTTCTACTCGCCGATGCAGTACTACCGGTCGCCGCGAGAGCTGATGCCGCACGAGCAGGCGGGCGCGCTGACCTCGAAGCTGTCGATTCTCGGAGATCCAGAAGGGCTGCCGCGCGGGACGAATCGCGCGGAGTAGCGCCGCGGGGATCTACTTCCGGGTGTCGTCGAGCCGCTGAAGGAAGCGCACCAGCTCGTTCCGTTCGACGGGATCCGTCACGTAGAACGGGTGCGGCGCGCCCGGCCCGCGCGCAGGGTCCAGCAGCCGATCGAGCGACGGCACCGAGTCGTCGTGAAGAAAGGTCGGCTTGCGTGCGAGATCCAACAGCAGCGGCATCGCCACGCCCCGCTCGAAGCCTCGCACCGACGCGTTGAAGGCGACCATCTCGTCGTCGAACGTGTTGCCTTCGGTGTCGAGCAGCGGCCCCATCGGCAGATCGCGCTGCCCGAGCGTGCGGGGCGCGTCGCCAGGGAAGATGTCCTTCATCGCGATCACGCCGGCGGGCACCGGGGTCATCTGGGTGACGTTGTGGCAAGCGGTGCAGCCGGCGGTGGTGCGAAAGAGCTCTCGGCCGCGGTCGGCGGCGCCGGTGTCGACGACGGCGCCGGACGGCGCGCCGAG
>JAYVCD010000306.1:0-15816 GCA_043750125.1 Archangiaceae bacterium | reverse complement strand
CGCAACCGAAACCTACGGGATCGTTGCCGCGCGCGTCTTCAGCTCACTGATCGCCTCAACTCACGCTCGATTCGACCCACACACAGTCCAGAAGAGCCTAAAAAGATGGCAGCCAGCCGGCTGCAATTGATCAAGCAGTTCCGGTCAATTGAAGGCAACCAAGTCAAGCTCATATACCCAGATCCACGGCAGGACAGTTGAGTTCGTGTCGTAGCGAGAAACTCACGGCGTGGATTGGCATTCGAGGAGAAAAAAGGCGCACTCTAATTGGCCGCTTGATTAATATTGTCCCACAGATACCAGCCCTTCAAAAACGTGAACGCGCAGAAGCACGTTGTAATGGGGAAAAGACACACACTGCGCGCGTCCAATCATCGTTGTTTCGACGCCCCTGCTAAAAGCTCAGCGCGAGGCCGATTCCGGCTCCCTGCGGACTGAGCAGCGGAAACACCTGGAACGAGACGGCGCTGTTTTCCGGGCCGAGCTCCGAGCGTTGGTAGTCCTTCCAGGCGGTGATCAACCGCGACGGAGCGCTGAAGATCGTCGCCTCGCCCAGCGCGACGCCGAAGGCGAAGTTGACCGCGGCGGCCACCCAGTGTCCGTAGCCCAGCCCGAGAATCAACCCGAGGCCGACGTTCACCGCGAGGTTCGCCGCGTGATTGAACCACCGGTTTCCGACGCTCTCGCGGGCGGCGCCGCGCTCGAGCAGGCCTTCCCCCTCGGCAATCAGCGCGCAGACGTCGGTCGGACGATTCGCCCGGCGCGCATAGTCCGGTCCGGCCGACATCACCTCGAGCGAGCCGGCGCTGACGTACCCGAGCCCGACGGCGGTCGTCGCCGCGCCGACCCACCACTCGACCCGGTCCTGGGGAATGATCAACGGCACCGCCGCAACCTGGCCCACCGTCAGCACCGCAGCGGTCGTGCCCCACGCCATCGCCCAGGTGTTGGCGCGGTGCGATTCGGCGAGCAGCTGGGCGGAAAGAAAGTGCAGCCGCGCCTGGTCCGAGCGCTCGGCCGCAACGTCATTCACAGTCGGGCAGGGCTGAGCGGACGAAGCAGCCGCCCAGATCAACAGCCCCACCCCTCGTGGTGTCATCCGCGAACCATACTCACGCGCTCAGTGACAGCAGGTGCCGGAATTCCAGAGCGCGGTTCCGCCCTGGTAGACCACGAGGTTCCCGTCGTCCTGCAGCGCCAGTCGGGCTCCGGCTTGCCCGCCGGTCGAGGTGTGCCAGAGCGCAGTTCCGCCGGCGGTGTAGAGCACCAGGTTTCCATCGCCCTGCATCTGCAGGCTCTGCGCGGCGCTGCCGTTGGTGCCGGTGTTCCAGAGCGCAGAACCCTCCAGGTAGAGCACCAGGTTTCCATCGGTCTGCATCGCGAGCGCGAAGCGCCCATCGCACGAGGAGATGCTTTGTCCGGCCTCGAGACCTTCGCCCGACTCGAGCGCGCCACATCCCGTCGCGGGCGCGGGAGCAGGAGGAGGAGGGGGTGGAGGCGCCGCACAGGCCGTCGGCGACGTCGCGTTGAGCAACGCGAACGGGTTGATGTCGTTCGAGTAGTTTCCGTCCGCAGACACGTTGAAATGCAGGTGGGTCGAGCCCGTTCCCGTTCGGCCCATGTACCCAATCAGCTGGCCGGCCTGAACGGTCTGGCCCGGTGAGACGACCGCCTCATCGAGATGGCCGTAGTAGTACTCCCAGCCGCAGCCATCGCGCAGGCGCACCCGGATTCCGGACGTAGAGCTGACCACTCCCACCTTGACCACCGTGCCGGTGACGACTGCGACCAACGGCGCGCGCTGATAGGCGAACACGTCGACGCCGTGGTGGGCGCCGCCCCAATCAGAATTGGCGTTTTGATCCGGACACGAAGTGGCGCAGGTCCCGCTGCCACATGAAGCCGCGTCGTAGCCGATGTTGTGATCGCCCTGGACCGGGAAGGTGGACATCTGCGGACCGCAGCTGATCGCCGCCTGGCCCGTCGCGGTCTCGTCTTCCATTCCTACAGTGTCCTGGACGTCCTGTGACGTACCGCAACCCAGCAGCAACGACATCAGCACGGTCAGAGCAATCTGTTTCATGACGGCATTCCTCGAAAGGGGTGTTCGGCTCACGTCCAAGGACGGCCCCCGTGCAAAATGTCGCGCCGCGGCTCGAGAACCGGCTTGCGCTGAGTCTTTGGAGTATCGATTGCACGAGGGCGCTTTGAGCCCGGCAGCCCCCCAATGCTGGCGGGAAATCTGGGACGTGATGGGACCGCTGGCCAAGAACGTATTCGGGGGCCGCTCGACATCGATCAAAGACGGGCAGCTCCGGCCCGCGGAAGATCAGCGCGGCGCGAGCGCGTCGATCGCCCGCTGGGCCTGGGCCCACAAGGGTCCGGCTTCCAGCTTTTTCCCTTCGCCATCGAGCGCCCGCGCGACCTGCTGCCACAGCCGGGCGCGCTCGAGCGGGTCGACGCCACCGGGGGAATCGAGGTCGAGCTCGGCCAGCTCACGTTGAGCGTCTTGATTGCGATTCAGCTCGAGCAGGCACTGCACCCGTTCGACCGCGAGCAGCTGTTCGGTGGGGGTCAATTTCTGAACGTGACTCAAGCGCCCGCGAACCGAGTCGAGCAAAGCCAGAGACTCGCGCGGTCGTCCCAGCCGCCGCAGCGCTCCGGCCTCGAAGATTTGAAACACCAGTGCGCTGTCGAACGGCGCCGCGCCCAGCGGTTCGAGCTCGAGCGTCACCCGCATTCGGCGCAGCACCTCGTTCGGATTTCCCGCCGCCAGCTCTGCCAGGGCCCACGCCATCAGCTGCTGCGACAGCCGGGAAAAGACGGCCGGATCACGCTCGGAAATTTCTGAGATCGCCGCCCGCCCCAGCTTCAGCGCTTCTGCCTTTCGTCCCAGCGCCAACATCACCGGCACCAGGTCCGAGGTCAGCGGCGAGTTCTTCCAGCCTCCTTCGCGCTGAAGCAGGGGCGCGTATTCCCGGTTCGCCTCTTCGTACCGATGGCCTGCGGCCAGCGCCGAGCCCAGATTGTGGTGAGCGCTCAAGGCCCGCTTGTCCTCGGGGCCGAAGGAACGCTCGAGCAGCGGAATCGCCTCGCGGTACAGCTGCGCAACTTCGCCGAAACGCCCCAGCATCATCCACACCTCGGCCCGACGGGACAGCGCCAGCGCGTAGAGCCAATGGGTCTTTCCCACCACCCGCCCGGTGGTGCTGAGCGTGCGGGTCGCGAGCGCCTCGGCTTCGGTCAGCCGCCCGCCCTGGTGCAGCACCCGCACCCGCTGAAGATCAAAATACATCCGGCTGGGAGCCGACTCGGACAACGCACTGGCGACTTCCTCTCCCATCTGCAGCGAGAACGCCGCTTCCTTCAGGCCCCCGCGCGCCGACTGACAGGTGGCCAGCTGTCCCCACAACTTCAGCTCGACGTGGTGGTGGGCCCGCCGCGCCGCTGAAATCGCTTCCTGCAGCAGCGCCTCGTCGGTGCACGGGCTGCTGCCCGCCGCTCGAGTCCGTCCACCCGCGGCAGGCCTCGGAAGGGGGAAGCTCCATCAACCGGTCCCACGCCAGCGCGGGCTCGATTTGCGGCACCCGCTCGAGCCACGCCACGTAGGTCGACACCGCCTCGAGCCCGACGGCTGCGCACGCCGCGGTGCACACAACCCCCAAGGACGATTACCGCTGCCACCCCGATCAAACGTTTTGTTGGATGCATCAGCGGGAGCCCTGCGTGCGCAATGCCAAGCGCGGTTGTAGCTCAGCGCGTGTTGCGAGGAGGTGACACGTGCCAGCTGTCGAGCTTCAGGCCCTTCACTGAAATGAAATCAGAAGTGTTTCGCGTGATGAGGGTGAGCCCATTCACCGCGGCGATGGCGGCAATTTGCCCATCGACAAAGGGGGCTACTCGACCGACCGCTTCCTGGCGAACGCACTCGATCGCATGCCACTCGGCCGCCCGGCCGTCGTAGGCCAGAGGCGGCCGGACCCCGACGACGGTCTCGAGAAATTCTTCCAGCAATTGTTTTCGTCGGGAAGAGGGCATTCGCAGCACCCCGAATTTCAGCTCATGCCACGTGAGCGCACTGATGACGCTCGACCCCTGGTGCGCGGTGAAATTCTTTTCGACCCGGGGATCAGGAAACGGCCGCGCCAGCTCAGAAACCACATTGGTATCGAGCAGGTATTTCATTTCAAATTGACCCGCCGACCCGCTTCGTTTGACCTCCAGCGCCCCACTTCACCCGCCGTCAACTCGACCCCTTCCCGGGGGTGACGCCGACGGTAGCCTTCCCACGCAGCCTCGAGCGTTTCTGCTCCAGTTTGGAGACGTTGGTACTCACCCAGAGAAATCAAGACAGCGACCGGCGTTCCGCGTCGAGCAAAAGTGATGGCCTGGCCGCTCTCGGCGGCCTTTACGACCGAGGGAAGTTTGGCTCTCGCCGCGGCAATCGAATACGTCTTCTTCATGTACATCAAGTGTACAAATTGAATGGCCTGGCTGCAACAGCTGAAGACGGGACTCAAGGCAGCGCAGCCGCCGGTGCTTTGCGCGAGGTCGGCTCGGTCCACGCCCAGGCGATTCGCCACCTCTGAGACTCTTCCTGCGTCTCGTGGCCGAGCAGCCCGGCGAAGACCTGCCAGAGAAAGTGTTTCGGGTGGTAGCTGGCCAAATCAAACAGCGGAAACAAATGAAAGGACCACGAATCGCCCAGCGCGGTCTTCCCGTACGAGTACATCAGGTTGAGAAACAGGTGCGTGACTTCCTCCGGCTTCTCGTACCGCCAATAAAAGGAAAAGACGGTCGAGATGCGGGTCCCCGTTTTCTTCGAACGGAAGTCCCACCAGAACGGCGCCACCACCCGCGCCTCGAGGTCGGGCCCCGACATGTTCCAGTACAGCCCGGCGACGACAGTGCGCTCGTGCTCGGCGTCCTTCGAGTACACCGCCAGCGGCGAGAGGAAGAGCTTCGAGTCGGGGCCCCCCCACGCGGTCTCGGTCGGGCCGTCGGTCTCGTAATAGGTGAGCAACGGCGGAATCAGCAGCGCCCGGCGCGGGCCGTTTCGGAAGCTCCAGAACAGCAGCGGCGAGGTGTCGTAGTCGCCCTTGTCACTGCGCCCGCTGAAGAACAGCGGCACGATTCCGAAATCCCAGCGGGTCTTCGTCCGGTGGAAGAAGACGTTCGCGGCGAGCGTGGTGGATTCCTCGCGGTCTCCCCACTGCCAGAACAGCGGAGCGACGATGAAGTGGTGGGTCTCGCCTTCTCGTCCGGCCCAGAGGATGGGAAAGACGTTGAAGGTGAAGCCATCGGGCCGGGTTTGGACCCAGGTGTTCACGGCCCAGGTCGTTTCGGTCTGACCGTCGCTCTCGTGAAAGGTGAGCAGCGGAGGAATGAACAGCCGGTGGCGCGGGCCCTCGCGGAAGCTCCAGAACAGCAGCGGCGAGACGTCGAAGTGGCCGGTGGCGCTGCGGCCGGCGAAATAGAGCGGAGCGAGCCCGAAGTGCAGCCGCCCTTTCGCGCCGTGCCAGTACGCGGGCCCCACCAGGGTGGTCGTCTCGCCTTTGTCGCCCCACCGCGCGAACAACAGGGGGACGACGGTGTGGTGTGCGTCGCCTTCTCTTCCGGCGAAGAGCAGCGGAAAGACGTTCAAGGTGAAGCCGTCGGGCCGCGATTGAAACCAGGTGTTGAGCGCCCAGGTCGTCTCGGTTTCTCCGTCGCCCTGGTGCCAGGTCAGCAGCGGCGGAAGGAACAGCGAATGTTTACGGCCGTCGCGGAAGCTCCAGAAAAGCAGGGGAGAAACGTCGTAGTCGCCGTCCCGACCTGAGCGCCCGCGAAAGTAGAGCGGGACGATTCCCAGGTCGGTGCGCAGCTTCGTCTCGTGCCAGACGACATTCGCCGCGACGGTGGTCGTCTCGTCGTCGTCGCCCCAGCGCCAGAAGAGGGGAGGAAGGAAGGTGTGGTGGCGGGCGCCCTCTTTGCCGACGAAGAGCAGCGGAGCGAAGTTGAAGGTGAAGCCATTGGGTAGCGACTGGACCCAGGTGTTGATCACCCAGGTCGATTCGGTCTCGCCATCGCCCGCGAACGGAAGGAAGGCGCCGCTGCCCACCCAGGGGGCGTCCTCGTTCGCGCGTTCCCTCACCGAGTACGCGAAGGGGAAGAAGATGTCGGTCTCGACCAGCCGATCGCGGCGACGGAAATAGGTGAAGTACAGGCTCGCGGTGCCTTCGGCGTCGGTGCGGTACGAGTAGAACGGGGTGACCAGCGTCCGGCTCTCGGGCGCACAGTGCGAGGCGAAGAACGGGGGCATCACCCGGGTGCGGGTCCCTTCTTTGAAGTCCAGTGACTGGAAGTAGATCAGCCCGGCCCAGATGTAAGAACGCTCGGCGTCCGTCATGAACAGCGGAGGCGCCCAGAGCGCCGAAGGACGAAACGCCGTCGGGTCATTTCGGGTGGCGATCACGCTGCGGTTGCGCTCGTACTCGGCGTCCGAGAGACAGACGTTGTCCGCTCTCCGCCTGGGCGGAACCGGCGCGATGGGCGCAGCGCTCGCGGGCGGTGCATCTTCTTCCGGGCGACGGGTGCAACCGGGACGGGTGGTTTTGCCGGTGCCGGTGCCGGTGCCGGTGCCGGCGTGGCCGCTGGGCCTGCATCGGGAGGCGAATACGGACCCGCGTCGAGCGCGCGCCAACGCCGCCCGTCTTCTTCCCACGAGTCGGCGGCCCTCCACTTGTGCTGCTCGCGGGCCAGTTGCGCCGCGTCGTCGCACGCCGCGGCTTCCCCCAGCTCACACGCGCGGCCGAACCACAGCCACGCCTTGGTCAGCTCACGGGTCCCTCCGTCGAGCTGAGCGGCGCGACCCAATCGGTGACAGACGCGGCGGTCTCCGAGCTCGCATTGTTCTTCTGCCGGGGAGGCCGTCTGGCCAGCCCCGACGCGCTCGCGAACAAGAGCACCGCCCGAGCAGTCCGTTCGAAGCCGCCAAATTTCAAGTCACCTCCCCGCGATGAACCGTTCAGCCGGCACGCCTACGCAACACCAGGGCCGCGGCGAACCTCACGGTTTGGCTGACCGTGGAAGCGGGTTGAGCGAAGCGCTGCGCGACCAAGGGTGTCTTCGATGTTTGAAATCCCGACAGTCTTCTTCTGGGATTTAGACGCAATCGATAGCTTTTTTAGAATGTTTCTAAATTTCGGTATTTCCGCCTTCTTGCAATGCCGCGCAGCCGCCACTACAAAGCGACGCTCGATGCCGGTGACACTTTGGCTCTCTTCGAGCCGCAGCAACGCAGCCGTCGCTCCCTGAGTTTTTGAAGCTCTGTCGTCCCGGGCACGCGATTCCCGTGCGGGTCGAAGTGGACGCCGATGTCGAGACGCCGATCTCGGCATTTCTGAAGCTTCGCCAGGGGCACACCCACGCCTTCTTGTTGGAGTCGGTCGAAGGGGGCGAGCGCACCGGCCGGTGGACGTTCCTCGGGGCCGGCCCTCGAGACCGGTTCGAGTGGAACCTTTCCGACGGCGGAGATCCGCTCGATTGGGTCGCGAAGAAGCTGGCGGCTCACCGCGCTGTCGACGTGGAAGGGGTGCCGCGCTTCGCCGGAGGGCTGGTCGGCTTTCTCGCCTACGACGCGGTCAAAGTCTTCGAGCCCCGGGTCCCGATCTCGCGGCCGGACGCACTGGGTTTCCCCAGCGCGTTGTGGATGGATTTTCACACCGTGCTCGCCTTCGACAACCTGCGGCACACGCTGCATGTGATCGCGCAGGTGCTCTGCAATGAAGGGGACGACCCCCGCGCCCTGCACGCCGATGCGCTGCGCCGGATTTCCGCGGTCCTCAAGGTCTTGCGGCGGCCGCTGTCAGACCCCCGACCCAGAGCGGGGCCGGCGGTGAAGCTGGTCGCGCGCACCTCGCGCAAGGCGTTCGAGGCGGCGGTGGAGAAAGCCCGCGACTTCATTCGCGCCGGCGACTGCCAGCAGATCGTGCTCTCGCAGCGGTTCGAGGCGCAGACCGGGCTGCCGCCCTTCGAGCTGTACCGCGCGCTGCGGCGGGTCAACCCCTCGCCCTACCTCTTCTTCGTGCAAGCCGGTCGTCACGCGTTGATCGGCAGCTCGCCCGAGACGTTGGTGCGGCTCGAGGGTCGGGAAATAACCCTGCGGCCGATCGCGGGGACCCGGAAGCGGGGGAAGACTGCTGAGCAGGACGCGGCGCTGGAAGCCGAGCTGCGCGCCGACCCGAAGGAAAATGCCGAGCACGTGATGCTCGTCGACCTGGGCCGCAACGACGTCGGGCGGGTGGCGCAGATCGGCTCGGTGAAGGTCGAGGTGTTCAAGGCGGTCGAGCGCTATTCCCACGTGATGCACCTGGCCTCGCAGGTGCGCGGAACACTCGCGCCGGGTCGCGACGCGCTCGATGTGTTGCGCGCGACCTTTCCGGCCGGCACCGTCACCGGCGCGCCCAAGATTCGCGCGATGCAGATCATCGATGCGCTCGAGTCCGCCCGTCGTGGGCCGTACGCCGGCTGCGTCGGGTACTTCGACCGTCACGGAAACATGGAGATGTGCATCGCGATTCGCACCCTGCTTCAACACGGGAAGCGGTTGAGCGTTCAGGCCGGAGCTGGAATCGTCTTCGACTCGGTGCCGTCGGCCGAGTTCGAAGAGACGCTGAACAAAGCGCGGGCGCTGTTCTCGGCATTGGCTCAAGCGCAGGCGGGACCGCGGCGATGAAACAGCGAACCCGGCTGGTGTTGATCGACAACTACGACTCGTTCACCTGGAACCTCGTTCACGGACTGGGCGAGCTGGGCGCCGAGGTTCGGGTGTTTCGAAACGACGCGATTTCCGTCGGCGGCATCGTGCGGCAGCGGCCCGATGCGGTGGTGTTCTCGCCCGGGCCGTGCACTCCGACCCAGGCCGGCGTCACGCTGGAAGCGATCACCGCGCTCGCGGGTCGGCTGCCGCTGCTCGGGGTCTGCCTCGGCCATCAGGCGATCGGTCAGGCCTTCGGAGCGAAGGTGATTCGCAACGCGCGCATCGTCCACGGAAAAGCCAGCCCGGTGCGCCACCGAGGCGACGGGCTGTTTGCCGGCCTCGCGTCCCCCTTCGTGGCCGGCCGATATCATTCGCTGGTGCTCGAGCGGCGGTCGCTGCCGCGCTGTCTGAAGATCACCGCCTGGACCGACGAGGGAGAAATCATGGGCGTTCGTCACCGCACGCTCCCGATTGAAGGGGTCCAGTTTCACCCCGAGTCGATTCTCACCCCGTGCGGTCAGCAGCTGCTGGGCACCTGGCTCGCCGGGCTGGGGAAGAGATCATGATCCAGCACGCGGTGCAGAGAGTCTCCGAATCGGTCGACCTGACCCGTGAAGAAAGCTTCGAGGTGATGGGCGAGATCGCCGATGGGCGGGCCACCGCGGCCCAGGTCGGGGCCTTGCTTCTCGGGCTGAGGCTGAAGGGAGAAACGGCCGAAGAGATTACCGGCGCCGCGATGATGATGCGCGCGCGCCTCGAGCGGGTGCGGGTCGACGCTGGAGTCTTCGTCGATACCTGCGGCACCGGGGGCGATGGCTCGAACACGTTCAACATCTCGACCACCGCGGCTTTCGTCGTCGCCGCAGCCGGAGTGACCGTCGCCAAGCACGGCAACCGTTCGGTCTCTTCGCGCTGCGGCTCAGCCGATGTCCTCGAGGCATTGGGCGTCGCAGTGGACGGCGGCCGCTCGGTCGCCGAGGACTGCATTTCGAAAGTAGGAATCGGATTCCTCTTCGCGCCCCATCACCACCCGGCGTTCAAGGCGGTGGGGGCGATTCGCCGCGAGCTCGGAGTGCGGACGATCTTCAACCTGCTCGGCCCGCTCGCAAACCCGGCGCTCGCGCGGCACCAGGTGCTCGGCGTCTACCACCCGAAGTGGGTGCCGGTAGTGGCCGAGGTGTTGGTTTCGCTGGGGTCGCTGCGGGCGTTCGTGGTGCACGGCCAGGGGCTGGACGAAATCTCGCTCGGGGGGACGACGAGCGTGGCCGAAGTGCGAAACGGGCGGGTGGTGAGCTACGAGGTTTCACCCGAAGAGCTGGGCTTGCCGCGGTGCGATGTATCCGCGCTGCTGGGCGGCGATGCGGCTCACAACGCCCGAATGGTGAGGGACGTGCTGGGCGGGCAGAAAGGGCCTCCGCGCGACATGGTGCTCGCGAACGCCGCCGCGGCGCTGGTGGCCGCCGACGCAGCCGAAGATTTCCGACACGGCATTCGGCTCGCCGCTTCCGCCATCGATGCGGGGCAGGCGCTGGCGAAGCTTCAGGCGCTGGTGGAGCAAACCCGATGACCCCCCTGCATCGACCGGTGGCCCGACGATGAGCTTCTTGAGCGAAATTCTCGGGCGAAAACGCGAAGAGGTTCGGGCGCGGCGAGCGCTGCTCAGCGACGCGGTGCTCGAAGCACGAGTCAAGCCGCGCAACGGGGCGGGCCTGGCCGCGGCGCTCTCGTTTTCAGATGGGCCGATGCGGGTGATCGCCGAAGTGAAGCGCGCTTCTCCTTCGTTGGGGACGATCGACGCGACGATCGACGCCGCGGCGCTGGCCATCCGGTACCAGGCCGATGGGGCGACGGCGATCTCGGTATTGACCGACGGGCCCGGGTTCGGCGGGTCGCTGGAGGACCTGGCCCAGGTGCGCTCGGCGGTCCGCTTGCCGCTGTTGCGAAAGGACTTCATCGTCGATCGCTACCAGCTGCTCGAGGCGAGGGTGGCCGGTGCCGATGCGGTGTTGCTGATCGTCGCCGCGCTCACCGCGCCACAGCTGAAGGCCCTGCGGGCCGAGGCCTTGGCGCTGGACCTGGACTGTCTGATCGAAGTTCACGATCTGCGCGAGCTCGAAGTCGCCCTCGAAACCGGCGCGAAGCTGATCGGGATCAACAACCGGAATCTGGAAACCTTCGAAGTGAGCCTCGCCGTCAGCGAGCGCTTGCTGCCCCTGGTCCCGGCAGACGTGCGCGCGGTGGCCGAGAGCGGAGTGCGCGGAATCGAGGAGGCGCGTCGGCTGCGGGCCGCGGGTGCGCGAAACCTGCTCGTCGGCGAGGCGTTGGTTCGAGACCCCCGCCTGCTGGAAAGGCTGCTGCGATGAGGGTGAAGATCTGCGGCATCACCCGGCTGGAAGACGCGCTCGAGGCCGCGGCGCTGGGCGTCGACGCGCTCGGCTTCAATTTCTATCGCGGCTCGAAGCGGTTCATCGCTCCGGCGCGCGCGGCGAAGATCATCGCCGCGCTGCCTCCCTTCGTTTCGACCGTGGGAATCTTCGTCAACCACACCGCGGCGCAGATCGCCCAGATCGTCGCGGTCACGCGGATTGGCGTCATTCAACTGCACGGCGACGAGCCGAAAGGTTTTGCGCGTCGACTGGGGCTGCCGGTGATTCGTGCGATTCGCGTCGAGTCCGCCCAGTCGGTGACAGGCCTGCGCAGCTTGGGCGGGGCGGCGTTTCTCTTCGACGCTCCTTCGGCGGGCTTCGGGGGCAGCGGCGAGCCCTTCGACTGGGCCCTGGTCCGAAAGGCCGCGCGCCGCTTCCCGGTGGTGCTCGCCGGAGGACTGACTGCCGAGAACGTCGGGCGCGCAATTCGGGTGGTACGCCCCTACGGGGTCGATGTCGCCAGCGGAGTGGAGTCTGCCCCGGGAATCAAGAGTCACAGCGCGATGGCGCGCTTCATTCGCGCAGCCAGGGAGCAACGATGATGGGTGGCATCCCCGGTGAAGACGGGCGATTTGGAGACTATGGCGGTCGCTTCGTCACCGAGACTTTGATTCCGGCGCTGACCGAGCTCGAAGCCGCCTGGCGCTCGGCGCGCGAGGATCCTCTCTTCCAACGCGAGCTCGACGGGCTGCTGAGCACCTACGCCGGTCGGCCGACCGCGCTCTACGAAGCCCGGCGCACGACCGCCGACTGCGCAGGGGCGCGGATTTTTCTCAAGCGCGAGGACCTCTGTCACACCGGCGCACACAAAATAAACAACACCCTGGGCCAGGTGCTGCTCGCGCGGCGCATGGGGAAGCGAAAGGTGATCGCCGAGACCGGCGCGGGGCAGCACGGCGTCGCCACCGCCACCGCCTGCGCGCTGTTCGGGATCCCGTGCGAAATTTTCATGGGCGCGCTCGACGTGCAGCGCCAATCGCTGAACGTCTTTCGAATGGAGCTGCTCGGGGCCCGCGTCCACCCCGTCACCGCCGGTGCCGGCACGCTGAAGGACGCGATGAACGAGGCCATTCGCCACTGGGTGACGAACGTGGCCGACACCCACTACATCATCGGAAGCGTCGCCGGCCCCCACCCGTACCCCGCGATGGTCCGCGATTTCCAGTCGGTGATTGGCCGCGAGGCGCGGGCGCAGTGTGAGCAATTGACCGGGGGGCTGCCCGACGCGGTGGTGGCCTGCGTCGGCGGTGGCTCGAACGCGATGGGCCTCTTCTTCGAGTTCGTCGACGCGCCCGACGTCGCATTGGTGGCCGTGGAGGCTGCGGGGCACGGCCTGTCCACCGGTCGCCACGGCGCGTCGCTGAAGAAGGGAAGGCCCGGGGTGTTGCATGGCTCGCGCAGCTACGTGCTGCAGGACGCTCATGGGCAGATCTCCGAGGCCCACTCGATCAGCGCCGGGCTGGACTACCCGGGCGTCGGCCCGGAGCTCGCGCACCTGAAGGACAGCGGCCGTTTGACGCTCGCGCACGCGACCGACCGCGAGGCGCTCGACGCGCTGCAATACCTGGCGCGCACCGAGGGCATCATCTGCGCGCTCGAATCGGCGCACGCGATTTCTCACGCCCGGAAGCTGGCGCGAAAGCTGGGGCCGAAGGCGGTGATGATCGTCAACGTCTCGGGGCGAGGCGACAAGGACGTGGATCACCTTCGCGCCGCATTGGGAAAAAAGTCATGAGCCGGCTGTCCGACGCGTTCGATCGCCGCAAGCGCGAGGGCGGCGCCGCCCTGGTGACGTATGTGATGGGCGGCGACCCAGATCTGCGCGGCTCGTTGGCGATGGCGCTGGCCTGCGTGGAAGGCGGCGCAGACCTGCTCGAAATCGGCGTGCCCTTTTCAGACCCCATCGCCGATGGCCCCACGATTCAACGCGCCGCAGAACGCGCCCTCGCTTCGGGCACGACCCTGAAGGACTGCCTGGCCCTGGCCGTTCGAATCCGCGCGCGGACCCAGGTGCCGATCGTGCTGATGGGCTACCTGAACCCGATTCTCGCTTTCGGCGAACGCCGCTTCTTGTCCGCGTGTGCGAAGGCCGGAATCGACGCGGTGATCGTCCCCGACCTGCCGCCCGAAGAGGCGCAGAGCTTCGTCCGGCTCGCGCGCCAACACGGGGTCGCGGTGGTGTTTCTGCTCGCCCCGACCTCGACGCCTCAACGTTGGCAGGCGGCGTTCGCCGTTGCGACCGGGTTCATCTATTTCGTTTCGGTCGCGGGAGTCACCGGCGCCCGAACCGCGCTTCCGAAAGATCTCGGGGCCCAGCTCGATCGCGTCCGCGGCGAGAGCCCGGTGCCGGTCGTCGTCGGCTTCGGAATTTCCAAGCCGGATCAGGCCCGGGCGCTCGGCCGCCACTGCGATGGGGTGGTGGTCGGCAGCGCGATCGTCTCGTTGGTGGCCCAACCCGGCCCGATTGCTTCGCGGGCGGCGAAGGTGACCCGCTTCGTGCGCAGTCTCAAAAGTTCCCTTGATCGCCCCCACGACAGAGCGTGCTAGGCCGTGGTTGCCACTCGGCCGCAGGTCTAACCCCAGGAATCCCGATGCCCATCAACAGCAACATGCCCCCGATGCCTCCGCGCCCGCCGGCTGGAACCCAGACCTCCGACAAGTTCGGAAATGTGATCTCGACCCGCCCGGTACCGGCTCCCGAAGTTCCGCCCGCGGGCCCGCTCGCGCCGACCTCGGATGCCTGGGGACACGTGATCAGCACCCCCGATGGTTTCGTCGAGCCGCGCCCGCTGCCTCCCGGCGCCCTCTCGGGCCCCGGCCGCGCCGCCGCCACCAGCAAGGTCGAGTTCATCGTCGATTCGAGAATGCGCGAGCTGCAGGACTTCGCCGGCTCGAAGGGTTGGACCGCGCAGGGGTTCACCCACCTCTCGGTGCCGTGGCAGGAGCTGGTGTACACGACCGATAACTGGAAGACGACCCGAAGCCTCAAGTCCAGCGATGTGCCCAGCCCGCTGGTCAACGGCCGGTTCACGCTTCCGAACGTGCCCAAGGGCACGGAAATCGAGTTCGCCATTCACGTCGGCGTCGCGTGCCAGGCGCCTTCCGACATCGCCGGCTACCGCGAGCGCAGCGATCTGTGGCTCAACAACGGCGGGCAGAACTTCAAACAAGTCTCGCAGTAAGCCGGGTCATCTCGTTGATCATCATTCTCGAGCCGGACTCCAACGAGACAGTCATCTCTGCGGTGATGCAGCAGGTGTCGCAGATCAAAGAGCTGACTGCGAAGAAGCACGTCATTCAGGGCGTGAATCACAGCGTGACCGAGATCTATTTGATCGGCCCCACGCCCACGATTCCCACCGCGCTGTTTGAAAACATCACCGGAGTTCGGCGGGTCATTCGGGTCTCAGTGAAGTACCGGATGATCGGCCGCCACGCGGCTCAAACCGAAAGCAGCGGCTTTCACTACAACGGCGTCGACTTCAACGAGAACCAGGTGCACCTCTTCGCCGGCCTCTGCGCCGTCGACACCCGGGCCCACGTCGAGCAGATGATGGCGGCGCTGCAGAAGAACGGAATCACCACCACCCGCATGGGCGCGTACAAGCCCCGCACCAGTCCGTACGACTTTCAGGGTCTGGGAAAGGACTGCCTGCCCTGGGTCTTCGAGCTCGCCGGGAAGTACGGGGTTCGGGTGGTCGCGATGGAAGTGACCCACCCTCGGCACATCGATGAAATCACCGAGGCGCTCGCCGTCTCGGGGAAGGCCACCGGAGTGATGCTGCAGATCGGCACCCGCAACGCCCAGAACTTCGAGCTGCTCAAGCAGGTCGGGCAGCAGCAGGAATTCCCGGTGCTGGTCAAACGAGGAATGGGAATCACCCTCGAAGAATCGCTGAACGCGTGTGAGTACGTGGCCAGCGAAGGCAATCGAAAGATCGTGTTCTGCCTGCGCGGAGTGAAGACCCACCTGGGAGATCCCCACCGCAACCTGGTCGACTTCGCCCACGTTCCGGTCGTTCGCCGGTTGACCCGTCTGCCGGTGTGCATCGACCCCTCGCACTCGGTCGGAGTGCCCGACGTGGGCCCCGACGGGCTGCCCGACATCTTCCACACCGTCGGCCAGGGAATCGTTTCCGGCGCCACGATGGTGCTGGTCGACTTTCATCCTCAGCCGAAGGTCGCGCTCTGTGATGGGCCGCAGGCGCTGGGGCTCGAGCAGCTGCCTCGCTTGAAGCGCTACGCGGCGCGAATCCGGCAGGCCTACGTCGACTCGGTCGCCGACTTCACTGCGCCTTCGTAAGAGCCGAGCACCCACAGTCGGGTCGTCAGCACAGCCAGCTCTTCCAGCGCCTGAGCTCCCGGCCCGCCCACGAAGTCCAGGTGGAAGACCGGCTGCCACGGCGCGAGGTGCGGGCGAGAAACAACCCTCGTCACGTTCAGACCGTTACGGGCCAACGCTCCGAGCGCGGCGTGCAGCGTGCCGACGTGAGGCTCGAGGGTGAAGGCGATCGACGTTTTGTTCCCGCCGGGCTTGCCGGGTTCGCGCGAGAGGGCGACAAACCTCGTGGCGTTGGAGGCGTCGTTCTGAACGTCCGCGGCCAGCACCGCCAGACCGTAGAGCTCGCCCGCACCTCGGCTGGCGATCGC
>JAYVCD010000305.1:0-4101 GCA_043750125.1 Archangiaceae bacterium | reverse complement strand
GCTTGATGCAGACGCTGCCCGGCTCGCAATCGACGGCGCGCGCGCAGGGTTGGCCGCTGACCACTTTGCCGATGACCAGCCCGGTCTGAAGGCCGCAATCCGAGAAGGGATGCGCGGCGACGGCAGGGTAATTGGGAGGGAAGGTCGGCGGGCAGCTGCTGCTCTGCATTCGGGTTTCGCAATTGGCCAGCCGGGTGGAATCGATGCGGACCACCTTTTCGTCGAAGGACAGCCGCACCGTCTCGTATTCGACGATGCAGCGCTGCTGCTCGAGCGAAAGGCAGGCGGTGAGATCTTCACGCGCGAACGCGGTGTAGCAGCGCCCGAGCAGGCCGCACCGGGCCGCGGCCAGGCGCTCGCACAGCTCGACCGGAGTCGGCTCGGCCCCCCCGTCCACCCCTGCGTCCGCCAGGGGCTGCGGGGTTCCGGAACAACCGGCGATCGACAAGCCGATCAACCAGATCGGGCCGGCAACGAAGAGCCGCACGCTAATTGCGTTTCTTCAGCGCGCCCGACTTGTCCAGATGCCAACCATCGCCCAGCCGCTTCTCGACCTTCTCGCGGTAACCCTGGACGGTGAACTGACTGGCGGAGATCGCTTCGATCGCTGCGGTCTGCACCCGCTTGGCGGTGTCCTCGCCGACCAGCAGCTCCAACATTTTCTCGCGCGCCGGCTCGTACTTCAGCGCCGCCAGAGTCTTCAGCGCCGCCATCTTCACCTCGTCGGCCATGTCCGACAGCAGCGGGACGATCGCCTCGGAAATGCGAGGGTCGTCTTTGCTCTCGAGGTAGTTCATCAGCACGACCTTCTTTTCCGGATCGCGGGTGTATTCGGCGCCCAGGCGCTTCAGCTCGTCGCAGGCGATTCCGATCACCTGGTCATTGGGCAAAATCTCTTCGAGCACTTTGAGCGCCCACGAGCTGGCGGCATCCGAGCGCTTGAGAAAGTCTTTCACCGGCTGCACCGCGTGGTCCGCCAGGCCGCAGATGATCTCGAAGACGTGATCTTTCTCGTCGGCGTCGGTGGTGTGGGGGTCGACCGTGAGGGTGAAGCGGTGCATCAAGACCGCGATGGCTTCGGGCGTCTTCATGTCGCCCAGCTGCGAAATCGCCTTCTGTCGCGTGGCCGGATCGCCGTACTTCTGCGTCACCTTCGACTTGAGCCGCGTCGCCTTGTCGGCCGCCGTGCCCCCACCCAGAAAATCTAAGAGTCCCATTCGAACTTTCGCTTCCTAGCAGAAGTTGTCAGAGCTTCAGGTTCTTCCGCACGCCCAGCCGATAACCGCTGTCCAGCTCGGCGGCCGCCTTCTTCACCGCTTCGTCGACGTGCTCGGGCACCCGAATCTGAATCACGAGGTACATGTCCCCGGTCGCGCTCCCTTCGAGGCTGGGAGCTCCTTTGCCTTTCAGCCGCATGTTCAGGCCCGACTGGGTGCCGGGCTTGATCGTCACTTTCCCCTCGCCCCCGAAGGTGGGAACGGTGACTTCGGATCCATTGATCGCCTCGCCGACGGTGATCGGAAGATCGAGGTAGAGATCGTTGCCCTCGCGGCGCACCAGCGGGTGGGGAAAGACCTCGATTTCGATGAACAAATCGCCCTGAGGCCCCCCTTTGTCTCCCGGCCCGCCCTGGCCCTGAAGCCGAACCTGCGAGCCGGTGGTGACTCCTTTCGGAATCTTCACCGTCAGTCGCTTCGAGTTCACCTGGACGTTCCGTTCGATGCCGGTGACCGCTTCGCCGAGCGAAATCTGCACCTTCATCGTGTAGTCGTCGCCGCGCTTGGGCCGGTTTCGCGCCTGGCTGAACATCTGGCCAAACAGGGACTCGAAGTCGGCTCCGCTGCCGTCGCCCTCGAAGTCGAAGTTCATCCCTCCCGGAGATCCCGACCCGCGTCGGCTTCCTCCGGACTGCTGAGCGGCCTTGTACTGGCGAAACGCATCGGCCTTTTTTTCGTCGAAGCCAATCTTCACCGCGTCTTCGCCCAGCTCGTCGTAGAGCGCGCGCTTCTTCTTGTCGCCCAGGACCTCGTAAGCGCTGTTCAGACCCTTGAAGGTGTCTTCGGCGCCCTTGGCCTTGTTGATGTCAGGGTGAAATTTCTTCGCCTGACGTCGGTAGGCCTTCTTGATCTCTTCATCTGAGGCTTGGCGAGACACGCCGAGCCGCTGGTAGTAATCCTCCGCCATGGTCGGGCGACAAACTAACCAACTCCACCAGACCCGCCAGTGGTTACTGGTATTTCTGTGTATTTCGTTGCCGGCGTCGGGCCAACCCCGACTGCTCGACCGCAGCGTGGCGCTGGTCGACGGGCGGGTTCTGACCTTGAGTGAGCTGCAGTTCGAGGCGCGGGTGCTGCTGATTCATCGGGGTGGGGTGGAAGCGGCGTTCGGCGCGCTCGACCATGCGGCCCTGGCCAGCGCGCTCGATTCGGTGATTGGCCAACGGCTCGAGATCGCCGAGGCTGACAAGCTCAAGGCCTACCCGCTCGAAGAGGGCGAGCTTCAAGGCGCGATGGACCGGTTTGGTCTGCAGCTGGGGGGCCCCGAGCGGCTCGAGGCCTTCCTTGCGGCCCACGACGCCGACGCCTCGAGCCTCGCGTTGGTCCTCTCGCGCATGCTGCGCACCGAACGGGTGTTTGAAGGCAAGCTCAAGCTCAAGGCCCAGGTGTCCCAGGCCGAGGCGAAGAACATTCAATCCGAGCGCCCGGATCTTCGAGGCCTCGGGTTGCCTGCCTTGCGCCAGAAGCTCTTCAACGAACGCTTCAAGGTGCTGGCCGCCGCCGAGCTGGCCCAGGTACGAAAGGCCGGCTCGGTGCGACTGCTCGGACCTTTTGCCGAAAACCTCAGCGGTGATGGAGGCTCGCGGTGAGACAACTGGCGGCCGAGCCCTGGCGAATTCGCCGGATGATCCCCGAAGACCTCGTCGGGGTGATGGACATCGAGCGGGTCGCCTTTTCCAACCCGTGGACGCTCGAGATGGTGAAGAAAGAGCTGACTCAGGACTGGTCGACGATTTTGCTCGCCGAAGAGCCGGACCCGACGGGTTGGAAGGTGATTGGATTTTCGATTTTCTGGTTGGTCGCAGACGAGATTCACGTCCTCAACGTCGCCACCGCCCAGTCTCAGCGGCGCAGGGGCATCGGCCGCTCGGTGATGGAAGCGACGCTCGAATACGGCCGCACCCACCGCTGCCGAATCGCTTCGCTCGAGGTCCGACGGGGCAACGAAGCGGCGATCGGGATGTACAAAGCGCTGGGCTTCAAGGCGGTCGGAATGCGACCGAACTACTACACGGACGATCGCGAGGACGCGGTGGTGATGGTAACGGATCTCTAAAGCGGCGATTCCTTTTGGCCCACCGCCGGCTGTTCCTTGACACTGAATGTCAGGGCCTGTAAGCGGGGCCCCCTTTTTTCATTCACCATTCGGGTTCCAGGAATTCATGCCGACGATCAACCAGCTGATCCGCAAAGGCCGTGAAGCACTGCGGTTCAAGGGCAAGAGCCCCGCGCTCAAAGAGTGCCCCCAGAAACGCGGCGTTTGTACCCGCGTCTACACCACGACCCCCAAGAAGCCGAACTCGGCCCTCCGGAAGGTTGCCCGCGTTCGCCTCACGAACGGAATCGAAGTGACGTCCTACATTCCGGGCGTCGGTCACAACCTCCAGGAGCACTCGGTGGTGATGATTCGCGGAGGCCGCGTCAAGGACCTCCCCGGCGTTCGCTACCACATCATTCGCGGCACTCTCGACTCGGTCGGCGTTCAGGGCCGCAAGCAGAGCCGTTCCAAGTACGGCGCCAAGCGCCCCAGCTGAACCAAAAGGATCTGATCCATGCCCCGTCGCCGAGTACCGAATAAGCGCAAGATTCTCCCCGATCCGAAGTTCCTCGATCGCGTCGTCACCAAGTTCGTCAACGACCTGATGCGCAAAGGCAAGAAGTCGATTGCCGAGCGCGTCACCTACGGTGCGTTCGCGTTGATCGAAGAGCGCGCGAAGGAAGAGCCCCTCAAGACGTTCAAGAAGGCGCTCGACAACGTCAAGCCGGTGCTCGAAGTGAAGAGCCGCCGCGTCGGTGGCGCGACCTACCAGGTCCCCGTCGAAGT